>NZ_JBBXMW010000004.1:0-416977 GCF_038442325.1 Methylorubrum subtropicum | reverse complement strand
CGTCCGCCCGTTCTTTGCCACGCACGTCCGTCGGCAGAACCGGCTCGATCGCTGCCCACTCCGCGTCCGTCAGATCAAACCGTGCCATTCACGATCCTCCATGGCTGGAGGACCAACGATCAGCGTGGGCAACCGTGCCAATCGTTATGAGTTCGCGGCCTAGGCCGCCGGCGCGCTCGCATTCGCCCGATACCCGCTCCCCTCGTTCAGATACCCGGCATTCGCCTCGCGCATCTTCGCCGCCGCCTCGTCGTAGAGGAACGGCAGGAAGGCGAAGCGGCGGCCCGCCGTCACCCGCGAGACCGCGTGCAGCAGCGCGCAGGGGAAGATCACCGCGCCGCCGGGCGGGGCCTTGAAGCTGCGCCGGCCGTATTCCGGGAAGCTGACCTCGCCGCCCTCGAACTCTGCGTTGAGGTTGATCGAGACGGCGAAGCGCCGGTGCGCCGTGCCGCGGGTGGTGTTGTCGCGGTGGGCGCGGAAATGGCCGCCGTCCTCGGCCGCGTAGCAGGAGACGATGTAGCGCTCCATCCGCGTCGCGTCGAAGTGGAATATCTTTTTGATTTCACTCGCGACGCGCCGCCGGATGCGGGCCTGGATCGCACCGACGAGGGCTGGGTCCTCCACCGTCACGTCGCGGCGGCGCTTGTGCGC
This sequence comes from Methylorubrum subtropicum, assembly GCF_038442325.1. Lineage (NCBI taxonomy): Bacteria > Pseudomonadati > Pseudomonadota > Alphaproteobacteria > Hyphomicrobiales > Methylobacteriaceae > Methylorubrum > Methylorubrum subtropicum. The sequence continues at coordinate 416,326 of NZ_JBBXMW010000004.1, read as the reverse complement.
GTGGTCGTGGACCAGCGTGGTCTTGCCGTCGACCTCGCGCATGAAGCCGGATTCCTCGCCGCCCTGGCGCTCGTAGAGGCCGATCAGGTCGCGGCAGAGGGCGGGCTCGAACACGTTCGGCAGCACGAGGATCGGCGGCGGCACCTCGAAGCCGGCGTACCGGTCCGGCGGCGGCAGGCGGGCGAGTTCGGCGAAAAGCGTCTCGCGGTCGCTGCCGTCGCGGGCGAAGGGAATGCGGGCCAGCACCCGCAACGTCGGATCGAGCACGAGCCAGAACGGCCGGATTTCCACCGCGGAACCCGCCTGCGCCTCCCGCGGGACGGCGCCGTAGAGGCGCGACACCTGCCAGTCGAAATCGAGGAAGTGGCGCAGGCCCGGCAACTCGTCGCGGATGCGACCCTCGCTGCGGTCGCTCGGATCGAGGCTGACGCCGAAGAACGAGACGCGCTCGTCGTCGAACAGCGCCCGGTTGCGGGCGATGCCGGCGAGCGCCGCCTGGCCCGCCTCGCTCCCGGCCGAGCCGTAGAAGCCCAGCACGATGTAGCGGCCCGCGGCCGTGTCGAACGTGTAGCGCGGGTTGCCGGTGCTGGCTTGCGCGAACCACGGCGCCGGATCGCCCGGCGACAGCACGACGTAGGATATCTGGGGCTCGGCGGACGCGCTCATCGATGGCTCTCTTCGACGCTCGATGCACCACCCTCGGGCGAATGCGCCGGAATCATCGCACGCCCCGCCCGTGCGCGCCAAGCAGAGCGGGCATCGGGCGCGCGAGCCACCCGAAAGCCCCGTTTCCGCCGACAGGACCGCGTGCTAAGGGCGATTCAGCGAGGCAAGGTCAAGCTCATCGGCTTCATCTTGCATTCAAAAGACAAATCGCCCGCAGGGAGGCCCTCAGGACCATGAAGGACATTCTCGAGAAGCTTGAGGAACGTCGCGCCCAGGCCCGCCTCGGTGGCGGTGAGAAGCGGCTCGAGGCCCAGCACAAGCGCGGCAAGCTCACCGCGCGCGAGCGCATCGAACTCCTGCTCGACCACGGGTCGTTCGAGGAGTTCGATATGTTCGTGCAGCACCGCTCCACCGATTTCGGCATGGAGAAGCAGAAGATCTCCGGCGACGGCGTCGTCACCGGCTGGGGCACCGTCAACGGCCGCACCGTGTTCCTGTTCTCGAAGGACTTCACCGTCTTCGGCGGCTCGCTCTCGGAAGCGCACGCGGCCAAGATGGTCAAGGTGCAGGACATGGCGCTCAAGATGCGCGCCCCGATCATCGGCATCTTCGACGCCGGCGGCGCCCGCATCCAGGAGGGCGTGGCCGCGCTCGGCGGCTACGGCGAGGTCTTCCGCCGAAACGTGATGGCGTCCGGCGTCATCCCGCAGATCTCGGTCATCATGGGCCCGTGCGCGGGCGGCGACGTGTACTCGCCGGCCATGACCGACTTCATCTTCATGGTGCGCGACACGAGCTATATGTTCGTCACCGGCCCGGACGTGGTGAAGACCGTCACCAACGAGGTCGTGACGGCGGAGGAACTCGGCGGCGCCAAGGTCCACACCTCGAAATCCTCCATCGCCGACGGCTCGTTCGAGAACGACGTCGAGGCGATCCTGCAGATCCGCCGCCTGCTCGATTTCCTGCCCGCCAACAACATCGAGGGCGTGCCGGAGATCGAGAGCTTCGACGACGTCGAGCGCCTCGACAAGTCGCTCGACACCCTGATCCCGGACAACCCGAACAAGCCCTACGACATGGGCGAGCTGATCCGCCGCGTGGTGGACGAGGGCGATTTCTTCGAGATCCAGGCGGCCTACGCCCGCAACATCATCACCGGCTTCGGCCGCATCGAGGGGCGGACCGTCGGGTTCGTGGCCAACCAGCCGCTGGTGCTGGCCGGTGTGCTCGATTCGGACGCCTCCCGCAAGGCCGCCCGCTTCGTGCGCTTCTGCGATTCGTTCTCGATCCCGATCGTCACCTTCGTCGACGTGCCGGGCTTCCTGCCGGGCACCGCGCAGGAATACGGCGGCCTGATCAAGCACGGCGCCAAGCTCTTGTTCGCTTACACTCAGGCGACGGTGCCGCTCGTCACCATCATCACCCGAAAGGCCTTCGGCGGCGCCTACGACGTCATGGCGTCGAAGCACGTCGGCGCCGACCTCAACTACGCGTGGCCCACCGCGCAGATCGCCGTGATGGGCGCCAAGGGCGCGGTCGAGATCATCTTCCGCAGTGAACTCGGCGATCAGGAGAAGATCGCCGAGCGCACCAAGGAGTACGAGGACCGCTTCCTCTCGCCGTTCGTGGCGGCCGAGCGCGGCTACATCGACGAGGTGATCATGCCCCACTCCACCCGCAAGCGCATCGCGCGGGCGCTGGGCATGCTGCGCACCAAGGAGATGGAGCAGCCCTGGAAGAAGCACGACAACATCCCGCTGTAAGCGGGCTGTTCGACGGAAGCCCGGCCGAGTGCCGGGCTTCGCGCTTCTGCATTGTGCGCCCTCCCCTGCGTAAGCAAGAGCAGCCGTGGTGACGATGGGTTTCCAGCACGGTCGCGAAGCGGAGCCGCGGCGTCTCGACATCGAGGCGTCAATGCTGGCGGTCGCCGAGGCCGATCTAGAAGCCGGCCGTGTGATCGCTGACGCCGATGTCGATGCGTGGCTCGAAGCCTGGGCCCGCGGCGAGGATGTGGTCCTGCCGGAGGCCGGGCCTGACCGCTGAACGCGTCTTGGTGCCCTATTCCGGCACCGCCGCCACGCACAGCCGCACCGCCGCGTCGAGTTCCAGATCGCGCGGGTCGCCGATATTCACCGTCTCCTCCAGGCAGCGGATGAAGTAGTCGCGGTCGAGCCGCGGTGACAGCGACGAGAACGACTTGGCAAGGCGATTGGCGAGGTCGATTCGTTCCTGGCTCGATGCGCGGCGATAGGTGCTGAGCTTGTCGGTCACCGACAGCCGCGCCTCCGCGACCCCCGTTAGGCCTCCGAGCAGACCGCAGGCCATGATCAAGGCAGCTGCCCGGTACAGGCGATGGCGTGCAAGCGACGAAGGGGCGGCACGGCGGAGCGTCATCGGCGATCCCTGAGGAACGGTCGGCGGGAAGACCCCACTGTCCCCGCGGGCTCGATGCCCGGTCAATGGCATTCGGTCAGGCAAAAGTACCCGATCGGTGCGGACCGCCCGAAAGCCGAGCGCATGCCGGCGATTGCAGGGATGATTTTTCGAGAAGAGGGCGTGGTGGGCGCGACAGGGATCGAACCTGTGACCCTTCGCGTGTGAAGCAAGGCGGTCCGGCGGAAACGTAGCCCTGCCAACGATTTAGCAGGGCACGGGGTGGCAAGTGGGGGCACCGCGAATCAGAGGGAGGCAGGCGGTAACTTGCCAGTCACTTGCCAGCGTTCCGGTGTCCGTGCGGCCGATTAGACTTTGGACAGCGGCGAGCCGCCGGTTGCTGCGACGACGCGTGAAACTACCGTCAGTTCGTCGCCAACGATTCCATCGGCATCAGCAGTCTCATGGTGAAGGCTACGGAAAACGAATTGGCCGTCATCCTGCCGTTCCATAATGCCCCACTCGACATCACCCCGTTCGCGGTGGACACGAATCGAGAGCTTGTCGTCTTGGACACGGTAAGTCCCAACATCAAACCCGTCTTTATCGCGGTGCAGGCGTCCTCCGCGGCGCATGCTCGGTGGTTCAGTCATGATGGCCTCCAAATCCGTGGGGGGCGCCGTATGACGATTTCCTGTTTGCGCCGCAAGACAGTGCTGACCAAAATTTTTCGCGCCGGATGACAGGCTCTGGCGCTAACCTCCATGGCCGCTCTGGGCACTCACGATGGCCGACGCGCTGTCGGAAGGAGTGGGGGGCGCGACGACGCCCCGGCCAATCACCGCACCTTAAGCCACTTACGGACCAGCTTTTCGCCATCGGCTTGTACAGTTAGGTGGTCACCTTGATGTCGGTCATACACACGGACAGGAACCGCCACACCAGCCATTCGGACGCGCAACACTTCAAAGTCCGCCGCGTTTCGCTCAACGGCATGACCTTGCTGGACACACCAAGCGGCGAATGTGTCCAACTTGCTCCTGTGCAAAAGATTGCGGGCCGTCATCGCGCCGCGCTTTCGTCGGCGCGGGGTTCCTGGCTTTGGTGGCCCGCAAGGGCCTGCCGTGCCTGAAAGTAATCGTTTAGCAAATCAGAAAACTTACGCTGAAAATCTTCGCGGCAAAGGTTTGCTCGCCATTCAAAATTCCCAGCCTCGTCGGCCAACCTCGCAAAAAACGTCTGGTTAATCTCGTGTGACCAGTCGACCGTCGTTCGAGTGCCTGCCAGAATTTCTTCCAACTCGTTCACCCGAACTGCGTTGGACCAAGCGTCACGAATGATTCTCTCATTTGCAAACTGTTCTGCAGACCTAACATAATCCGTTTCTAGACGTCCGTTTGGCGTGTTATGGTGTTCAACACGTTCCGCTCGAACGATAGCAACGAACTTTCCGTTCGCGCCGTTCACCTGAAGGTGGTCAGTGGTTCCATAGAACCCTTGCTGTACCCACGGCCCCTCGGTAGCCCCACGGTATTTCTCAGGCAGTTTCACTCATTTCTTCCTCATTGGGTTTCTTGCTGGCCGCTATTTCGGCAAGCCGCAATTTTTCATCTGTTTCCGGCAAAAGACTTAGTGGTATACGGCGGTTTTCCGTTGGCTCTCCGTACTTCCCGCTACCTTTCTTTCTTCCGGAATTTGGTCGTTGTCCCCCTTTAGGCACTCGGCTTTACCTCCACTTTGTCAAAAATCTCACGCGGCATGCCCCAGCCATCCAGCGTCCACCGCTGATAGGAAACCGGCTCGCCAATAGCGTCGGCAATGACCTGTGCCGTGCTTTGCGCTTCTTTCTCGGTTTCCATGTAGCTGTCGGTGAACAGGCGGCTGGTGCAGAACTTTTCTGCGCTTTCCGGCAGGTCGTCACTTTCAATACGATAACGAAACTCTGACGGCTCGCTGTAATCCAGCGGGTTGTTGGGGTGATCGGCGCCAAGGGAATAAGTCGATTGCATTACCTTCTCTTTCTTTATGCATTTGATTCTTGCGCAGGAATAAAGACCTGTCAACTGATTTACGCTCAAAAATAGCTTTTCTTTCACAAAGCGCCATGCTTTAGTTTCTTTGTCCCTTCCCTTTTCCCGGAGCATGCCATGGGCACCCGAATCGAACCCACAGACGATACCGCTGCTTTCCTCGACCACTTCAAGGCATTGCCGTTCGACCAGAAGAAAGCCGTTCTCGCGGCCTGCAAGGCGGACATGGATGAGGCGGTTAAAGCCCGGCTGGCTGATATTGAAGCCGAAAAGGCGGAACTGCTGGCCCTAACGGGTCGGCCTGAAGCGAGCGCGCCCAGTCACGCTGGCGAGCGCAAGCGCCGAACCGGCAAGACCCCTTCCGGTAAGGTCTATAAGTCCAAGAAGGACTCGAACCTGACCTGCGGCACAGGCGGACGCCCGGCGGCATGGTTGGTGGAAGAAATGGCGGAAATGAACCTGCCGAAAGAGGCCTTTCTTGTGGATGCTGAAGCGTGATAAGATAAAGTTCCAACCAAGAAAGATCATCTCAGACGATATGGAAAAGGCCCCTCGCGGGGCCTTCTCTGTTTCAGTAGCGGTAGACGGGCCGGGTGTAGTAGCCCGCCTCTGGCACGTTCGGGTCTGGCCGGAACATCTCCTCCACCCTCATCGCCGGGCGGGGTTTCGGCTTAGGTTTCGGTGCCGCCACCTGCCGGACCACGTTCGTCTGCACCGGCACGCACTTCTCCACGGTCTTTTCCACCAGCTTGTCCGTGGTGGGCAACGGGACGTACTCCTTGACCGTCTGCACGACCGGCACTTCCTTGGGCACCTCGCGCACCACTTCCTTGATCACAGGAACCTCTTTCACGACCTCCCGGACCACTGGCACTTCCCGTGTTTCCACGCGCACCGGTGCGGCCGAGGACAGCAACCAGGTGAGCAGGGAGCCGGACAGGGCGGAGGCTATGACCGTGGCGGCGTAGCGGGCGCTAGGCGGCACGATGCGGGGCGGCTCCTCCGGCTCCTCGGCGTGCTGCATAGGCCGGTATTCAATGCGGTCGTTCATGGCGGTCCTCCATCCCGGCCATTGGGCAGGGAAAAGGACGGCGACGGCAGATGGTGTGTGGGGGCGTTGAGAGGCGGGAGAGGCGACCGCGCGCAGCGTCGGTCCAATGGCAGCCCCTTTGCCCGGAACGGAAAAGGGTCAAGGCCGGAGAGCGCCAGCGTGCCTTGAGGCTTTGGAGAGCCGTGCTACAAAAAGTCCCGCCGAAGCGGGAAGGGATCAGTGGCTGAGCCTTTCGATCAGCAGCGGTCTGACGGCGCGAAAGACCGCAAAGGTAAGGATGATGCCGAACAACATCATCATGTACGCCATCCACGCTGGAACCTCGTCCTCGAACAGGTGCGCCAGCAGACTTTTCCAGAAACCCTTCCACATCGGTTCCTCCAAAAGAAAAGGCCCGCCGAAGCGAGCCAATGGGTTAGGGTTTCGGACTGGTTGGGCGCGTTAGCCTGCGCCGGGCAGACGGATCACCTCGCTTTCTGAGATACGAAAAGATACCAGAGTTCGCGCATGCGTTCCCGTGTGTGCACAACCTCCTCGGTTCCGTCATCAAAGTAGGCAACGGTAATGCCGCCTATCTTTTTACCGTCCTCGTCGTTTTCCAACGATTCCGAGTCGCAGTAGAGGACTTTTGGCAAGCCAAACTCCTTTCAGAACCGGATGGCCTCGCGGCGCATTAGGCGGTCATAGTGCTGCTCCCAAACCATACGCCACGCTTCCTCATAGCTGAGGAACTTAACCAGCCCGGCCGGGCCGTGGAGCTTGGGCCGGTACGGGTGGAAAGGTTCGACCTCTATCCAGAAGCCGGACAGGCTTTGAACCGGCGGCCTTACGGGCGGGGTTACGGGAACTCCTTGCCCTGCCGCTGCGTCACCGCCGCTTGGGTGAGCCGGGTGAGTTCGAGGCTGAGCTGACCGCAGGCGGCGGAGCAGGTTGAACATGGGCAGGCGTCTCCGATCTCGGAGACAGGGTAGTGAGGCGGCGCCACGGGAGCAGTGTCGATCTCGGGGCGTGTGAGTGCAGTTGAGAAATTCGGTGGCGGCCAGGATGCTTTCCGGCGACGTTCACCGCGTAAGGTCATAACAGTGTCTCCGGGCAGAAAATCTGCACCGGTAGCGTCACCTAAACATAAGTATACGTCAAAGTATTTAGCAGTGTAATACGGTGCTTTCGAAGGCGTTTGGGTGCGCTTCCTTTCTTGGATGGCATTAAGGTTTCAGCTTTTTGCTTATGCTGTCTAATTGGTCGCGCAAAGAGGCGACCTGTTCCATCAATTCGTCAAGTTTGTCCCATGGCTCATCTGTTGGCTGCTGAACATACTCTTCGGCATTTTGCTGCCATCGGGCGCCTTGCTTATTCAAGCGAGGTTCCAAGACCTCGATGAGAATACCTTCGATCTCCGACAAAGCCTCAGAGTACTTCAGCGACGTAGTTGCATCAGGATTTTGCCGTTCGGATAACTCGCCCGCTTCAGTCACAGCTCTAAAACCGAACCAAGAAAAATAGCTCCATCGGTCACGCAGGTGATCGTTCTGGTGGTTTTTAAGCCGAGCGAAAAGCCTCGCTGTGCCTACTCCAGCTTGTCCAGTGTATACTGGTATAAAACCTTCTTCGTATAGCACGTAGATGCCGATCTGATCACGAAAATCAATGACTGCGGAACTTTTCAGTGTGGCTAACTTGCCGTCCAGACTTCCTGCCCGACCTGGTGCGCCCCAGTTCACGCTCTCGCGTGCCCACCGCAGCCCATAGTTTTTGATAATCGGCATAAATTTGCTCGCCCAAGCAGTCTCCTAGATTTCTAGCCGTCAAGCTGGGGCACTGCAATGGCGCCGTTCAAATACACTTTCAAAGGTTTCCTAAAGTGTTTGACTGCAAACTCCCCCGAATGCATCATCTTTTAACGGGCGCAGTCTCATGCCTGCGCCCCTCCAAAACATTTGCTGCATGAGTGGAGTATATAAATGAAAGTATGAGCGTATGGGTCTTCCATATGAAAATGCGACGAGCGGTGCATCCGCACGCGCTGAAGCTACAAAGATTTTGCGCCGGTTCGGCTGTGACCAAATCGGCTTCATGGATGATTTCGCCACCCACACCATCATGCTCCAGTTCCGGTGGCGCGGGCACCCGGTGGAGTTCCGCGTGTCGGCTGGCGGGTGGGCCGCGCTCTACCTCAAGGCCAATCCTTGGAATAGCCGACGCCGCGGCACTGCGGCTCAGTGGGAGCGAGCAGCCCTCGATAAAGGGCTACTCGCCGCGGACTCGATCATACGCGATTGGGTGAAGGGCAACGTGACGGCCGTGGAGTCCGGCGCACTGTCGTTCGGGCACGTTTTCGCCGCGTACCTGCTGGACGACAACGGAAGGCCGTTGATCGGCACTGAGGCGGTGAGGCTGCTGGAGGCGAAGGCGTAATGGCCCCCTCCCCCTTCTTCTCGTGGCAGCACACCATCATCCGGTCTCAGCTGGAGCCGACGACCCGGCTCATCTGCCTGACCATCGGCACCCACATGGCCGCCGATGGCTCCGGCTGCTTCCCTTCCTACGCCACCATCGCTGAGGAGACTGGGCTGAGCCGGTCCACGGTCATCCTCCACGTCCAGAAGGCCGCCGATGCGGGGTATCTGACGATCACCAGCCGGGACCGCGAGAACGGCAGCCACACCAGCAACCTCTACCAGCCGGCAATGCCGGTGGGTGGTCCGGTAAACGGACCAGGGGTAGTCCGGGAGCCGGACCAGGGTAGTCCGGGAGCCGGACTAGGGGTGGTCCGGCAGCCGGACCCCCATAACAGACCATCTGAACAGACCAAGGAACAATACCCCCTAACCCCCAAGGGGGAGGCGTGGTGTTTCGATGAGAAATTCCAAGCCTTCGTGACGGAGTTCAAGAAGGTCGCGCCACCCCACCGCGTCGATCCCGACGAAGCCTTCCGCCTTTGGAGCCGGAAGGGTGGCTGCCACCTCTACGCCGACCAGATCATCCAGGCCGTCAAAGCCTTCGCCGCCACCACGGCCTGGAAGAAAGACGGGGGGCAGTACATTCCCGCCATGTCCAAGTTCCTGAAGGACGGCATCTGGCGCAACCCGCCTGCCCTCATCGACTACAAAAACCACGACTTTTTTGCCCATAGAAAGAAAACATCATGACGGCCCCAATGTCCTCAGAGGAAAAGATCAACGACCTCTTTATCGCCCTCACGGAACGGTACGGTGCCCTAGAACTCAAGCCCGGTCAGCAGCTCGCTGTCGTCGCCGAATCCTGGGCCGCTTCGGTCGGTCAGTACGGGATGCGGGACATCTCCATGGTCCTGAGCGTCTGGGTGCGGACTTCCAAGTTCGCCCGGTGGCCGCAGGAGGCGGAAGTGCTCGAACTGCTGCGCCAGAATGGCTGCGAGCGGGAGCGCGACCAGAGGGATGCTACCCCGGAGGAATGGCGACATGCGGAGCTGAACGGCGGCATTTGGTACTGCCACCAGCTGTTCCGGGAGCCGCTGCGTGACGGCTGGCTGCGGATGGACGTGTCCGCCTGCATCGACGCGATGCTAAAGCGGTTCCACTCCTCCAAGGCGCCGAACACGCACACCCGGCTGCTGGCGCGGGCGTGGAAGGCCGGCGCGATGCAGCCGGCGGCGTGGGACCTCCACTGCGCGGACTGGTTCGCCAAGGCGAAGGATCGGACCCGGAAGTACTACGCCGACATTGCCCGGATCGGGGCGCGGAAGGTCCACGCCGACATGGCAGCGCGGGGTGGGGCATGAGTGCGGCCACCGAAACCGCGCTCCGCCTCCTGCGCGCTGAGGTGCAGCGCCTTGCTGGTCACCGGACCGACCGCGTGTTCCTCGTTCAGAAGCTCGATGCGCTGGAAGCCTGGCTGAAGGAGCTGGAGCGGCAGCACGCGACTAAGAAATTAAACCTACGATCAGGTGGATGATACAATATGTTGAGGTGCGAATCTCTAGTCGCACCCCTTACAGTGCATGCTCAGAGAATTAGCATCTTCTGCGATAAGAGATCTGATTGGCTTAAGCGTTTCAGTCCAGTAACCTGAAGCAATGATCGACCATTCATTGGCTTCATCATTGCTAGATTTCTGCTTATCGTGAGACATAGGTGTCAGAAACTTGCCATTCTCGATCAAGGGGAAACCAATGTTTAGACAACCCATGCCGTTTTTCTGCCGCCAGAATCCCTGAAAAGTTGCTATAGGATATGATCCACCCATAAAGATTGGCTCTAATTGCGCCACTCCGTCTTGCCAGCTATACTTAATAACGAGCCGCCCACCGACAGCAACTACATCTTTGACGGGAACGCCTCGCTTGGGATCTGAAAACGTTTCGGCGGTCCCACCGCTCCATGCATATCGTAGCCTATCAATTCTAGCGCGAAAATAATCCGAGTACTCTTTTACTATTTTCGCTTGTGACTCTTGGAGATGATCTTCCATGCGCTGTCCGATTTTGGACCTATCGATGCATTTCGACGTAAAATCCGTACTGTCAACAGATTTGGTTTCCCCATCCAGGGTTGGCCGAAAATGGCTCGACAGGATAGAGGCCAGGGCTACCGCCGCGAGCAAAAGACCAGCGAATGCAGCAAGAAGTGCAAGCATAAGCTCTCGCTTCGCTTTATTTCTTATCTGCTCTAAGACAATATTTTCTCTTTGCTTCGCTGACAATCCTTTCAAGTCCACCCTGACCCACTCTGCCAAGGTCTCAACAGTTCGCAGCCGATCAGTCTCAGGTGTTGTTTCGATAATTTTTATCGCGCTTCGCGAGCGCGCGCGATACACCATCAAAGCAATGGCAAGCGCGAAAGCTACGAGGCTTAGACCTGTAGTTATTGATTGAGCGGACTGAAATATGGTCACAGCGAACCCTACCAGAGCGTGCGTGCTTCCTCTGGTATCGCGGATCGACTTCTTCCGCCAGTCTCTCAGACATCTCCCCTGGAAATTGGTTTGAGGTGGCTCTAAAGTCGCGTTCGTGTCCGCTTATGTCATCGGATACGGTCCTAGTAGCAGGGGCTGCATACGATGAGCTAGATATGTTGTCATGCCTACAAAACAAGTATCTATCAGACATCATTACGTCCCGGTATTTTACCTAAAACGTTGGCTTCTTGGGGGTGACAGGATCGTGGAGTTCAGCCGTCCATATGGCGACAAGGTAAAACCGCGGCGAACCCATCCTTCCGGCACCGGATATGTGGACCGGCTCTACGAATTGCGTGGTCTGCCACCCGAACTCGCGCAGCAGGTTGAAGAAAACATCTTCCGCCCGGTCGATACGCGCGCCGCCGATGTGCTGGAAGATCTCCACGCCGGACATGGGCCGCGGGATGCGCGGGACCGTATGGCCTGGACACAATTCTTGGTATCGATGCTCATGCGCAATCCGGAAGAGCTGCGCAGCATGAAAGACGCATACGCGCGACACTGGCGGCTTTCGAACAAAAAATATGAACGCAAATACCAGATGCAGCGCAGGGAGTCCGATCCGCCTACCTTTGCTAAATACCTAGCTGCAACCCCTGAAGTCATCGTCGAGCTTCAGGCGATGAAAGCCTTTGTTTCTTCCCTGTCAGCAGAGCGCACTTCCAAGCACATTTTCCGCATGAAGTGGGGCCACTTTGAAATGCCCTTCACCGCACCAGCGCTCCTTACCTCTGATCGACCACTGGTTACTGAAGGGTTTGCCAAGGAAGACAGCTACCTTATTGTGCCGATTGGACCAAAACGCATCTTTTATGCGGTCAACACGCATGCAACAGCCGACCGCCTTATGATGCTGACACCGAATGAGCTAGTCCAGCGTGTCAATCTCGCGGTGACGGCCCGCGCCAACAAATTCGTTTATGGGGCAACTGATCACGCCATCGACTTTGTACAGAAGCATATGTCTGCTGATCCTGCCTTGCCGATGTCTGAGAAGTTCGGCACGAACCACAAAGTGCGGAAAGTACGTCGGCGAGATATGGAGATGATCGAGAAGATGCTCAGCGAGACCTGAGCGCGCGATTATCTGGAAACGAGCTGCACCGTTACCACGTCGCCGGTGATCTCGCTGGCGAAGGTCCGCCCAAGGAGACGGCCATAATGGCCACAAAGCGTCGATAGGATATTGGCCTTCCTGGTCTTTTCCTCCCGGCTCATGCCGGTGCAGTCGATCTCGAAGCAGTCACCAACTTCTTTCATGTCCCGGAATGGATAGATGGGGCGCCGGCCGCGCCCCTTGATCAGTTGTTTCTTTGTAACTGCGATCATCGTCCTGTTTTCATATCGTTGTTGTCCTGGCTGATCGGGGTGATCACCGCGGTGTAGACGTGGCGCATCTCGGCTCGGCACTGGTGCCCTGCGAGGTAGAGGAGCGGGCCGGCAACGGCGTACTGTCGGCGCGCGAAATCCTCCTCGGCCGCCCGAAACGCCTGGAAGGCTTCCGCCTCGGCATTCTTGGCCTGCACCCAAACCTGTTGAGCGGCATTGCGCCGCTCAAGGGCTTTGGTCAGGGCCTGTTCGGTCTCAGGCGTCAGCATCAGAAGGGGATATCGTCATCGAACGGCGCGTCAGTGCTGATATTCATCGGCGACCCGCCTACACCCTCCGTCCCCATGGGGTGCGTCGCTGCGACATACTCAGGCGACTTCCTGATCAACTCTTTCAGTTTATCCGACAGGCCGTCAAAAACGTGCGGCTCGAATTCGCCCGGTGCCAGCGAGAAATACAAGCTCGGGTTAACTTGCTCGGGGGTCGTCATGCCCGCCATTAGCTTCGTAATTCCATTGACGTTCATGTAATCGCCATCCTCGGTAAGTGTGAGGATGCACGGTTTGCCCAACATGTTGCGGAGGTCGAAGTTTTCGAACTCGTCGTCCGTGAACGCTTTCGACCGCCACGCCTCCATGAATTTGCGGAGGTTGCCCTTTTGGTGGGAGCTGAGCGTAAACCGCTCGGCCTGCGACATCGGTTTGCCATCATCCATTTCACAGCCTTCGCCGTGCAACTCCCACCGCATGAGGATTTTCCGACGCTTCGTAACTTTCCCCTTATGCGTGCCTTCCTGAGTGCCAAGATCAATGATGGCGAACAGAATTGCAGGGTGCGGTCCTGCCGGTGGTTGCTGGAATCCTCCGGAAGATTTGAGTGGTTTCATACATTATTTCCTCCTGTTTTATTGGCCGTAGACCGCCGCCATGGCGTCGATCTCGGCATCAGTCATGTCCGGGCAGCGACGGTCCATATCCAGGTCCGCGATCATGCTCCGGTAGTCGTCGGGGCTTGGTCCGTTGTCGTCACCAAGCTGAATGTTCTGGTCTCCCATGTCGTTTCTCTTTCCTTGGTGGAAAGATAATGCTGGAGTCGAACTGACCCGTCAACAAATAAAAGTGAAATAAATATGAAATAATATATTGACGCCTGACGGAACCTGTCTCAACCTGCACTTACAACCAAGGAAAGAGACAACAACATGGACCTCATTACTTCTCACGCCACTCACCCGGCGACTGAGCAAACGAACGACGTTCATCCGGGCGTGGTGCTAACCGGCGCTGCCATCATCAGCGCGGCGCTCTACGGCATCGGCGTGGCTGGCTATAACCTCGTCGGCCTGCTGCTGGCGTATTCTGTGTAATGGGAGGCAGGAATGTGAGCATTACGATTACGGAAGGGGATGTTGGGCGTGAGGTACTACTGCGAGATGGACGCAGCGTAAAGATCGAAGGTTTTGATGCCAGCACTATTACACCCTATATTTTTGATGGACCTGGTGATTTGTCTTGGACGCAGCACGGGAAAGTCATGGATTTGTGTCAGCCGTTTGATGGTGACATTGTAGCTTTTGCCGATGAACCTACCGCCCCGGCGCTGACGGAAAACCGAGTGCGTGAGATCGTCCGCGAGATGATGCAGTCGCAGCCGGAGAAGAAAGAGCCACAGAGCGGCGAGTGCTGGATGAACGTCTATGAGTATGAAAATTCAACTGTACACCCAAGCCGAAACGCCGCTGACGTCTTTGTTGACAAGGATCAGAAACGCATCGCCTGTGTAAAGGTCGATTGGACAGAAGGCCAGGGACTGAAGGGGGAGAGTCGCTGATGTTCTCCCTCTCCGATCTGTTCCCACCATGCTTCCGCTGGAAGCGTGAGCCAAAATCAGAGAACCTGCACTCGGCCACAGGCGGAGGTGCAATCTGCTACCCGGTGGCGCGTCGCTCCCACATGTCCACCCGCAGCGCGGAGTACTACCTGCGGCCGGAGCACCTGGACGGCCAAGTGTCCGTCCTGATCCGGAAGTTCGCACGCGGCGAGCGCGTCTCTTCCCTCAGTGCCCATGCCGAGCTGACGGCGGCCGGCAACATGTCGGTCCAGGCCGGTCGCGTCCTCCTCGCGGCGGAGACCGCCCTGCGGCGCTCTGGCATCACGGTCCGGTCCGAGTGGGTGGCGACGGGGACAGGGAAGCGCATCAAGGTCCGCTGGCTGTGCCGGGACGGCCTCAGGAAGCTGGCTGATCTGGCAGCTGCAGGTGTGTGATGGTCTGGCTCCTACTCGGCCTCGCCTGGCTGACCGTCAGCGTCGGCATTTTAGGCTGGATGGGTGCTATGTGCCTGCTGTCCATCCTACCACTCTTGGCCGCGTGCATTACGGCTTGAAAAAGTCTTTCGAGTTGATGGTAGCATCGACCTTCACGGAGAACCGGTTGAATAGCTTTACCAGTAGGCTCTCTCGGGGTCGGAATTTGATGCTAGAGCGTGCGGTGGTGCCCTTGGCCGTAACGGTCAACGCATGCTCTCCCTCGGCGACGTACCCTCGGTCGGCCAGGGCTTCAATGATGTCGGGAATGTTGGTCATGTTCGGAACCAATTCCGAGTCCCCAAGGGGGTGACCAAGTTCTGGCGCTTTCTTGACCGTTGTAACGATCTCATTACGCTGTGTAATGCCGTGTTCGACCGAACCAAGCACGATCTGGTCCGGCGACGGGAAAAAATACTGGTAGATGTCGAGCTGCTTCAGCCGCTCCTGCACGTCTTCGATCCGACCACCTGAGGCCATCAACTCCCAATCCGCTTCCTTGAACTCGTACAAAGGCAGCGGGCAAACTCCATGTTGTCGATCAATCGCCAGGTTATCAATTTCCATCAAAGCAGCAAAAGAGACGACTGGATTTTTCGGATCGACTTGCAGGGAATTGAGGATCGTCGGCCAGTCCAAGTGCGCAAATTGCTGCAGAACGTCAACGATTTGAGACAAAGCAGGCAGGGCCACGTTTGCAAAAACGTGTGCCGCTGGGGTTAACAACTCCTCCATTTGCTTCTCAGCTCGGGCCTTCCCTTTCTTCGACTGATTGATTCTGCTTAGCCTTTCCATCTTGCGAACAAAGGAGGCTATGTCCACACGAGCATCATCGACATTTTTGAACACTTGCCGCGACATAACTCCAAGATCAAATACGATCGGTCGTGCAACAAGAACTTTTGAGTCCGGCATAGCGGCCTGGACATCTACCTGCATCAAAGCAGCTACGCGCGGATTTGGCTCCGCAGAAAATACTAAAACGCGAGAATTTTTGTCATCTACGGCGATTGCCTGAACAGGGTGATCTAACCCCGAAACGCCCTGTATCGAACGATGCTCACGGAGTTCTGCACCCAAGGCTTGACTGAGGGAAGCCCAGATTCGGCCTTTGTCGTTGGGGGGTATCGCGTCTGCATCCCGTGCCACACACCACCTCCGTTCGCGCTTTGTGCTTTATATCGTGCAAGGTCATAAGAATCCAAGGTTGCCAAAGGCTGACCGTTGACTCTGTCCCCGCAGTCCTATGTTCCTGTTTCGTTCCAGAGCTGGAGGCGAATCATGGTGACGGCGGAGCAGATGGCGGCAGTGGCCGCCATGACCGACGAGGACGTGACCGCCATCGCCTACCTTGAGGCGGCAGAGGGGGACAGTGAGCAGGCCCTACGCTGGGCCGTCACCGATCTCCTGCGCACGGAGAAGGCGCTCGAACAGGTCCGCTGCGCCGTCTCCTACGGCTACGTCCGCGCTGCCGTCGCCGAATGACCGACCGGCCGACGTGCCTGGCGCAGTACCCCTATGTGGTCGTTCGTGTGGCCTGTAACCTCTGCCCGCAGCGGAAGGGCGCCTACCGCCTCGCCCGGCTGGCCGAGAAGCTGGGGGCGGAGACACCGCTGCATCTCGTGCTGGAGCGGATCGCCTTCGACTGCCCGTACCCGGCGCCACACAGGGCCAGGGGCAACCAGTACCATCCTCGCTGCCACGCACGGTTTGTGGATTTGGACGGTGCAACGACCCCGCCGGACTTGCCACCAGCAATGGCAGGGTTGAGAATCATAACCGGCGGGAAATCGTAACAGGGATACGGACCAACAAGGATGCCGAACTTCGAGCCTTTCGCTTACTCCATCGATGATGTGCGCGAAGCGAGCCAGGTGATCGGCGGCGACCTTACGTGGACGCCTGAAACCGAAGACCGCATTCGGCGGGCCTTCACCGTCGCAAACCACTGGCGCGATTCTCACGCCCACCCGATGAAGAGCATGCACGGCTCCATGCGCGCGCACATCCGCATTCAGGAGCTGAACGGGTTCACCGCAGCCCGAGTGAAGCGGATGAACGCCATCCGGGGCAAACTCCGCCGGATGTCCGGTCGGCGACGCCCCCTCACCTTAGGAGATTTCCAAGACCTCGGTGGCTGTCGCGCAATCATGCACACGATGGGCGAAGCCGAGAGGCTGATCGCTGCCATCAAGGGACGCTTCCGCCATCATCTCTGGGCGGAAGACGATTACATCCACGACGCTAGGGCGACCGGATACCGCTGCCATCACCTCAAATTCGAGTACGTCGGTCGTGGTGACACCACCGTGTTCAACGGGCGCCGGATCGAGCTGCAAATCCGGACCGACCTTCAGCACTCCTGGGCAACGGCGGTCGAAGCGATCGGCATGTTCCTCGGCGACGAGCTGAAGTCGGGGAAGGGAAGCGCGGAGTGGCTGCGCCTCCTTGCGCTTGTGTCGGCTGAGTTCGCTGAAGCGGAAGGCTGCGATCCGGCAAAGGGCATGCCGGGACGGGTGGAACGCATCCGGGAGCTGAAGGAGTTGAACGCTGAACTTGGAGCCGTGAAAGTGCTCGACAACCTTAGCACAGCTGTTTTCTGGTCTCAGGATGCCGTCGGCTACGATCAAAAGCCATCTTACTATTTGCTTCGTTACGACAACGAGTCGAAACAGGTTTTTGTCACTCCACATTATAAATCGAGGTACGCCTTCACGAGCTATGAAGCCGCCGAGAAACCAGATAACATCAGCGGACTCGAAAAATCGAACGTCGTGCTCGTTGAAGCTGACAAGATGGATAATCTTACGAAGGCGTATCCGAATTACTTTGGAGACGTGCAGCTATTTAAGATGCAGCTGAATGCACTAGTCCATGACGAAGCGGTGAGTGAGTTCAAAGTCGCATTGCAGAAGCGGGCTATACCCACGCCAAGGGAGCGAATTGACCCAGACTGGATGCGACGGCAGGGTAGAGGATTGTGGACTGAGCCGAAGCGCAAATAGAAGGAATCGAGAGTTGCGTCGTGATTTATGGGGTGACAAGTTTCTTCAGTCCAGCGTGCCAGGCTTCCCATGTCCACGTTGTACCCATGGGACCGTGCGCGTAGTTCAAGGATCATTGCAAGTTGTTGAAACTTTGCACTCTAAAATATGGATGCGAGATGAAAATTCTGACTGGGATCATAGAGATCAAAAGTTCTGTCTTTTACTTCAGTGCGACGATACAACTTGCGGCGAAATCGTAACTGTAACTGGGCAAGTTGAATATGATCAAATTCAAGATGATGAGTATGGTTGGCAGCTTTCAGACTTCTTAGCACCAAAGTCTATGTATCCTGCTCCACCCATGATTCAGATCCCTAAAAAATCCCCAGATGCCGTAAAGAAAGAACTTAAACTAGCCTTCCAGATCTATTGGGCAGACCCAGGAGCGAGTGCTGGACGCCTCAGAACCAGTGCTGAGCGGTTGCTGGATCACTTTAAGATCAAAAAAACTCAGGTCGTTAATGGAAAGCGTGTGCCGTTCAGTCTCAACAATCGAATCAACGCGTTTGAGTCGGTAAAGCCGGGATTCAAGGGTAGCCTTCATGCACTACGCATCATTGGCAACCTTGGAACCCACCAAGGTGCGAACAGTGAACCATTGTTAGATGCATTTGCCGTCTATGAGGACGCGCTGAAGGAAATATTCGGCGAGGGGAAAAGCCACATCGCAAAGCTTGTGAAGAAAATAACAAAGACAAAAGGCGTTTACAAATATTAGCAGTCGATCAACATTAGAGAATGCCCGCTGGACGCCCGACCGATTTCAAACCTGAGTTCAACGATCAGGTCGAAATGCTTTGCGCCCTAGGTGCTACAGACGACCAGTTAGCCACGTTCTTCGACAAAACCGAGCAGACGATCAACAATTGGAAGAAAGCTCATCCCGAATTTTTTGAGGCCATAAAAAGGGGCAGGCTCAAAACCGACACGAAAGTTGCAGATAGTCTGCTGCAAAGGGCTTTGGGTGCGGAGTGGATTGAGCAGAAAGAAGTGAAGCTCAAAGTCACTGAGTATGAGAACGGCAAGAAGGTTCACGAGGAAGAGCGTGTCGAGATCGTAGACCTAAAGAAGGCGGCGCCACCTGATACTGTAGCTGGCATCTTCTGGCTCAAGAACCGGCGGCCGAAGGAATGGCGTGACAAGGTGGATCACAACCACTCGTCCGACCCGTCAGCACCGCCAACCTTCACCATCAAGATCGACAATTCCTAACCCACGGTGAGTGAAAGAGTACACCTACCAGCGGCCTAAGCTCTACGCCAAGCAGTCTCAGGCGTTCTTCAACGACAGCCGATACTCCTGGATCGAAGGCAGCACGAAGAGCGGCAAGACCGTCTCGTGCATGGCCTGGCTGTTCGAACAGTCGCTGATCAAGGGTAAGCACGGCCGGGAGTTTTGGTGGGTTGCACCGGCCACCGGCACCGCCAAGATCGCCTACGGCCGGATCAAGCGTGGGGCACCGGCGGGCCTGCTCCGGTCGAACGATACCGACTCCACCCTGACCAACACCCTGAACGGCGCTGTAATGCGCTTCAAGACCGGCGAGAAGCCGGACTTGCTGTATGGGGAGGACGTGTGGGCCGCGGTTCTCGATGAGGCCAGCCGGGTCCGTCAAGAGGCGTTCTACGCCCTCCGCTCGACCCTGACCGCCACGCAGGGGCCGATCCGCCTCATCGGCAACGTGAAGGGCCGGGGGAACTGGTTCTACAAGGGGTCACGCAAGGCCGAGGCGGGGGAGCCGGGCCACTCCTACCACAAGATCACCGCCCTCGATGCCGTCGCCGCCGGGGTGTTCCCGCAGGCCGAGCTGGACGACGCCCGGCGGACCCTGCCGGAGAACGTGTTCCGGGAGCTGTACCTGTGCGAGCCATCCGACGACGGCGGCAACCCCTTTGGCATCCGCCACATCGGCAACCAGGTCGCGCCACTCAGCACCATGCCGCCGGTCGCCTACGGGGTGGACTTGGCAAAGTCGGTGGACTGGACGGTGATCACCGGTCTGGATGCTGCCGGCCGCACCTGCCTGCACGAGCGGTTCCAGAAGCCGTGGCGGGACACCATCCGGCACGTCCGCCTGATCTGCGGGAACGTCCCCACGCTGATCGACAGCACCGGCGTCGGCGACCCCATCGTGGAGGAGCTGCAGGCCGACACCGGCCGGGCCGAGTTCAGCAACTTCCAGGGCTACAAGTTCTCCTCCGCCTCAAAGCAGATGCTCATGGAAGGTTTGGCTGTTGCCATTCAGCAATCTGAAATCTACTATCCTGCGGGAGTAATTGTCTCAGAGCTGGAGTGCTTCGAGTACGAATACACAAGAACGGGGGTTCGGTACTCCGCGCCAGAGGGCATGCACGATGACTGTGTTATGAGCCTTGCCTTGGCTAACCGTGCCCGAACAACCCGTGGACCTGAACCGCAAGTGATTGTTTTGGAGTAATGGCGTGGTTTGACTTCCTGCGTAAGAAAAGCCAGCCGGCTCCTGGGTCTCAGTCCTTCTTTATCCTCGGCGGCGACTCCGCCGTTACCCGCACCCTCGATGCCTACCTGAGCGAAGGGTACGCCGGGAATCCCATCGTCTATTCCCGCATCAGCGTCATCGCCAAGAACGCGGCCAGCGTGAAGCTGGAGGTGAAACAGGGCGACGCCGACAAGGTGCTGACCACGCACCCGCTGCTGGACCTGCTCAGGAAGCCCAATCCGACGCAGAACTGGAAGGAGTTCGCCAAGGAGCTGGTCACCTTCCACCAGGCGGCCGGAGAGGCGTTCGTCATTCGCTACCCGGCCACTGGCCCGGCGCAGGAGCTGTACTGCCTGGACCCCCGGTACGTGGAGGTGGAGCGCGACAAGGGCGGCAGTGCGGTGCCCGCCGCCTACCTCTACGGCACCGGCGAGAACAAGAAGCGATACCGGGTCAACCCGCTGACCGGCGAGTGCCAGGTGCTGCACATCAAGGGGGCCAACCCCCTGAACACGTTCCGTGGCCTCTCCGGCTTGTCGGCCTCGGCGGTCGCCGTGGACACCCACAACGCCGGTGGGCGCTGGAACAAGAACCTGCTGGCGAACAGCGCCCGGCCGTCAGGGGTGTTGGAGCTGGGCGCCAGCGTCCACGAATCCACGCTGCAGCAGATCAAGACCCACTTCCACCGCGCCTGGCAGGGCGCCGGCAACGCCGGCAGTGTTCCCGTGCTCACCGGCGGGGCGAAGTTCACGGCGCTCTCCCACAACCCGAAGGACATGGATTTCAGCTTGTCCATGACGGAGGCGGCCAAGAACATCGCCCTGGTGTTCGGCGTCCCGCTGCCGCTCGTCACCACCGAGGCCGCCACGTTCAGCAACATGGAGGCTGCGCTGGAGCGCCTGTGGAGCGACACGGTGCTGCCGCTGCTGGATGAGGTAATCGAGGCGCTGAGCGACTTCCTCGCGCCCGCCTACGGCAAGGGCCTGACCCTCCAGTACAACGCCGACAGCGTGCCCGCCCTGGAAGCCAAGCGCGCCCGCAAGTTTGAGCGGATGTGGAAGGCGGTCGATGCCGGTCTGCTCACGCCGAACGAGGCGCGTGTCGAAGTCGGGTTCGATGAGTCCGACGAGGAGGGTGCCGACAAGCTCTACATGAAGGGCACCATGAAGCCGATGGAGAAGCTGGGCGAGGACCCGCCTCCACCGGCCGCACCGGCCGCCGACGAACCGGCCACCGGCCTAGCCAAGGCCATGAAGGATGCGGGCTTTGACCCCGCCGACGTGGTCAAAGCCATGCGGGAAGAGTTCGGAGTGAAAGACGCGGCTTGAGCGACACTGCGCTGCTCGCTCGGTGGGACAAGCTGATGGTGTCCGTGGAGCAGCCGTATGCTCGCGCCATCCTGCGGGAGAAGAACCGCTACATCGACGCCGCTGCCGCCTCCTTCCCCCGTCACCAGCGCCTGACCGACGAGGACCTGTACGAACACACCAACAAGATGCTCGCCCTGGCCGAGCACTACCAGCGTATCGCCATTCGCATCGGCATCGTGGAGGCGCTGAAGGACCAGAAGGCCGCGCTGCCGACGCTGGAGCGGAAGGAAGGGTGGGACGCGCTGTGGTTCTACCTGCTGCGCCGGTGGATTGCCGAGCGCGGGGCACAGGCGGCTAAGGAGACGGCCGCGACAACCCGCGCCGACCTGCAGCGCATCATCGACAAGGCCCACGCGCTGGACGTGGAATTCAATCCGGTCCAGGTCGCGGCCGACCTGCTGAAGGCGAAGGCGCTGTCCGCCTTCCGGGCCATGACCATCGCCCGGACCGAAACCCACAACGCCATGATGTTCGCCAGCCAGGAAGGGGCGGCGAAGGCGGGCCGGGACAACGGCGTGACCATGCTGAAGCGGTGGGTGCCGGTGCAGGACGAGAGGACCCGCGCGAACCATGCCGCCATGTCAGGTCATCCGGCCATCCCAATGGAGGCGATGTTCACGGTCGGCGGCGAGAAGATGGAGCGGCCAGGCGATTGGCGGGCATCGGCAGCGAACGTGGTGCACTGCCGATGCGTGCTGGCATACAAAGTTGACGAGAATCAATAGTGACTATCAACGCGCAATGAATACTAATGCGACACGACTGGGATCGACAGACTGAAAATTTTTATCAGTCGCATAGAACTCGCAACGCACCTTGAGGCGAATCAATGCATTGTACTGATTGGGAGCATCGTACTCAATTTCTCTTTCGTAAAGAATGGGATTGCCCGAACTTGCCATCCATTGAGTCATCTCAGACTGAGGAATTTTCACGTTAGCATTGCGTGCGCGATTTGCTATAAACTCGCTACCTTCAGTACTTTGCTCAGTGTAGGCGATCCGTTTGTAACCAGATGGAGACGCTAATCCAGCTTTAATCTTGTCCTCACAAGCTGACGTGACCTTGTTTTTTAGCTTCTGCTCGGGAGACTCCGCAACATTGCATCCGGCTATCCAAAGAGTTGTTAAGGCGAAAGCAAAAGCGGCGAAAGTCGGTGATGTGCAGAGCTTGTTCCTGTCTTTTAAGCTAAACATCCTGCCGCCAATCCCCGATGAGCTGTAAAATCTTCAACATCCAAAACAATCCGGCAAATTCAGGGCAGGCATAGAGTCAGCGAAACAATCAAATAATTTTATAACAATTCTGCTTGCCATATTTGGAGTTTAGCAGGTTAAATGAGCGCAAGAAGGTTTGGTCAATGCAAAAAAAGCAGGTTCTCCAGTTCAACGCCGAGATTAAGGCGGCTGATGGCGATTCCGGCATCTTTGAGGGTTATGGCTCCGTCTTCGGCGTTGAAGATTCCTACAACGAGATCGTGGACAAGGGCGCGTTCACCGCCTCGCTCAAGAAGGGCATGCCCGCCCTCCTGTGGCAGCACTCCGCCCACATGCCTATCGGCATCTACACCGAGATGCGCGAGGACGGACACGGCCTGTTCGTGAAGGGTCAGCTGAACCTGGAAGTGCAGCAGGGCCGGGAAGCCTACTCGCTGCTAAAGCAGGGTGCGCTCAAGGGTCTGTCCATCGGCTTCATGACCGAGAAGGACCGCTACGACACGGAAAAGCGCGTCCGGCACCTGGAGCAGGTGCGCCTTATGGAAGTTTCCCTGGTCACTTTCCCGGCCAACCCGGAGTCCAATGTGGACCGGGTGAAATCTGCCCCGGAGAGTGAACGGGATTTGGAGATTGTCCTGCGGGATGCAGGGTATAGCCGCGAAGATGCGAAAGTGATCGTGTCCAGCGGGTACAAAGCGATGCTGGCACGCCGGGAGGGTGGGGACTTGGCCGCTGCAATTGTCGGGATTGAAACCCTGACGCAACGGATAAGAAAGTCTCTACCAAGTGACAACGGGAATCGAGCAGCTTAACGCAGCTGTTAAAGACCTGGGCACCAGCTTCGACGAGCTGAAGAACGCCCACGAAACCGCGACCAGGGAAATCAGCCCGGCTGTAAAGGCCGAGATTGACCGTCGCGCCGAAGAATCTGCGACCAAGTTCGAACAAGTACAGGCCATGCAGGCGAAGCTGCAGGCTGCTTTTGAGCGGGGTGGTGAACGCACCAGCGAGGACGACGCGGGCAAGAAGAAAGATGCCGACCAGCGCGACGCCCTGAAGCACTACCTGCGCAACGATGATCGCGGAATGACGCCGGAACAGCTGAAGCAGCTGAGCACCGATGACAACCCGAACGGCGGCTACCTGGTCCCGACCGGCACCCTCGGGATGATCAACGCCCGCATCTTCGAAACCTCCCCGATCCGCCGGCTGGCGGACGTGCGACCGACCTCGCTGAAAAGCGTCACCATTAATCTCGATGACGACGAGGCCGCTGCCCGCTGGGAAGGTGAAGGCACCACCAGCGGTGAAACCGCCACGCCGGGCATAGGTCAGGTGGAGATCGTCGCCAAGAAGATGGAGGCCGAACCTCGCATCACCATGGAGGACTTGCAGGACAGCGAGTTCGACATGGAAGCCTGGCTGATCCGGAAAGTCAGCGAGAAGATGGGCCGCCTGGAAAACACCGCCTTCCTGACCGGCAACGGTGTCACCCAGCCGCGCGGGATTCTGACCTACGATGCAGGTGTACAGGGCGCCGATTACGTCCGTGGCCAGATCGAGCAGATTGCCAACGGCAGCACCACGGCGATCACCGAAAACGGCCTCATCGACCTGATCGGCTCGCTGAAGGAGGAGTACCAGCTGAACGCCACGCTGCTGATGAAGCGCGCCACGCTCGTCAGCATCATGAAGCTGGCTGGTACCACGAACTACCGCTTCCTAAACCTGCAGCCGTCCGGCGCACCGGGTCAAACCGGCAAGGTGCTCGCCCCGTCGATGATGCTGCTGGATCGTCCGGTCGTGCTGGCGAACGACATGCCGGTGGTGGCGAACGGCGCTCTGCCGATTGCCTACGGTGACTTCTCGGCCGCGTACCAGATTCTCGACCGCGTCGGCATCTCGGTTCTGCGTGACCCGTACACCGCCAAGGGTCGCATCAAGTACTACACCACCAAGCGCGTTGGCGGCGGGGTGAAGAACTTCGAAGCGATCAAGCTGCTCAAGGCCGCCTAAGATCCAACGATAAATCAAGAAAGCTAAATCTATGGCTCAATTTGATATCCATAACGATTTGCTGGCGCGGGTGGCTCTTAATACGGCCACCATTGCGGCCAGCGCGACCACCAACGGCGTCATCATCGATACGCAGGGCTTCAACGCCCTAGAGTTCTTCCTGCAGGTCGGTACCCGGACGGACGGTAGTTTCACCATCCAGCTCCAGCACGGTGATGACCCGGCCCTGGCCGATGCCGTGGCAGTGGACACCGCCAAGGTGCTGGGCAACGCGGCCCTGACCGCCATTACGGCAGCCAACAGCGTGCGCCGCATCGGCTACGTCGGCAACAAGCGGTACGTCCGGGCGCAGGTCGTCAGCACCAGCGTCACCTCCGGCGCAACCGTTGGCGTGCTGGCCGTGCTCGGCCGCCCGAACCTGCGGCCCACGGCGGCGAACTAAGTTCCCCCGGAAACGGGCGGCTCCGGCCGCCCTCAATCCCAAGAAAGAAAAGTCCATGGGTACTGTACGAATCAAGATGCTGCGGAATGATCGCGGCTCTGAAGATGGCGTGTCCGTAAAGCACTACGAGCGCGAGCGGGAATACGATGTGCCGACCGATTTCGGGCAGCGGTTCATCGACGCCGGCTCCGCTGAACTGGTCGCCGACCTTGCCTCCAACGACAACAAGCCCGAGACCCCCAGCCAACCCTCCGGCAAGCAGCCTGGCACCGATGGTGACGCCACGCCCGTCTACGTGCCCGGTAACGTGTACGACATCGACGGCCATGTGTGCGTCGCTGTCGAAGGCTCTGACAGTGCGGATGACAGCAACCCCACTGTGGGCCTTCTACCAGTCGAGCAGCTGACCGACGAAGAGCGCAAGGCCCTCGTGGCCGAAGGCAAGCTGACCGAGGATGGCAAGGTGCCGGAAGCCAAGGCCCAGCCCGGCGCGCCTGAGAACCGCGCTCAGAACGGCGCGCCGCAGAACAAGCGCCGCTAATGCTGCCCGGCTACGCCCGCCGCTACAACCGCCGTGTGCCGTCCCTCGTGGCGGCACCGGCCGTTGAGCCGGTCGCGCTGGCGGACCTGAAGCTCGCCCTTAAGATCGACGGCACGGACGAAGACGGGCTGCTCACGGCCCTGATCGGGACCGCCCGCCGGCTGGCAGAGGACTACACCCGCCGCGCGTTCATCACGCAGACCTGGCTGCTGACCCAGGACAGTTTTTCCTCCTACGCTGAGGACGTGCCGCCGGCCGGTGTCGTCCTCGCACCGTCTCCCACCGCGTTGTTGGACCTGCAGACCGTGCACCTGCCGCGCGGGCCGATTCAGTCCGTCACCTCGGTGAAGGTCACCAGCCCGGCCGGGGTGGAGAGCACGGTGGCCGCGTCCACCTACTGGCTCGACAAGGCCAACAGCGACCTCGTGCTGACGCAGGGTCAGAGCTGGCCGACCGACCTGCGGGATGCCGCCGGTGTCGCCATCACCTACAAGGCCGGGTACGGCGACGCCGCCACCGATGTGCCGGCGGACATCCGCCAGGCCGTCCAACTGCAGGCCGCCGCCCTGTACGAAGGCTGCGGTGACGTAGCGCCGACCGTCGCCGCCATTCTGGACCCGTACCGGCTCCCTGAGGCGTTCGGCATCCTGTGAGCTGCAGGTGCGCCAAGAACCGCTTCACGTCGGGCGCGCGGACCCGCATCACGTTGCAGATGCCTTCCGCAACCGATGACGGATACGGTGGGCGGACGGACGCCTTCACCGATCTCTCCACCGTATGGGCCGTGGTCGAACCCATGGCGGGCCGGGAAAACTACATCAGCGGCCAGCTGCAAAGCCGCGTCGATGCGCGGGTCACGATCCGTTACCAGGCCGCCCTTGCCGACACGATCCAGACAGCCAAGCTGCGGATCAAGTACGGCGCCCGCCTCTACAACGTCCACCACGTCCTCAACGTCGCCGACGACATGAAGACGGAGGGCCGGGCGTACCAGCGCCTGCTCTGCACTGAGGGGGAACCCTCATGACGGTGCGGAACACTGGCCGGCTGATCCGGAAGCTCCAGGCCCTGCCGCTCGATGCCCGCGCCGGGATCGGCCGGGCGCTGACCGTCTCCGTCGTAGAAATGGATGCCCATGCGAAGACGCGGATTCAGGGTGGCGGGCGCTCGGGCCGCACCTACCGCCGGCGCGGTGTCACCCACCAGGCGTCCGCGCCGGGCGAGTTCCCGAAGACGGACCGGGGCCAGCTGGTGGCCTCCTTGTTCTTCCGGGTCGGTGGTGATCGGCTGTCGGCCATGTTCGGCACCGCGCTGCTGTATGGCCGCTACCTGGAATATGGCACCAGCCGAATGGCCGCCCGTCCGTGGCTCCGGCCCACCTTCCGCACCCTGGAGCCGCAGGCGCGCCAGCGCATCAGGGATGCCGTACAGGCCGCGTTGAGGGCCGCCCGTGGCTGAGACCTCCGCCGCCGTCACGAAGGCCGTGGTGAGCCGCCTGCGCACCGCGGTGCCGGACCTGTTCGGCCGGGTCTACTCCGACGTGCCGCAGGCGACGCCGTTCCCCTACGCGCTGGTCAGCTCCTCGGCTGTGCCGTTCGCCGCCAACGACTTCTCCGGCCAGACCCACGCCCTACGCGTCCAGCTGTTTAGCCAGGCGGACTCGAAGAAGGAACTGCTGCTGCTCCAGCAGGCGGTGTTCAACGCTTTGGACCGGCAGGAAGCGTCACTGCCGCTGGATGCCAGCGAACTGATCCGGTTCGAGTACGCCATGTCCGATCAGCCGTTTAAGGAAGACGACGGCAAGACGTGGCAATCGGTGATCGAGTTTAGCGTCGATGCAGTTTAAGTGTTGCCAGAGCAAAGCTTTGCAAGATAGATTTTCGATAAAGAAAGGGTAACGAGGTGGCCGCACAAAAAGGACGCGATTACGTCATCAAGTATAACACTACGGGCAGCACTTACGTTGCTATTGGCGGCATGCGTGAGCCAAGTTTCACGATTAAGAATGACACTGTGGAAACTACTTCGGCCGATGACGCCGGTATCCGCAAGCTCCTGGCTGGCGGTGGAGTGACCGCTGTGACCGTCAAAGGTAGTGGGGTTTACGTTAACGACACCGTGACTGACACTCTGCGCGCTGCTGCACTGGCAAGTACCCCGGTAAAGCTGCAGTTTGTGGTGCCTGGCACGGCTGCCAAGACCGTCGCCTCCACCTTTATCATCACCGATTGGGAAGATTCGTCGTCCTACAAAGACGCTGGTGCTTATAGCGCGACCTTCGAGTCCGCCGACGTTGTAACGATCACCTAAGAAAGCCGGGCATGTGGAGAATCTGCAACGGAATGAGCTGAGGATTGAGCTGGCCGGAGAAACCCGCACGCTGCGGGCGTCCTTCACGGCCATCAGAGCCATTGAGACAGCGTTGGGAAAGAGCCTGGTGAAGATTGTGGACGATCTCAGCCTGCGCGGGGACATCTCGGTGACTGACACAGCGGTGATCATCTTCCACGGGCTCAAGGGCTATGACGACACCCGGCTGACCATCGACCAAGTGGGTGAGGCCATTGTTGGCGAACCTTTCCGCGACATGGCGGCAGCGGCGGCCCATTTCCTGAGCATCGCCTTGAAGGGGGCGCCCGGCGTGGGAAAGCCGGAGGAGGCGAAAAGCTAGAGGAGCTGCCGTGGCCGGACCTGATGAAGTCCGCCCTCGGCTTTCTCGGGTGGTCGCCTGCGGTCTTCTGGGAAGCCACCATGTACGAATACACCGCCGCCATTGAAGGTATGATGATGGCGAAAGGTGTGAAACAGGACCAGACAATGAGCCGGAACGAACTTCTGGACTTGCTGGCGAAAGAACAACGCGCAACGAAAGCGGGGTAATTGGCAACGCTCGACTCGCTGGTCGTTGAGCTGAAGGCGGACATCAAGGGGCTGCAGGCCTCGCTACGCACGGCCACCGGCGACATTCAGGCGTTCGAGCGAAGTTCGGGGCGTGCTGGGAAGGCGGTTGAACAGGATTTGGCCGGTGCCACCAAGAACGCGGGAATGCTTTCCGGCGCCCTTGGCGGACTAAGAAGCCCCATCCTCGGGATCGGCGCGGCCTGGGGTTCCATAGGTCTCCTAAAGGGGTTCTTTGATGCTGGCGTGAGCATGGAATCGCTCAACGCCAAGATGCTCGTCGCTACCGGTTCCGCCGATAAAGCCGCCGAAACCATCGGGTTCCTTCGCAATGAAGCTGAGCGTCTGGGTTTGCGCTTCATGCCGATGGCAGATCAGTTCGGGAGCTTTGCTGCAGCCGCGACAAGGGCTGGACTTAGCCTGGAAGAAACCAAAGCAACGTTTGTCGGGGTCAGCGAAGCGGTTACCGCCCTCAAACTTTCGAACGAGCAGGCCAATGGCGTCTTCTACGCTCTGCAACAGATGGCGTCGAAGCAGCGCGTCAGCATGGAAGAACTTGGGCAGCAGTTGGGCGAGCGTCTGCCTATTGCCATGGATGCTGCCGCAAAAGCTATGGGCCGGACCACACCAGAGCTGATGAAGATGATGGAGGCTGGGGAACTCAACGCCAAAGAATTTCTGCCGAAGTTCGGTCAAGCGGTGCGAGAAAACCTCGGCGAAGCGGTGGTGCAATCCAGTCAGTCTGCGAACTCCAACCTGAACAGATTACGGAACTCCATCGATAATCTGAAAACGTCTGTCGCCGAAGGCGGCTTCATGTTCGCGCTGTCGGAGAGCTTCAAGGCGGCGGCCGAAGCCATCAACACCCCGGCGCTGCGCGACGGCCTCACCGTCATCGGCCAGGTGCTGGGCGGAATCGCCATCATTGCCTCCCGCGTCGTCGCCGGGCTGGCGATCATGGTTCAGAAGCTGACCGAGCTGGGCCAGAAGGCGGCCACGATCAACAGCGGAGTGTCGCCGGCCTCGAAGGCGCGCGGCATTGTCACCAACCCGGACCGGCCTTCTGCCGGCGCGCTCGGCGGGAAGCAAACTAGCTTCATTCCCGAGATGCTGCCGGGCAACGACATGACGGCCGCGCTCGATACTGGCACCATGTCCGACGCCTCCCTGTCCGGCACAGCGCGCCCACGGCAGGGCGTACAGACTGGAAGCACGCAGGACCCCTTTGAACAGCTGCTGGCGACGCGCCTAGCGCTCGTGCAGGCGTACAGCGATGCCACGGTGGCGGTGGAGCAGGGCAAGAACGACCAGCTGCGCACGCTGAACGAGGATTACTGGGCTGAGGCGCAGAGCGGCCTGGAAGGGTTCCTTGGCATCCAGCTGCGGACGCAGGAGCAGATTAACGCCGACAGCGTCGCCGATCAGGCGCAGACGTTCCGCACCACGCTGCAGCAGGCCGCCAACCACAACAAGGCGTTCTTCGTCCTCGAAAAAGCTGCCGCC
The DNA here is from genome assembly GCF_038442325.1 of Methylorubrum subtropicum. Taxonomy (NCBI): domain Bacteria; kingdom Pseudomonadati; phylum Pseudomonadota; class Alphaproteobacteria; order Hyphomicrobiales; family Methylobacteriaceae; genus Methylorubrum; species Methylorubrum subtropicum. The sequence goes on along the minus strand of NZ_JBBXMW010000004.1, from coordinate 386,141 downwards.
ATCGCTCGCGCGGTGGTCGCGGCGCGGGAATCCGTCGTCTCGGCCTACAACTTCGGCGCGCGGATCGGCGGCCCGGCGCTCGGCGCGGCCTTTGCCGGGGTCGCAGCGGCGGCGCAGGCGGCCAACATCGCAGCGATTGCCTCGGCCTCATACGGCGGGGGCGGTGGCGGCGGCTCAAGCTCTGGAGGCGGAGGGTACACGCCCTCAGGCGAGAACCAGCCGGCCGACAACCTCGGCCGCCCGCTCAAACCTGCCACGCAGGTCTTCATCAGCCTGGAAGGGGCGGACAGGGCGGAATACAACAAGGACCAGCTGCGCCGCCTGATTGAGCAACTGAACGATGCGCAAAAAGACGGTTCAAGGCTGGAGGTCTACGCCGCATGACGCTGCTGATCCTCCCCAACAGCACCACCGTCCAGAACCCATGCCGGATTGCCTACGACAACCTGCTGGAGCGCGGCGCCGTCGCGGCATCGAGCGAAGACCCGTCCTACCCGGTCGCCAACGCCTATGACGGGCTGACCTGCGATTTCTTCCGGCCCACCGCCACCGGCACCGTCACCATCACGCTGACCCTCCCCATGGGCGGCACAGCGAACTACTTCGCGTTTTACAACCAAGACTTGTTTAAATCAGGCGGCAGCATCGGCCTGCAGTACTACGATGGGACCGCCTGGCAGAACGCGACGCCGGGGGTGACGCCCTCGAACAACGCCCCCCGCATCGTGTTCTTCAACCCGGTCACGGCGACGCAGTGGCGGGTGCTCATCACCTGCTCGCAGCAGTTCAACCTCGGCGTGGTGAGCTTCGGGCAGTACCTGGCGCTGCCCTACGGGATGTACCTGGGCTGGACGCCGCCACGGCTCGGCCGGGCGACCAAGCTGACCACCAGCATGTCGGACGCAGGGGCCTTCCTCGGCCGGCGGATCATCGGCAACGGCATCCGGACCGCATTGCAGCTGCAATACGCCAGCGACGCTTGGATGGACGCCAACTGGCTCGGCTTCGTCCGTCACGCGGAGCAGAAGCCGTGGTTCTTCGCCCCGCAGGTGGTGAAGCGGCCGAACGACGTGGCGTTCTGCTGGACCGAGGATGAGATTCCGCCGCCGACCCACACCCACTACGGATTCATGGGCACCACCATCAACCTGCGGGTCGTGGTGGAGTGACCGACTACGATACGCTCAGGGTCAAGGTCGGCGGGCGGCCGATCACGATGGTGGAGATCGACCTGGATTTCTGCGGCCTGACCTACGGCGTCGCGCCGTGCACCGCGGCGCTCGGCACCACCGGTAGTCAGAAGTGCTTCAACACGTTCAAAACCTGCCAGGCACCCGGCGCCTACACCAAGGGCGTCAAAACCTACCGCTTCTGCTCCGCCAACGCCTTCCTACCCATCGGTGAAACGATCTTTCCCTACATCGAGGACGTGGATATCGCGCCGACCCAGCTGAAGCCCTCGGGGTTCTCGGTCAGTGCGTCGGTGACGGTGACGCTGCGGGACTTCCCCTACCATGACCGTGGGGTCGACCCCTACGCCGGCACCCGTGGTTACGACCAAGCAGCGCAGGGGTCGTTCTTCGGCAAACTCCGCGCCCGCAATCCCTATCTGGTCAACCGGGTGATGCGGGTGAACACCGGCTACGTGGACGCCGACCGGACGGTTTACACCAAGACGCGGACCTACTTCATCGACCGCATGGAGGGGCCGGACGCCAACGGCGTGGTCAAGCTGATCGGCAAAGACCTGCTGCGGTTTGCGGAGACAGACAAGGCGGAAGCGCCGGTGACCAGTAAGGGGGCACTGGGAACGGCCATCACGGCGGCGGATACCAGCCTGATGCTCCAGCCCATGGGCATCGGCGCTGAGTACCCCTCCTCGGGCACCGTCCGTGTTGGGGACGAACTGATCCAATACACCGGCAAAAGCGGAGACCAGCTGTTCGGGTTCACCCGGGGGAGCGACGGCACCGCCCCGGCGAGCCATGACGCGGACGACGCCGTGCAGCTCTGCATCCGCTATACGATGGCCTCGGTGCCCTCGGTGATCGCGGACCTACTGACCACCTACGCCGGGATCAGCAGCAGCCGCATTCCCCTTCCGGCCTGGGAGGACGAGGCATCAACCTGGCTCGCCGGGTTCACGATCAGCCATGTGCTGAGCAAGCCGGAGGGCGTCCGCAAGCTGGTTGAAAGCCTGCTGGAGAGCGCTGCGTGTTCGCTCTGGTGGGACGAGCTGGATGCCGTGCTGCGGTTCAAGGCCATCGTCCCTCAGCCACCCTCGGGGGCGGTGCCGGTGTTTGATGAGACGCGGCACATCCTGGCCGGCAGCCTGAAGGTCAAGGATCAGGAGAAGGACCGCATCAGCCGGGTCGTCATGTACCTCGGCCTGAGCACGCCAGTGAAGGATGTGAAGAAGGAGAACTTCCGCTTCATCAACGTCACCGTCGATGTGGATGGGGAGAGCTCCAACGCCTACGGCACCTCCGCCACAGAGGAGATTCTGAGCCGGTGGGTGCCGAACCGGACCATCGCGCAGCAGATCTCCTCCCGGCTGCTCGCCCGCTACCAGGAGACGCCGCGCGAGGTGACGCTACGGGTGGACGCCAAGGACCACACCCTGCGCACCGGCGACCTCGTGGATGTGACCAGTCGCCTTATCCAGAACCCGGACGGCTCGCCCGGCTACATCCGATACATCGTGACGGAGGAGCGGGAGGCCGAGGTTGGCACGCACTACGAATATGTCCTGCTGCAGGTGAGCAGCACGGGCGTCGGCAAACTCTGGCAGATCGCCCCGGACACCCTGCCGGACTGGACGACGGCCACGGCCAGTCAGCAGCAGACTTACATGTTCATCAGCGATGATGCGGGCGTGATGAGTGACTTGCAGCCCGGCCCAAGAATAAACTAAGCTGCAATCAAGAAAGAATTCCATGTGGTCGACTATGTTTCCATCCCGGACGCGCAGATAAATCAGGACCGTCCGGTCACCAAAAGCCTGATGCGCGCGCTCAGGGACAACCTACTGGCCGTAATCTCAGGGGCGCTCGGCGCTCCCCGTATCCAGCCTGAGGCCATCGGTGGGTTCACGGCCGGCAACATCCTCCTGCACACCAACGCTGCGGCGGTCGGCATGACCAACGCCGACTCCACCGGCATGCAAGAGTGGAAGGCCACGCGGGTGCAGCACGACGGCACCTACCGGGTGAAGTTCACCTTCAGCGTCAACGCCGGGTACGGGGCGACATGCCAGCTGTACGTCGATGACGTGGCGATTGGCACGCCCACCACGGCCAACGGCAACACCGTCGAAATCTCGAACGACGTGACCGTGCAATGGGGGCAGCGGGTCAACATCCGCGGCAACGGCGGCGGGGCGCCGGGGAGCAGCGGGGCGACAGTCTCGAACCTGCGCATCTACGCGAACAAGCCGGTCAGCTTCGGGACGATCTCCTGATGCAGAAGTTCACCAGCACCATCACCGATCAAGGCACCGGCGCCGTCAAGGCGCTGCAAGGGGCGCAGGTTTACATCTACCAAGGGGGCAGCAACAATCTGGCGACGATCTACCAGGACAATGAGACGACCGGCAGAACCAACCCGCTGATCACGGATGAGTACGGCTTTGTGGAGTGCAAAATCCCCAATGGCACGTACGATATCTACGTCGCAACGGGAACCATCGTCAAAAAGATTGCTGGGTTCTGCGCCTTCGACGGTAGCACTGTGGCCGTCAGCATCACGATGCCGGGACAGTTCACCGTCACCGGTGGTGTGAACGTCACCTGGAAGAACCAAACGGCCAACACCTTCCTGGCCGGTCCGGCGAGCGGCAGCCCGGCGGCGCCGACATTCCGCAAGATCGCTATGGCCGACATGCCGTTTACGGGCACGGCCGACACCATGAAGTACCTGCGCGGTGACGGCTCGTGGCAGAACGTGCCAACCGCTTTCACCCTCGGCTTCGAGAGCGCAGAGCAGACAATCGAGAACGCCGGGCTGCGCACGATCCCGCACGGCCTCGGCGTCGAACCGAAACTCATCTACGGCGTTCTCGTCTGCAAGACCGCCCAGAGCGGCTATGCCGTGGGGGACCGGGTACAGGTCCCACTGGCCTTCAACGGTGCGGACGTTCCGTGCGCGGCGGCGGTCGTGGCAGACAATCAGAACATCAGAGTTCGTTACGCCAATAACCCAAACTCAATCCCGTTCGTTGGACTGGATTTCAGCACCGGAAACGGCATTCAATACACAAACGTCAACTGGCGTTTGATCATCCGCGCTTATGCCTGATGAAGTATTTTCTTGCCCGGCAGGCGCGACCACGTCTATCTTGAGCGCAGTAAGAAAAGGGTGGGTTATTGAGCCGCATTTCGCCTGTCAGAGATTTCGTCACCGTTGATATTTCATCGACCGACTTCACTTCCAGCAACGGGTTCAACTGCATTTACGTCGGCACAACGGGGAATGTCACCGTGCTGAAAGCCGACGGCTCACAGGCCACGCTACCGAACATGGCGGGCGGCATGTGGCATCCCGTGCAGGGCAAGGGGATCGTCCGTAGCTCGACCACGGCAACCGGGCTGGCTGTCGGCTTCTCATGAGCCTCGGGATCGGCATTGGCGTTTCAGTAGTTCTGCAGTCGGCGCAGTCCAGCACGGCTGCCTGGGCTGCGGAGTATGCCGCCACCGGCCTCGCGCCGGGCATGTCGTTCCAACGGGCCAGCACGGCCTCCTACACCACCAGCACCCGCCAGCGCGCCACCGCCGCCAACAACACGCCCCGGTTCGACTACAATCCGTACACCGGCCAGGCGCGCGGACTCCTGCTGGAGAAGGCCGGAACGAACTACCTGCGCAATTCCACCATGGTCGGCGCCGTCTCCGGTTCCCCCGGCACGTTCCCGACGAACTGGGGCAACAACTCCAGCGGCAGTTACACCCGCACACAGACCGTTGGCGCCATCGGCGAGATGAAGACCCACACGGTTCGATGGGTGAAGGCGGCCGGGACACAAGCCGGGTTCGGCTTCTACCTGGACACCAACACCGGCATCCCTGCCGTGGCCGGCGATGTGGTTGAGTTCACGTTCCCAGCCCGGCTTACGGGCGGGTCGCTCGACAACATAGCGTCCATCCAAGTGATCCTTGCCATCCGCGATGCCGCCGGAAATTCGTCAGGCAACGCACTGCAGGGACCTGCCTATCTTTCGGAAGTGATCAACGACGACTTCGTGATGCTCACCACGGGGCCGATCACTGTTGTAGATGGAACAGGGACGACTGCCTTTGTGCGCCCGCTTTTCCAGGCGCTGGACACGACCGGGGCGGTAGACATCACGCTGACTTTCGCGGAACCGATGGTAGAGAGAAACGAGGTTTCGACCCGCACCAGCTTCATTCCCACCAGCGGCACCACAGCAACCCGCGCCACCGACGTGGTGCGGTACAACAACCTTAGCAATCTCAATTACGAAGCCGGGCAGGGCTACCTCTTGGTGGAGTTTGAGCCACTTGCTCGACCGACCGTCGCGCGGGTCGCCAAATTCGATGATGGCACATCGGCCAATACCATCGGCGTGGGCTTCCGCCCTGACGGGACTTCCAGCGGATACGTCACCAATGGCGGCACCTTCACGGCGGCGCTGACCAGTGGCGAAGTCACCATGGGCACGACCAACCGGGCGGTCATCGCCTGGGACGCCAACGGCCTGATCCGCATGTGCTGCAACGGGGCGACCGTGGCTAAGGCCACCGGCGTTACCGTGCCGAACTTTTCCGGCATGCGGATCGGCGAGGACTTTTACGGTACGATCAGCCGGGTGGAGTACGGGAAGGTCAACCTGACCGATAACCAGATGCGGGAGAAAACCCGCGCCGGTTCAGTCGTCGATGTGCTGATTATCGCCGGTCAGAGCAATGCGGACGGCTTCCCGCTGAAGACGACTTTCCCAGCCGCTGCCTTCCCCCTGTGGCAGCGCATGCAAACCGCCATCTACATGTACAATAAGCCAACAAAGTACGCGGCTGGCGGAGCTTTCAACTTCGACGCGGCCAGCTACGTGGACGACGGTGCCTGGTGGAAGATGGGCACGCTCTACAACCCGGCCACGATGATCAGCAGCATGACCATCGGCAACACGCCGGGGCAGGGACAAGAGGTTGAGAGCGTCCGTCGGCTCGGTATGGAAGCGTACCTCGGCCAGCTCTATGCTGCCGCCAATCCCGGAAAAGAACTGCGCATCATTAAGATAGCCTGCCATAGCAGTTCACTGGCAAATGATTGGCGTCCGCAGACGCAGGCTGCGGGATACCTATGGAACTACTTCAAGGACTACGTGTACGGCCCGGCCATCGCCGACATTGTTGCTCAAGGACGTGTGCCGAACGTCATCGGTATGGTGTGGGCACAGGGCGAAGGCGATGCGACCGGCGCCTATAGCGCGGCTTACCAAACCAACCTGCAGAGCTTGATCGACCGTATCAATGCGCTGCCCTACACACCCCGGCGCATCGTGATTGGTCGCATTGCCGCCTACTACGCGACCATCAGTAGCGGCCAGACTGTGCGCGCCGCACAGCAAACGGTGAGCACGGCGAATTCGCCGCAGACGGTCATGGTGGATACAGATGCCTTCGAAGTGTCCCCTGGGACTGGGGGCGTGAACATCCACTACACGGGACTGGGCCTGCAGAGCTACGCCAACGCCGCGTGGAGCATCATCAACAGTTAGCGCGTCCGTGAACTACCAAGATTTCTACTTCCGTTTTCCGAACCGCCAGACGGCGCTTTCAGCCACCTCGTCCCTGCAGCCGCCCGTCGCCAACGTGGACCATATCGGCGCCATCGCCGGCGGCCCGACAGGGTGGCACGTCAACCTCCGCCTCCAGCAGGGGCAGGCCGTGCCGGCGGGTATGACAGCCTACCAGATAGCCGCGCCGCTGTATCCGAAGCGCGTCTGGGCCGCCAACGTCGAGAGCATGGCGTGATGGCCGAGCAGTTCGACCCACCGATTCAGTACGTCGAGGACGGCCAGCTGAAACAGATGGCGCTGTCCAAGGCGGTGCTGACGCTGTTCAGCGGCGGACGCCAGCTGGATGCGATGCCGGCCAGCTTCGATATCGCCCTGCGCAGCGGCGCCGCCAACGGCCTCAAGGAAGCGGTGTTCGTCACCGCCGACGTGTTTTTCGCCAGTGTCATCGAGATGGTGAACGAGGCGCGAGCTGACCTCGTAGCGAATGCTAAGGCGACCGACCAGGCGCTGCAGGATCAGCTTAACACGATCAACGGCATGCCGGTGCTGAAGCCGATCAACCCGGCGCTGGCAGTGCCCTACACCGCTGGCGTCGCTATTCTGGCCGCCACTACCAAAACGGTGGTCGTCGCTCTTCCTGGCGTCGTCAAGGACGAGCCGATCATCGCCAACCCCACCAGCATGCCCGCCGGCTGGGGTTTCTCGGGCGTAAAGGCGTCGGCGAAGGATCAGCTGACATTCACCCTTACCCTGCCACCGATTGCGATCAATGGAACCGGCACCTGTACCTTCTCCGTTTTCGCTCAGAGAAAGCTGGTGATGTGACCAAATCAACGATTCAAAAGTTCATTGATCCGAAACAGGTCACTACCTGGATGATGGGTGCGATGATTTTTGTCGGAACTGCGGCCTTCAACACTTGGCTCCGGGCCAATGACAACTCGCGTCGGCTGGACGTTCTCGAAAAGACTGTTGAGCAAATGGCCGTTCAAAACGTCAAAACCGCCGAGACGATGCAAAGCATTCAGATCCAGATCACGGCGCAGGGCGGCGACATCAAGAACATTGACACCAAACTTGATGGCCTCCGACCGATCCTGAACATGCTGACCCTTACCGCCCGGGCCGGTGGCGGCAAGTGAGCATCACGCTTTACGTCCAGCGCCACGGGGAGGTTGGCAATGCCACCCTCGGGACGCTCACGGCCTGCGGTGTGGCGACGATCCTGCCGCAGATACACACCCTGGAAGATCGGTGGCGCGAGAACGCCAAAGGCGTCAGCTGCATACCGGCCGGGACTTACCGTGCCGTCCCCCATGGCTGGAAAACCACCGAGGCGGTGAAGTTCAAGAAGGTATGGCGGCTGCTCGATGTGCCGAAGCGAGATGCAATCCTGATTCACGCCGGCAACTCCGACGCGGACACCGAGGGATGCATTTTGGTTGGGATGAAAAAAGCCGGGGACCGGATCGTGGAAAGTGTGAAAGCCCTTGACCTTCTCCGGCAGTCCATCGGCGAGCAAAGCATGACGGTTGTGGTGCGAGACTATAAGTGATTTAATCGAGAAAACGAAAGACAGAAAAGTGCCGAGCTTCCTTACAAAATTTGCAGCAGAAATTGCCAAGGGGACATTCACCTTCGTCCTCGGCCTTTTCTGTATCGGTGGCGCGACGCGCGTGGCCGATTTCTATCAAATTAAACCCGCCCAGTCCGTTCTCTCCATCGTTGACGGTGTGTTGGTCCAAGAGCGCTCCACCGTGGTCGCTCAGGGGCCGGTGGTCGTTGTCAGCGACACATCGGTTCTGACCGGCGAGCCGGCGGCGCGGTAGTGAAATGGCTCAAGGAGCTGTGCGCGTGGGTTCTTGGGCTGCTAGCCTTCCGGGAGATCACGCTGCAGGGCGAGCGGCAGCGGCGACGTGCCGATGATGCGGAAGCCGCTCTGGACACGTCCCAGCGAGCCGACAAGGCTGCTGCTGGCTATGACGCTCTGTCTGACGCTGAGCGCCTGCAGTACCGCGAGAAGCATGGCGTCTACCGCGATTAGCTGCCGGTGCCCTACGCGGGAGGTGCTGTGCGCCACGCTGAAGCCCATTCAGGTCAGCCGGTCGGACAGCAGCCGGACGCAGGATGACGCCGGCCGCGCGCGGGCGGTGTGGGAGGCGACATGCCTCTGAGGCAGCAACGGGATGAGCAGCTGGCGCGGATCGCCGCCTGGCTGCGTGGCTTTTCTGGCTGGGGCACCGGCCTCGCCGTTGGTCTGTTGATCGCCGTGTTCTTGCTGATCCCGGCGCTCCCGGTGATCGGGCCCCTGGTGCTAACCTTCGTTGCCCTGGCGGTCGGAGGCGTCCTGCTGCTGATCGTTCGGCGCAAATAAAAACCCCGCCGGAAGGGACTCAAGCGGGGAACCATGCCTGCGTTATACTGGAAAGAGAAACTGCAGGCGTAATGTAGATATGATCCGAAAGGCTTTCTCTCGTCAATCCCCACGCGAACGGACTCGCCTTTCATGATTGGTGAAACTACATGCTCGTCAACATGCGAGGCGCAGTGTAGAAGCGGCATGCAAGGGAGCGTCGGCAAGCCGCCGATTAGGCATGATAGATATGGCAGAAGAACAGAAAGAAGAAAAAAAGACGAAGGCGTGCACGAGCTGCGGTGACCAGATTCCCCATGCAGCTGTCGTTTGTCGGCAATGCCGAAATTATCAAGGCAGGTGGTGGTGGTGGCGCACAGCCGGCGTCAGCCTGCCTTGGTTTGTGGCTGCAGCGTCCCTTGTGACGCTGGCCTTCCAAAATTTCAAAGAAGTACGAAGCACCTTTGGGAGCGAGCTTGACGTTTCCATTGTTAGTACGGACGATGTAGGAAACCTAAACGTGTCATTTTCGAATGGTGGCAAAGTCCCCGCCATCTATCGCAACTCTGGTTTCGTTTCCTGCGATCAAAAAGAAGTCTCGCCCAAAAATTACGGTTGGGAGCATATGTCCACTCTGATCATGAGGGGGGAACATGACGTTGTTCCCCCAATGAGAGTTGATCTGGTGATATTTTCTCCTACCGCCGAACTGGTAGGATATCTCAGAACCAAGAAAGACGCAGACTGTGAGGTCTTGTTCAGTTTCGTTGATGGAAAAGGTCAGGGATCTGTGAAGGCCGTCCAACTTGATGAAATGACGCGGCTGGGGATCGTCAATCGAAGCAAAAAGTGAATGGCCCGGGTTTCCCCGGGCCGTCAACGCTATTCTGCTGCCATCTTTCCGGCTCGGGCCTGTTCGACCTGAGCGTTGAGGAAGGTTAGCGCCTGGGATGCGTAGGACGCCGCGCTGGTGATCGCCCGGTGATCGCCTTTGAGCACTTTCACCCATGAGGCGATGTAGCTGGCCTGCGTGCGGGTCGTCGGCGGGATGCCGAGTTGCGCACAGAGGAAGGCACTGCCGAGTTCGGCAACCAACTCCTCGTAGGCGTACGCCTCGTCCCCAAACCGCTCGCCGTACTTGCGGGCCAGTCGGTCCTTGTGGCCGGTGGCGTGGACCGCCTCGTGTGCCAGTGTCCCGCTGAACGCCTCGTCGCTGCTGAACCGTTTCAAGTCCGGCACCTCGATCTGGTCAAGGGACGGAATGTAGCGGGCAGACTGGCAGCCGAAGTTGATAGCCGTCACCCCAATATCGCTGACATAGCGGGTCATTGCCAGCTTGTACTCCGAGGGCGGCAGCATCTCCGGCGGCTTCAGGTAGGTCGGCGGGACGTTCTCGCACTGGTCCAGGTTGAAGACCCAGAAGACGCGCAGCATGGGGATTTTACGCCCCTTGTTGCCCTCAGATTCCTCCTTGGGTTCGAGGAATTTCACGAACACAACCTTCTCGGATTTCTCACCTTTCTTGATGCGGGCGCCGATCTCGTTTGCCTGCTGATAGGTCAGCCAGGCATGTGTTCGGAACCCGCGCTCCATAGTGGCAGCCCAGAGGGCCAGGATGTTGATGCCGCTGTACGGCCTGCTGCTGACCGCATTGGTGGGCAGTCGGATTGCGGCGCAAGAGCGGTCCGCGGTCCACGGCTTTACCCATGCCGGCACTCCTTCTTCCAAGTCACGGATGATGCGAGCGGTGATCTCTTCTTGCCAGGCTTCAGACAAGTTTTTGCTTTCGGACTTGCTCATTAGAGCCTCCGGTCAAAAGTTGTGTCAGATTGTACGCAGTACCGCCGAGCTTAGACCATGATTGTCCAGACAGTAAACACAGTTCTTATGTCGCTTAGGGCTACGCTCTGGCTGTCCGGTACAGCAATAAATCTGTCTTGGAAGGTTAGTAAGTGGACGTACAAGAGCATCCGGGGGCGGCAGAAGCCGGATAACGACGACGCCTATCTCTCGGAACTGCCAGAGCTACGGAAGCTCGGACACACCCGGCACACCGGCGGGTTCTACGTCGGCCGCTTCTATCGTTCGGACTACTATGACGGGCTTTGGCAGGCCGGGTTGGAGCGCGTTTACACCGACGCGGAAAGCTCGGTGGTGATGGTCGGGAAGAAGAAAGCCGGGAAGTCGCAGAGCATCATCGCGGACATTCGGGCGCACGCACACCTCGACCCGGGCCGCCACCCGGACCTGATCGTGTACGACCCGGTAGGAGAGATTCAGCAGGCGACAGAGCCGTTCCTGCGCCGAATGGGCTGGGACGTGCGCGCCATCGACGTGGACCAGCCGGAGCGGGGACAGCAGTGCGACCCGCTGCAGGTGATCCGGCTTGGCATGCAGGGCTATGACTTCATGCTGGCGCTACTGGGCCAGTCGATCATCCCCAAGCCGGTCAAGAACCCCGAGAACGAGAACCACTTCCCCAAGGGTGCGCGGGCAGCCCTCATCGGCATGATCGCTTGGGAGCAGGCCAACAACCCGCACGGATGCACCCTGCAATCCTGCATGGAGCGGATCGTTGCGAAGCAGGACCACATCAAGGACCTGATCGACCTCATGCAGCAGTCGCCCTCGGCGCTGGTACGGAACAATGTCAAGTTCCTGACTATCATCTCGCCCAAAGAGTACGGGTCATTCGCATCGACCATGGCCACTTACTTCGGACCGTACATGTACGACGGGGTGATGGCGCTGAACCGCACCCGCGCCGATGCGGACGGTGTGTGCCTAGAGCCGGTCAACTTCCTCGACATCTTTCAGGGTAGCCGGAAGACGGCCATCTTCATCCGCACCGGCCTCTACGGCGACGAGCCGGGAGCCATCCTGCGGCTGATGATGAGCAACGCCATCAACACCAAGCGGTGGCTGCTAAACTCGCGCCCGCACGGCACGCCCTACGAGAAAGTGCGCGGCCTGCACCGGCCTCTGAAAATCTATACCGACGAGACCAAAACGCTGGGCAACTGCACGGCGTTGGTCGATGTGAACGACGAACTGCGCAAGGCGCGGGTCAACACGTTCACCTGCTGGCTGACGCGGGCGGACATCTACAACAATCTAGCCGGGGCAAAGAACCTGATCGGCGGTGCGACGCTGGTGCTGGCCGGAGGCTCGAACGACGCCGAGACCAACGCCGACTTTTCCAAGCTGATGGGCGAAAAGCGGGAAGAAAGTCAGGGCCGGAGTTACAGCCGCTCTGGCTCCACGGAAAGTTACCACGAACAGTTCCGGCCGCTGATGAACATTCACCAAATTCGGAATGTGCCGCGGTCAAAGAGGATCGTCGTGATGGATCAGATTCAGTTTCTGCCACATAACACTTTCGACTTTAAGAAAGGTGTGGCACGGTACTGAGGCACTGCGGCGTATCGTGAGGTGCGCTGGTGACGGGCGCTGGCAGGTGTACAGAACTTCGTTCTCCATAGCCGCCGAGAAACACAGGCTCGGCCAGTGCAGCCCCCATTTGGGGGCTCTTCTATGCCCCCAGCCCTTCTTCCTGTTCCTGTGCGGCCTCGTTCTCCAAAGCCTCGGCCAGCTGCTCAAACCCGGTGGCCTGAGCGGCATCCCTGGCCTCGTCCAGCGTGATCTCCTCCGCCTTGTAGGCTGTCCAGACTGCCTCAGGCGTCAGACCGTCCAGCTTGCCCGTCCGCGTTGCCTCAATGGCTTTCTCGGCCTGCTCCATCTCAGCCAGAGCCGCCTTCTGCTCGGCGGCGCTGAGCCACGCATAGTTCGGATGGCCGGGTACGTTCTGGGCCTGCGGCCGGGTGTGCTGCTCCCACTGCTCGCTGGTGCGCTGGGCCTCGTCACGGTTGCGGACGTGCACGGCGTGCTCCTCGCGCCGGTCGTCCAGCCTGCTCTGAGCCGCTACCGCATCCTTCCGTGCCTTGGACTGCCAGCCGCGCACAGCAGACGGCAGAAACGACCATGAAGGCGCCTGGTAGCCTCTCAGCTGCGCCGTACCGTTGACGTGACCGTGGGTATGCCGTCGCTCGAATCCCTGCTCCTGCTGCATCAGGATGGCGGCCGACCGCGCGGCCTCATCGGACCGCTCCTGGGCCGTTTCCTTCCACGACAGGGCTGTGGTCAGCAGCTTCCGCTGACTCTTGGTCTCCCTGAGCCGCTGAGACAGCTGGTAGGCGCCGCGCACCTTGGCGACGACGGACACCGGCTCCGGTCCGGCGACAATGCGGCCAGGCCCGTCCGGCTCGGCATCCTCACGTTCCCTGATCTGTGCCACTTTGCCAGCCATCTCGTCCTCCTGCACAAGCTCCTGCTCGTGCGCGGACGCGGGGGATTCGGGGAGCTCGTGTGTGGGGGCGTCTGAGGGCGGCAGTTGTCCGGCAAGGTCGGACGATTCAGGCACCGGCACCTCTTTCTGCGCCGCGCTCTGGTTTTCTGCGCGCCGGTCAAGTTCTGTGCGCGCCGCTTGCTCCGCCTCGATGACGTGCTGCGGCCTTCGGTCAACCTTCGCCTCGATGCCAAGCCTTTCCAGCTCGTCGTTGCAGACATTCTCCCATGTGGCGCGAAGGCGCTCCGTGCTGCCTTTTCGCGTCGTCCCGAAAACCCGTTCCCCGGTTTCCCGGTCCGCGTCTACGAACACAAAGTGGCAGTGCGGATTGTGGGTGTCCCAATCCTGCAACGTCAGAAAGTACGATGCTTTCAGGACTCGCTTCTGCTCGCCGTCCCATCGGTGGCTGATCTTGTTGCCGAAGCGCCGCAGGGTGTGAAGGGCCTGCGCCTGGTCCATCTCCTTCGGGACCGCGATGATAAACTTATCACAGACCCGTCCGTTCTTTCGGATTGAAGCCTCGCGCTCGTCCATAAACCGCTGCACGGCATGGCGGTGGCGGGGCATCCCCTCAGACGCAATGGCGTGGGTCGCTGACTTTCGGGTGATGTATCGGACGTGCGCCGAGGCGGTCCCTGCCGCCTGTTTCGCCTTGCCGATGAAGGCATGTTTGAAAGTGAAAACAGCCATTTATGGCTTACCTTGACACAGCTTAAAGCGAAGCTCCCCGCATTTCGCACAGCGAAATGCATAAGGGCGTCCTACCCTGTGTCATGCTGCTGCTAACCCATCCCCGCTCCTAGCTGCCACCTAGTGGCAAGGGAGGGCGCGGCGGGTTACGCTCAGGGTGGTTGGGCCACGAAGTTCCGGGTTTGCCGTGTCTATCGAACAACGCCGCAAAAGTAATTTTGAGCGCTACGCCGAATTCTACAGCTGGCCGGAAAAAGAGCAAAAAAAGTGGCACGAGGAACTTTTAAAACGTATTCGGACGTTTCCGCCTGAAGCAAGAATGTACGTTCACCACATAGAAGCAACTACGATGCTTCACCTCGGGGCCAGCATCTTCGAAGTTTGTTATATGCTAGGCAAAACTAAAGATTGGGTGGAGGACATCGATTTTAAGCGCCGAACTTATGAGCCAATATCTTTTCATCCAGAGGTTTCAGAAAAAAGCACGTAGGCGGAATTTACAGTCCCCGAAACCAGTTCTCGCTTAAAGTCGGCACTTTGCTTTTTCCTCCGCCAAATGGCCGCTCGTGGCAGATAAAAGACATTAAAGACAATTATAAAATAATGGAGGAGGGTAAGATTAGGTCGTTGAGCGACCATGAGGCTTGGCGCATGTCGCGGCTCAACAAGCGCTTGGACCACACCAAGGAATTCTGGATGGAGCCTAAAAAAGCTAGCTATTTCAAAGCCCTACCGCTCATAATGGAAATGTTCGACAGCGACGGATTTCCCAAAAGAGTCAGGGACTTGTCAAAAATTCCCGCGTCGCGACATGCTCCGTTCAAAAAACCTAGCAAACTCAAGGTCTTCCCCAAAAAGCGCCGTTTGACGAAGCGCCCTTCAAAGATTTGATTAGCCGGGCCAGCGCAGACAGCGCCGGAACGGAGTAACCCACGATGCTCAAACGAATTTTGACGCGCACCGTCATGGTGCGTGGACGGGACGTTGTGCCCGTTTCACGAACGCCGCCCTCGGGCCTGTCGATCATCCCGCCACAAGAAGACGGCAGGTACATCATCGGCAATGAGCGGTTCTCTTCCGAACCGATCACCAGCCCGGCGTTCCGGGTCCACGGTTCCCTGCGCACCAACCTCGGGCGCAGCGGTGAGGCGGCCATTCTCACGGCGGGCACCTACTACGGCGTGGAAGACGGCCTGAACCGCCTTCAGTTCACGCGCGGCGCCTTCCTGGCCGGCTCGTCCCGTGGTCACCATGACTGGTGCAAGGGCTGGCCGGTGGTGATTGTCCAGACGCCCCGCGACCTCTTCGCGGTCTACCTCGATCTGCGGCAGGGGAAAGGGCTTGGTTGCTACCAGGTCGAACGGGCAAGGGTTCGGAACGTGGAAATTTCCGAAACCGTGACCAAGCGCCGGACGGTCTGGCGGTGAGCCTCGCGCTCACGCTGATCAAGCTCTCCGTACAACTTACCCTCGCCATCATGCAGTTAGGCATCAGCATGCTTTTGCTGGTGGTGAGGGCGCTTGGCCGGATGGCTTCCCGCAAACTTTCGGAAAGGGCTTCCCATGGGCAAAGCAGACGGAGTTTCAAGGGACATTACCACCGGACACATTCTCGCGGTCGGCGCGGTGGCCGCTGGGGCTAACTACGCGGCGGTGAAGGCCGGATACGCGCCGTACCTCTACTGCGCCGGGAGCGCGGTGGTGGAAGGCTCAGGCATCGCGGCCTGGTACTACACCCTCGGCTTCGGCACCGCCGTCGTCGCCGTGGTCGTGGGGGCCTTCAAGGGGTTCTCCCACGCGCTCAAGTGGCTGGTCCTGCTGGTGGTGCTGTGCGCGCTGCCGGGCTGGCTGGAACAGGGGTTCAAGCTCGGCGGCGAGTGCCCCGGCGAAGTGTACGTGCCGCCGCCGCTGCCGGACAAGGACGACGCCCCGCCGGTTCGGATGCGGGAGCCGTCCGGCTGGCCCATCGACACCCACACGCCCTGAAATTCTTCACGGGAGGGGATTCGCTCCTCTCCTGTCTCTGCTAACGTGGAGGCGAATATGGCTGACCCGAGTAAAATTCCGGTGGACCAGCTGAACATCATGCGAGCTGAAGTCGCCCGTGAGCACGGCATCACGCTTTATGCGCAGTACAACGAACAGCGCGCCGCACACTTTTTAAAACTGGACCTATCGACAGTGCGGCGAAACCGACGCGCCGGGCGCGTGCCGTATGTCCAGTACGGCAACGGCGGCGTCCGGTTCCTGGGCGTGATGCTCTGCGACTACATCCTGTTCGGTGCGGACGCGGTGCGGTTGTGGGGTGGCGAGACGCCGGACGAAGGCCAGGCCGCCGATGCTGCGGAGTAAGGGAGGGGACGGTGGCAAAGTACGCCAAGCGGGATGAGTATCGGGTTGGCATCTACTATCTGGGCCAACGCGGTGGCTCGCCCGCTTGGTATCGCTGCTGGACCGAGTGCACGACGCCGAAGCGGGTGTCCCTCAACACCACCGACTTCGAGGAGGCCAAGCGGCTCCTGAATGAGTGGTTCGTCCTCAACGTCCGGCCCGAGAACGCCCCGCTCGGCGACGTGAAGCTCTCCGACGTGCTGCTCACCTACTACGACGCACACGCCAGCAAGCTGCCCTCCAAAGGCTCCCAAAAGACCTACTACAACGTCTGGCGGGCGTTCTTCGGTGAGGACACCGTGGCGCAGGCAACCAAACCGCAGCGGCAAGCCGCGTTCCGCGCCTCCCTGCTCGCTCGCATGAAGCCGTCCAGCGCCGGGCGGGTGGTGACGTTTGGCAAGGCCGCGCTGAACCGCTCCTACAAGCTGGGGGAGCTGGCCGCCCTCCCCTACGTCCAAGGCATCGCGGACGGGCCGGGACAGCCCAAGAAGGGGCGCCGGCTGACGCTGCCGGAAATGAAGGCGCTGTTCGAGGCCGCGCGCGGGATGGAGCCGCACATCACCCGCTACCTGTGCCTGCTGCTCGGCACCTCGGCGCGGTCCGGCGCACTGTTCGATCTCCGCTGGTCGCAGGTGGAGCTAACCACCGGCATCATCGACATGAACCCGCCGGGTCGGGTGCCGACAAAGAAACGGCGCGCGGTGATTCGCGCCTGCCCGTACCTGCTGGAACGCCTGCGGGCATGGCACCGGCAGGACGGGGGAGAAGGCTTCCTGATTCGCTACCACGGCAAGCCGGTGGCTTCGATGAAGACGGCCTGGCATCGCCTACGTGATTCGGCGGGTCTTAGGAACGATGAGCTGGGGGACGTGACGGCGTACAGCTTCCGCCACACCACGGCCTGGTGGTGCCGGTCACAGGGGGTGTCGAAGTGGGAAGTTGATGCCCTGCTGGCGCACTCCAAGGGCACCACGGACATCTACGCCGACGCGGACCCGACCTACATGCAGGCCAGCCGGCGGGCGGTAGAAAAGCTGTTTCAGCAGGTGGTCAAGCTGCCCATGGCAGAGAGGCGAACGACCCCAACTTGCCAGAAACTTGCCAGTGGGCGTGGTGGGCGCGACAGGGATCGAACCTGTGACCCTTCGCGTGTGAAGCGAATGCTCTCCCGCTGAGCTACGCACCCGAGCCCCGCCTGCCGCTCGGGAAAGGCGGCAAGGGCGCCGCAAACGCGGCGTGAGGGCCGTATACGTCGGGTCGGGGCGCGCGTAAAGCGCCTTGTTCGCGGGAATGCGGCTTGTCGGATTTGTCCGTCAGCTTGTCTTGTTCTGTCCAACGAATCGGACTAGTGAGCCGTACCGTACCGTACAGTACGGCTCAGCCCCACGGTTCATGTCCGCCAGCGCCGCCATCCTCGACACGCCCTCGGAGACGCCGTCCCTGCGCCAGCAGGCGGTGCTCGATGCGGTGCTGTCGCTGATCGTCGAGGGCGGCGATCCGCTGACCATGGATGCGGTGGCACGCCGCGCGAGCTGCTCCAAGGAGACGCTCTACAAGTGGTTCGGTGACCGCGACGGGCTGCTGACCGCGACCGTGCGCTGGCAGGCCTCGCGGGTCCATACGGGCCGGTACGAGATCGACGCCCTCGACGCCGCGACGTTGAAAAAGAACCTGCAGGACTTCGCCGAATCCTGGCTCTCGGTGATCGCGAGCCCGACTTCGGTCGCGCTCAACCGCATCGCCGTGGCCCATGCCGGCTCGCACAAGAGCAACCTCGGCGCCATCGTGCTGGCCAACGGCCGCTTCGCCATCGGCGAGCGGGTCAAGCCGGTTCTGGAGGCTGGCCGTGCCGCCGCACTGCTGGCCTTCGACGACACCGAGGCCGCGTTCCGGACCTTCTTCGGTCTGGTCGGCCGCGACATCCAGATCCGACTCCTGCTCGGCGACGCGCTCTCCCTCGACGCCGCCGACATCGGACGCGAGGCGGCGCACGCCGTCGCGCAGTTCCTGGCCCTCTACGGCCGGGCGAACCCCTAAACCCAGAAAGAAGAGAGGACACCCCATGCGCGTCTATTACGATCGCGATGCCGACCTGAACCTGATCAAGGGCAAGAACGTCGTCATCGTCGGCTACGGCAGCCAGGGCCACGCCCACGCGCTCAACCTGCGCGATTCCGGCGTGAAGGACATCGTCATCGCGCTGCGCGAGGGCTCCGCCACCGCCAAGAAGGCCGAGGCCGAGGGCTTCAAGGTGATGTCCGTCACTGAGGCCGCCAAGTGGGGCGACGTGGTGATGATGCTCACCCCCGACGAGCTGCAGGGCGACATCTACAAGGAGTCGCTGGAGCCGAACCTGAAGCAGGGTGCCGCCCTCCTGTTCGCCCACGGCCTCAACGTGCACTTCAACCTGATCGAGCCCCGCAAGGACCTCGACGTGCTGATGGTCGCCCCGAAGGGCCCCGGCCACACCGTGCGCGGCGAGTACCTCAAGGGTGGCGGCGTGCCGACGCTCATCGCCATCGCCCAGGACGCGTCGGGCAACGCCCACGATCTGGGCCTGTCCTACGCCTCCGCCAACGGCGGCGGTCGCGCCGGCATCATCGAGACGACCTTCAAGGAGGAGTGCGAGACCGACCTGTTCGGCGAGCAGGCCGTGCTGTGCGGCGGCCTCGTCGAGCTGATCAAGGCCGGCTTCGAGACGCTGGTCGAGGCGGGCTACGCCCCCGAGATGGCCTATTTCGAGTGCCTGCACGAGGTGAAGCTGATCGTCGACCTCATCTACGAGGGCGGCATCGCCAACATGAACTACTCGATCTCGAACACCGCCGAGTACGGCGAGTACGTCACCGGCCCGCGCATCGTCACGCCGGAGACCAAGGCCGAGATGAAGCGCGTCCTCAACGACATCCAGTCGGGCATCTTCACCCGCAACTGGATGCTGGAGAACAAGGTCGGCCAGACCTCGTTCAAGGCCACCCGCGCCAAGCTCGCCGCCCACCCGATCGAGGAAGTCGGCGCCAAGCTCCGCGGCATGATGCCGTGGATCTCCGAGAAGGCCCTCGTCGACAAGTCCAAGAACTAATTTGGGATTTTTAGGCCGTGCTTCGCTCGGCCTCACCGTCCCGCCGGGGCCGGCGTCGCGTAAGCGGTGCCGGCCTTTTTCGTGCGGCATCACGGGCATTTTGCCCTTCGACGCTCGGCCGCCGACGTGCCAAAAGGGCCGCGCCCGCGCGAGACGGGCCGGACGATAAGGAACGGGAGGACGAGAATGGAATCGCTCTACAGCGGGGAGCACCGCGCGCTCCAGGACGCGTTCGACACCCGCAAGCTCGCCGACTTCCTCGACAAGCACCACGTCCAGCCGGCGATCGGCGAGATGGAGCGCGGCTTCATCGAGAGCCGCGATATGTTCTTCCTCTCCACCGTCGATCCGGACGGCAATCCGACCGTCTCTTACAAGGGCGGCCCGACCGGCGTGGTAAAGGTGCTGGGGCAGAACGAACTCGCCTTCCCCGGTTTCGACGGCAACGGCATGTTCCTGTCGATGGGCAACGTCGCGGGCCAGGGCAAGGTCGGCCTGCTGTTCATCGATTTCGAGACGCCCCATCGGCTACGCGTCCAGGGCACCGCCCGGATCGTGCGTGACGATCCCCTCCTCTCCGAATGGGCGGAGGCGAAGTACGTCGTGCGCGTCGACGTCACCAAGGCCTGGGTCAACTGCCCGCGCTACATCCACAAGCACACCAAGGTCGAGCAGAGCCGCTACGTCCCGAAGCCCGACGCCGAGACCCCGCTCGCCCAGTGGAAGCGCCTCGATATCGTGCAGGATGTCATCAGCGACGACGACAAGGCCCGCGTCGCCCAGGAAGGCGTGCTCGACCTCGATGCCTACGGCGCCAAGGTGATGCGGGGCGAGGGCTAGAGCATCGGCCCGAAAGGTGGTCGCCGGCTTTCGGAAAAAGCCGATGCGGCACAAAGACCTAGCGCATCGTCTTGGATACGATATCCAGGACGATGCGCTAGCAGCCGGCCTCGACAGGTGGCGTCAGGCCAACGGCCGGCGCCGCGGGTTCGGGTTGCGGTCGTACTCGCCCTCGCCGTGGGCGGCCTTCTCGTAGGCGGTGACGATGCGGCGCACGAGGTCGTGGCGCACCACGTCCACGTCGCGGAAGCGGACGCGGCCGATGCCCTCGACGCCGTCGAGCACGTTGACCGCCTCGACCAGCCCCGATTTCTGCCCCGGCGGCAGATCGATCTGGCTCGGATCGCCCGTGATGATCATGCGCGAGTTCTCGCCCAATCGCGTCAGGAACATCTTCATCTGCATGGAGGTGGTGTTCTGCGCCTCGTCCAGCAGCACCACGGCGTTGGTGAGCGTGCGCCCGCGCATGAAGGCGAGCGGGGCGATCTCGATGATACCGGTCTGCAGGCCGCGATCGACGTGGCGGGCCTCCATGAAGTCGTAGAGCGCGTCGTAGATCGGCCGCAGGTACGGATCGACCTTTTCGCGCATGTCGCCCGGCAGGAAGCCGAGTCGCTCGCCGGCCTCGACCGCGGGGCGCGACAGGATCAGCCGCTCGGCATGGCCCTGCTCCAACAGCGAGACCGCGTGGCCCACCGCGAGCCAGGTCTTGCCGGTGCCCGCGGGCCCTTCGGCGAACACGAGTTCGTTGGCGCGCAACAGCTTGATGTACTCGCTCTGCGCCGCGTTGCGGGCGCGCACGGCGCCGCGCTTGCGGGTGGCGATCTGCTCGAACTGCTCGCGGCCGGGATCGTCGACGGCGATCTCGGCGGAGGGGAACAGGTTGCCCTGGACGGTGACCTCCTGGATCACCCCGTCCACGTCGCCGAGCGTCAGCGGCGTGCCGCCCTTCTGCACGCGGACATAGAGCCGCTCGAACACCCGCCGGGCTTTTTCGGCCGCGTCGGGGGCGCCCTTCAGGACGAGATGGTTGCCGAGCGCCGTGCCGGTGATGCCCAGTCGCCGCTCGATATGGGCGACGTTCTGGTCGTACTGGCCGAAGACGAGGCTGGCGAGGCGGTTGTCGTCGAAGGTCAGCGAGACCTCGACGGTCTCGGCGAGGCCGGGGCGCCCGGCGGAGGGGGCTTTGCCGCGGCCGGCGGGGCCGCGGGCGGACGCAACGTCAATCGGCACTCAAGAGATTCCTGCCTCGGTGCCCCTTATATAGGTCACGCGGCGGCGGCCGCATCGGGCAGCAACTCGCCGAACAGGCTGTTCGAGCCCGAGCGCACGATCCGCACCGGGACCAGGGTGCCGATGGTGGAGGCGGGCGCATCGAACTGCACCGCCTGAAGCTGCGGCGTCTTGCCCGCAACCTGCCCCGGATGGCGCCCGGTCTTCTCGACCAAGATCTCCGTCACCGTGCCGACTGCGGCCTCGTTGAAGGCGTGGCGCTGGGCGTCGAGCAGTTTCTGCAAGGCTGCCAGCCGCTCGGTCTTGACGCTCTCAGGGACCGCATCCTCGCGCTCGGCCGCGGGCGTGCCGGCGCGCGGGCTGTACTTGAACGAGAACGCCGCTGCGAAGCCGATGTCGGACACGAGTCGCATGGTGTCGGCAAAATCCGCATCCGTCTCGCCGGGGAAGCCGACGATGAAGTCCGACGACAGCGCAATGTCGGGGCGGGCCCGGCGGATGCGCTCGATCAGCCGGCGATAGGCGTCGCCGGTATGGCGCCGGTTCATCGCGTGCAGGATGCGGTCCGAGCCCGACTGCACCGGCAGATGCAGGTAGGGCATCACCAGCGGGTTTTTTTCGTGCGCGATGATGAGATCATCCGCGAAGTCGTTGGGGTGGCTCGTGGTGTAGCGCAGCCGCAGCAGACCCGGCACCCCGGCCAGCGCGTCCATCAGGACGCCCAGCGTGGCGGGCGCGCCGTCGGCCCCGTCGCCGTGATAGGCATTGACGTTCTGGCCGATCAGCGTGATCTCGCGCACGCCCTCAGCGACGAGGCGGCGCGCCTCCTCGACCACCGCCGCGACCGAGCGCGACACCTCGGCGCCGCGGGTATAGGGCACCACGCAGAAGGCGCAGAACTTGTCGCAGCCCTCCTGCACCGTCAGGAAGCCGGTGACGCCGCGGTTGCGCCGCGCGGGCAGGTGGTCGAACTTGTCCTCAAGCGGGAACTCGGTGTCGACGACGCGGCCCTCGCGGGAGCGGCGCAGCAGGTCGGGCAGGCGGTGATAGCTCTGCGGGCCGACCACCACATCGACCGCCGGGGCGCGGGAGAGGATTTCGCGCCCTTCCGCCTGCGCGACGCAGCCCGCCACGACGATCTTCGTCTCCCGGCCGGCTTCCGCGCGCTCGCCCTTCAGCACGCGCAGCCGCCCAAGCTCGGAATAGACCTTCTCGGCGGCTTTCTCGCGGATGTGGCAGGTGTTGAGGACGACGATGTCGGCCTCCTCCACCGCCTCGGTGGCGGAATACCCCTCGCCCGCCAGCACGTCGGCCATGCGGCCGGCGTCGTAGGCGTTCATCTGGCAGCCGTAGGACTTGACGTAGGCTTTCTTCACGATCGCGGACCCTGCCGCCCTCACGGGCGGCGACATCGTTCGAAACGAACTATTTTCGGCTGCCGCGCCCTGTAGCACGCTTGCGCCCGAAGGACGATCCTTTCGGCCCTCACGGGAGCCTCAGCCTTGAATCTGCAGACCGATCCCGCCTTCTTCGCTCTGCTGACCGGCAGCTTCCGGCGCCTCGTCGGGCGTCCGCTCGTGCCGGAGGCAGGCTGCGATGCCGCGTGGCTCTTTGGGCAAGCCCCCTTCGCGGTGCTGGCCCACGACACGAGTGCCGACCCGCTGTTCGTCTACGCCAACCGGGCGGCGCAGATCGCCTTCGGATACGACTGGGACGAGATCGTCGGCCTACCCTCGCGGTTCTCGGCCGAGGCGCCGGAGCGGGCCGAGCGCCAGCGCCTGCTCGATGCGGTCGCCCGCGACGGGTTCGTGAGCGATTACCGCGGCATCCGCATCGCGAAATCGGGCCGCCGGTTCCCGATCACGGACGGCATCGTGTGGCAGCTGGTGGATGAGGCGGGCCGGGTCCGCGGGCAGGCGGCGACGTTTCCGGTGGGAGGCTGAAACGCGCTGTCATTCCGGGGCTCGCCAAAGGCGAGAACCCGGAACCCACGACTGGCCGCGACGCCTTGTTCAGCGTCGCATCACGGGTGGATTCCGGGTTCCGCTGCGCGGCCCCGGAATGACGGCGGTGGATGGGGAGGGCGTGGGCGGCTCCGTCGCGTCATCCGTAGGGGTCGCGCCCTGGATCGCGTCAGTTCCGCCTCGCGATGACGGGGAGGCGTGGGACCGACCGGCGCAAAAAACTAAACCGCCGCGATCCCCGGCGCCGACACGTCGGCCCCCTCGTGTGCCGGTGCCGTCGCTGGCCGCACCGGCCCCGTCCCGCCCCGGGTCTCGCGTAAGCTCCGCCGCACCGCCGCCTCGGCCTCGGCGGTGGCGCGCTTGCGGTCGGTGGCGGCGTCGAAGGGGATCGGCGGGCTCCAGGCGATGTGGACGTCGATGGGGCCGCGGGTCGCGAACAGGCCGAGATGGGGCGCGAGTTCCATGTCGCCGTACCACGCCACCTCCGGCCGCTCGGCCCGCGTCACCGGCAGGCCGTTGCGGCGGGGGTAGCTGAGCGCCAGCGGCTGCAGTCGGATGCGGGCCAAGCCCCCCGTCTCGGCGGCGAGCGCCGCGCGGGCGGCGCCGACGAGCGAGGAGCGGAAGGGCAAGAGGTGCAGCCCGTCGCCGGTGGTGCCCTCGGCGAACAGCACGATCAGGTCGCCGTTGGCCAGACGCTCTCCGACGGTCGCGTTGACGTGGGCCGTGGCCGTGCGCTTCGCGCGCTCGATGAACACCGTGCGCTGGAGTTTGGCCAGCGTGCCGATCACCGGCCAGCCCTCGATCTCGGACTTCGCCACGAAGGAGAGCGGGCGGAGCGACCCCAGCGCGACGATGTCGAGCCAGGAGACGTGGTTGGACAGCACGAGCGCCGGCTCGCCGGGCGGGGGCGGCGTGCCGCTCTGCGTCACCCGCACCGAGAACAGGCGTAAGAAAAGCCGGTGGAACCAGACCGGGATGCGCGCGGCGAGCCGCCCGCGGCCGAAGCGCAGGCTCAAGGCTTGCGGCAAGACGAGAAGCACGAAGGCCAGCGCCTGTATCGCCAGCCGTAGGCCGATGCCGGGCCGCGTCATCGGGTAAAGATCGGGCCGATCACGCGAGTGCCGCGCTCATGGTGAGCGCCGTGGCCCGGCTGCCGTTGGGCAGCGGGTAATAGCCCTTGCGCTCGCCGATCTTCACGAAGCCGGCCCGGGTGTAGAGCTTGAGCGCCGGGGCGTTGCCCTCATCCACCTCGAGATGGACCGTGCGGATGCCGGAGAACGCCAGCGCGTTCATGTGCTCGCGCAGCAGGCGATGGCTGTGGCCGCCGCCGCGGACGGAGGGCGCCAGCACGATGGTGAGGATCTCGGCCTCGTCCGCGGCTTTCCGCGAGAGCACGAAGCCGATCACCGAGCCGCCGCGGCGCAGGGCATGCGCCTCGGTCGAGCGCTCGCACAGCATCCGCTCGAACTCGTGGGCGGCCCAGGGCCGGGCGAAGGCGGTGGCGTGCAGCGCCTCCAGGGCCGACGCTTGGTCCGCGTCGCGCAGGGGGGCGACGTAGGGCGTGGCGCCCCAGGCGTCCCACCACGCCGACCACCAATCGAGGGCCCAGAACGGGGAGAGGGGCCGGTTCATGCCCGCGCGATCCTGGCGTGGTCCTGCGGCCGGGCATCCGGCCCGCGAAGGTAGAGGGGGCGCGGCAGGGCCTGCGCCGGGTCGGCGACGAGGCCGAGCGAGGCGACCCAGGCGATCTGCGGCGCGCCGGTGGCGGCGACCTCGACCGACAGGCCGGCCTCCGTCGCCGCAGTTGCGAGCGCTGCGGCGCCCGTGCCGGTGAGGATCGTGCGGCGCCGCCCGAGCAGGGCCACGGCATCCGCGATGGACACGTGCTGCGGCGGGATCACCACGCCTTCGCCGACGCTCATCGCCTGGAGATAGACGGCGCCGTGGCGCGCATCGATGGCGGCGGCGATCAGCGCCTCGCCGTCGAGCGCCAGTTGCGGCGCGAGGAGCGCCGAGAGCGTGGTGACGCCGACGACCGGGATGCCGGCGGCGAGCCCGACGGCGCGCGCCGCCGACAGCCCGACCCGCAAGCCGGTATAGCTGCCGGGCCCGACCGTGACGGCGACCCGCGACAGGCTGGCGAAACCGCCGTCCATCCGCGCCATCACCCGCTCGATCAGCGGCAGCAGCGCCTCGGCGTGGCCGCGGTCGAGCGGCATCGACTCGTCCGCCAGCAGGTCGTCGCTCGCGTCGGTGGCGATGCAGGCGGCGCAGGCGTCGAGCGCCGTATCGATGGCAAGGATCCGCAAACCGTCACACCCGCCGACGGGCGTCCATCGGACGATCCGCCGGTTTTTTCGATGAACCCGAGCGGAGCGCCGGCCGGCGCCCCGTGCCGGTCACTCTAAGCCGAAAAGCACGGCCGCGTCAGCGCGTCCGCCCGCGGCCTCCCCAGGAAGGCGCGCCGGTGTTGCCGAAGAGCAAGCCGGCTTCAGACCGCCTGGACCTCGCGGACCGAGGGGAGGAAGTGGCGGAACAGGTTCTGCACGCCCTGCCGCAGGGTCGCGGTCGAAGACGGGCAGCCCGAGCAGGCGCCCTTCATCTCCAGGTAGACGATGCCGTCACGGAAGCCGCGGAAGGTGATGTCGCCGCCGTCACCCGCCACCGCCGGGCGCACGCGGGTCTCCAGCAGGTCCTTGATAGTCACGACCGTGTCGTGGTCGGCCTCGTCGTAGAACTCGTCGGCCGTGTCGTCCTCCTCCAGCACCGCGCCCTCGGCGAGCACCGGGCGGCCGGACTGGAAGTGATCCATGATCGCGCCGAGCACGGCGGGCTTCACCTGCGGCCACTCGTTCACGCCGTCCGCCTTGGTGACCGAGATGAAGTCGTGCCCGAAATAGACGCCCGAGACGCCCGGCACCGCGAACAGGGCGGAGGCCAGCGGCGAGCGCTCGGCGCCTTCGGCGTCGCGGGCCTCGAAGGTGCCCTCGGGCAGCACGACGCGGCCGGGCAGGAACTTCAGGGTGGCGGGGTTCGGCGTGGCTTCGGTCTGGATGAACATGAAAGGATTCCTCGTGTCCGCTGGCGCCGGTTCAAGGCCGGCCGGGAACGGCTGCGGGCTTTTCGAGAGTGTCCGCCGCCGTCTTCCATGTGGACCGGGGCGCCTGGATTCTCAACCGCGCTCCCCGCGTTGATCGCGGACGGTCGCGGTTGCATGATGGGTCTCCTGCTCCTGTGACGCGATTCGCCATGGATACCGCCTTCGCCGACCCGCAGACCGCGCGCATCGCCGCCTTCCTGTCCGGCATCGGCATCCCGGTCGAGCCCGCCGACCTGCCGGGGCGCTGCTTCGTGCCGGGCATCCGCATCGAATGCGGGCGGCTCCTCGTGGACGAGGCGCGCATGACCTATCCGGGCGACCTGCTGCACGAGGCCGGGCACATCGCGGTGATGACCCCGGAGGTGCGGGCGCGGCGCAGCCTCGACATCAGCCAGAACATGGGCGACGAGATCGCCGCCATCGCGTGGTCCTGGGCGGCGCTGACCCATCTGCGGCTCGACCCCGCGGTGGTGTTCCATCCGGGCGGATATCGCGGGTCGTCGGCGTGGTTCGCCGAGCTGTTCGGCTCAGGGACCGCCCCCGGCCTGCCGCTGCTGCAATGGATGGGGCTGACCTACGACGCGACGACGGCGCAGGCCCACGGCGCCCTGCCCTTCCCGCACATGCGACGCTGGCTGCGCGAGGCGCCGGAGCCGTTGCCGGACGAGGCCATCGACAAGCCGGCCGACATCGGCTAGAGGGCGGCCCAACTCACAACAGGATGCCGAAATCCTGACGCCCGACGCCTTCAGCGACGGGCTCAACGGCCGGAGCTTACCATGAACGTCATCGAGCAGCTCGAGCGGGAAGAGATCGCCCGTCTTGCCAAGACCATCCCGGATTTCGAGCCGGGCGACACCGTGATCGTCAACGTCCGCGTGAAGGAAGGCGAGCGCACCCGCGTCCAGGCCTACGAGGGCGTCTGCATCGCCCGCGCCGGCGGCGGCCTCAACGAGAACTTCACCGTCCGCAAGATCTCCTACGGTGAGGGCGTGGAGCGCGTCTTTCCCGTGCACTCCCCGATGATCGATTCGATCAAGGTGGTCCGCCGCGGCAAGGTCCGCCGCGCCAAGCTCTACTACCTGCGCGACCGCCGCGGTAAGTCCGCCCGCATCGTCGAGCGCAGCGACCGCGCCGCCAAGGGCGAGAAGAAGCCGGCCGCCGCCGCCGAGTGATTTTTTGGGACTTGTTCCCGCGCCGGTGGGGGCATTCCCGATCCAAGAAACCCGCTCCGGGATGCCCGGGGCGGGTTTTTCATTCGGCAATCGGCGGATCGTCGGATCGCGCATTCTTCCGTCGCGCACGCGTTGCACCCATACTCGCGGGCGATGCCCGAACTTGAGCAGACCCACACGACGGCCCGGCCACCGATCCCCGATCCGGTGACGGCGCGCGCCGTCCGCGCGTTCCTTCACCGCATCGAGGGGCGCTATCCCGTGCGGGACATCATCCTGTTCGGAAGCCGCGCCCGCGGTACCCACACGGCCGAGAGCGATGCCGATCTCGCCGTCGTCCTGAGCGGCAGCGGCAGCCGCGACGAGCGCGGCGACGTGTCCGGCGAGATGGCGGAGATCGCCTTCGACGTGCTGATGGAGGCCGGGCTCCTCGTGCAGGCCTTCCCGCTCTGGGAAGAGGAGATGCGGCACCCGGACCGCTTCGAGAATCCGGCTCTTCTCGCCAACATCCTGCGCGACGGGGTGAGGTTGTGAGCGACCTCGCCGCGGCGCGGGATTTTCTGCGCAAGGCCGAGACGGCTCTGGCAGCGGCCGACCTCCTCCTCAAGCCCGGCGTCACCGAAGGGGCTTGCAACCGGGCCTACTACGCCATGTTCGA
Source organism: Methylorubrum subtropicum (assembly GCF_038442325.1). Taxonomy (NCBI): domain Bacteria; kingdom Pseudomonadati; phylum Pseudomonadota; class Alphaproteobacteria; order Hyphomicrobiales; family Methylobacteriaceae; genus Methylorubrum; species Methylorubrum subtropicum. The sequence continues at coordinate 357,554 of NZ_JBBXMW010000004.1, read as the reverse complement.
CGCCGCGCGGGCCGCGCTTCTGGTGCGCGGCCATCGGACCGACGAGGCGAGCAGCAAGACGCATCGCGGTCTCATCGCGGCCTTCGGTCTGATCCTCGTCCGGGACGGCATGGTCGATCCGGCACTCGGACGCGCGTTCAACCGCATGCATGACATCCGCGTCCGGGCCGATTACGCCAGCGGAGCGCCGACCCTCAAGGATGCCGATTGGGCCGTGTCGCGCGCCGAAACCTTCGTCGCCGCGTTGCGGGAGCAGTTTTTCGCGCCGTAGCCGGTGCCGCTAGACAATCGTCCTGAATATGAAATTCAGGACGATTGTCCAAGTTTCTGTGCCGCATCGGCTTTTGTCCGAAAGCCGGTATCCACCTTTCGGGCCGATGCTCTAAGGCCGAGCCTCCGCCGTAGCCGCCCCCGGCAGGGCCTGCGGCAGGGGGCCGAACGATTCGTAGGTCTCGATCGAGCGCAGCGCCGCCTCGCGGGCGGCGACGTTCTCGCCCGGCCCGCCGGTCAGGATGCGCGAGACCGTCAGCGCCGCAACGTAATTGCTCAGATAGGCCTGCTCCTTCGCCAGGATCGCCTTCAGCGCCTTATGCTTGCCGATGCTGGCGTCCAGCAGCTTCTTCGTGCCCGCATCCGCCCGCGCGATCGTGCTGACCGCGCCGTAGGCCGCGACCAGCCCCAGGATGCGCTGGGCCTCGATCGGGTTCACCTTGCAATCGATCTGCCCGCAGAGATTTCGAAGGATCTTCGATGGGTGGCCGGCGGGGGCGGCATTCGCCCCCCATTTCACCGTGAGCAGGCCCAGGCGCAGGCCGAGTGCGGCGGATTTCTCGTCGATGCCGTTGAAGGTCGTCAGGATCAGGTCGAGGTAGCGGCGGTTGCCCGACGCACCGTAGGCGCCGGCCAGGAACTCGTAGTCCTTGGCGGTGGTGAAGCCCGCTTCCGTAATGTCGGACAGCGTCAGCAGCCGCATCGCCTTCAGGCGTTGGAGCAGCGATCCCGATTCCGTCGCCGCCGCGAAGCGCTCGGCGTCCTCGGTGAGGCCGGCCCGCAGCAGCCCCGCCAGGACGAAGACGACCGCGCCCTTGTCGCCCGGCGCGGCGAGGATGCGCGCCCGCTCGGTCGGCGAGCGCAGGAACGTCTCGGCCAGGTACCCGATCGGCGGCATGCCGACGTTGAACGTCCCCGAGGATAGGCCGGACGAGAGGGCGAGCACCTGATCGGTGCAGCCCGGCGACTTCGTCTTGAACTGGGTGAACAGGCAGGAGCCCGGCTGTGGCGTCTGAGCCTCGGCGCCCCCGACGAGGCCGGCAAGGGCGAGGCCGGAGGCCGCGATCAGGCGGGTGAGGGACGACATGGCAGGCCTCGAACCGGGGCCCCGAGCGAAGCGCGGGCGCCGCGAAGGGAAAGACAACCGTAGAATGCCGTTTCCCCGCGCGGCGTCGAGTGTAGCCGGGCCACAGGCTGCCCCGGTTCGCCGCGGCCGGCGCGAGCCTCACCCCCGCCGCAGCGCCTCCAGCACCTTGCCGCCCGGCCGTCCAGTGGCCGGCATGCCGAGCCGGCGCTCGATGTCCTTGATCGCCTCGCGGGTTTTTGACCCGACCTTGCCGTCCGGCTCGCCGACATCGTAGCCGCGGGCGATCAGGCGCGATTGCAGGTCGCGGCGCTCGGCGCGCGACAGCGGCGGATCGTCGGTCGGCCACGCGGCCTGGACCCCCGCGCGCCCGCGCAGGCGATCGGACAGGACCGCGATGGCGAGCCCGTAGGATTCGGCGGCGTTGTAGGAATAGATCGCGTCGAAGTTCTTGGTCACGAGGAAGGCCGGGCCGTCGATGCCCGCGGGCGCGATGATGCCGGCCGGCCCCTCGCCGGTCAGCGGGCGCCCGTCGATGCGGGTGACGCCGAGCGAGGACCAATGGCCGACCGCGTGCTTGTTCTTGCGGCCGGCCGCCCCGACGTTGAAGCCGCGCGGCAGCTTGATCTCGTAGCCCCAGGGCTGCCCGTTCGACCACTTGGCGACGCGCAGGAAGTTGGCGGTGGAGGCCACGGCATCGGCCACCGAATCGACCACGTCGCGCCGCCCGTCGCCGTCGCCGTCGACGGCGAGCCGCTGGTAGGTCGTCGGCATGAACTGGGTCTGGCCGAAGGCGCCGGCCCAGGAGCCGGTCAGCCGCGAGGCCTCGATGTCGCCCCGCTCGATGATCTTGAGCGTCGCGATCAGTTCGCCGCGGAAGAAGTCGCGGCGGCGGTTGCCCGAGCAGGCGAGCGTGGCGAGCGACTGCACCAGCGGCATCTTGCCGAGATTCTTGCCGAAGTTCGATTCGACGCCCCACACGGCGGCGATGGTATGGCGATCGACGCCGTAGCGGGCCTCCGCGTTCGCGAGCGCCCCCGCGTGCTGGCGCATGGCGGCGCGCCCATCCTCGACCCGCTCCTCATCGACCAGCGCCGACATATAGTCCCAGATCGGCGTCTTGAACTCGGGCTGGGCCTGGGACAGCTCGATCACCTTGTCGTCGTAGCTGATCCCGCTGGTCGCCGCCCGGAAGGTCTGGGCCGAAACGCCAGCGCCCGCCGCCTGGGCCTGGATGCCGGCGAGGCAGGACTGGAAGTCGGCCCGCGCGGAGGTGGAAATCAGGCCTGCGGCGAGCGCGAGGGCGATCAGGCTGGCGCGAGGGGTCGGCGTCGGCATGGTCGGGTGTTCTCCGGCGGATCGCGTGACTCTTTGGGGCAGATTCAGGCGACACGAGGGTTAACGAAGCGTGAGGACGGCTCATCCGCGCCGTCGCACCTCGTTCACGAATTGACGCCGCCGCCCTTCTCGGCTAGCAGGCGCGGACGAACGGGGCTCCTCAGCGGGGCCCCGCGTCGTTTTCATGCGCACCCGCGAGCGGCAACGTCCGCTCTGTCGCCCTCGTGACGGCTCCGGCCGGAGGGAAAGGAGGGCGCGTTCCTCGATAAGTCTTGTTCCAGAGGAACAGCGAATGTCCAAACGCGTCCAGGCGAAGCACAAGCTCGATCGCCGCATGGGCCAGAACATCTGGGGCCGCCCGAAGAGCCCCGTGAACCGCCGCGAGTACGGCCCCGGCCAGCACGGCCAGCGCCGCAAGGGCAAGATGAGCGACTTCGGCACGCAGCTGCGCGCCAAGCAGAAGCTCAAGGGCTATTACGGCAACATCACCGAGAAGCAGTTCCGCCGCTACTACGCCGAGGCGATCCGCCTGCGCGGCGACTCGGGCGAGAACCTGATCGGCCTGCTGGAGCGCCGCCTCGACGCGGTGGTCTACCGCTCGAAGTTCGTCGCGACCCCGTTCGCCGCGCGCCAGTTCGTCAACCACGGCCACGTCAAGGTCAACGGTCGCCGGGTCAACATCCCGAGCTACCAGGTCAAGGTCGGCGACCTGATCGAGGTGAAGGAAGCCTCCCGCCAGCTCGAGATCGTGGTCGTGGCCTCGCAGCTCTCCGAGCGCGACGTGCCGGACTACATCGAGGTCGATCACCAGAAGATGACCGCCCGCGTGACCCGCATCCCCGGCCTGTCCGAGGTGCCCTACCCGGTCCAGATGGAACCGAACCTCGTCGTCGAGTTCTACTCCCGCTGATTTTTTCCGGACCTCGTCCGGATACGGAAAGGGCCGCCCCTCGGGGCGGCCCTTTCTCGTTTGGGTTGCTCACCGTCATTGCGAGGCGAAGCCGAAGCAATCCAGGGCGCGTGCTGCTCGAACAGAGCGAGCCCGCGCCGACGAGGCGGCAACGCGAGCGCTCCGGCCTGATCGTGCGGAGCGCTGGATTGCTTCGGCTCGCCTCGCAATGACGAGTTTGGATCGGGGCCCGAAGCGATCAGCCCGAGACGGGCATCAACCGAACAACCGGCGAAAGAAACCGCCGCGGCCGTGCCGGTACGACCGGCCGCCGAGCCGGCGCAGGGCCTCCTCGGCGGGGACCAGCGGATGGGCGGCGTACATCCGGGCGATGCCGGCCGCGTCGTTCGGCATCGCCGAGAATTCGCGGACGATGGCGTCGTAGTTCTTTTTTAGTACCCGCGACGACGGATCGAGCCCGGTGACCACCACGAGGCCGGTGGGCGCGCAATCGACCGGCATCACGGTGAGGTCGGGCCGGTACTTCGCCAGGATCGGCACCACCTTCCAGACGTCGCCGGTCCACCAATCGGCGTAAGGCGTGCCCTGGCTGCGCGCATGCGCCTGCATCGGATCGCGCTCGGCCATCGGTTCGGCGAGCGGCAGGCAATCGTGCAGGCAGAGGATCGAGTCGCGCCGGGCGATCGCCTCGGTGTTCATGAAATCGCGCAGCAGGAACTCGAACAGGTGCATGCCGTCGAGGAAGGCGAGGTCGATGCGCCCGCCGAGCTGGCGGCGCGGCTGCAGGTGCTCGAAGAACACGTCGCTCATCACCTGATAGAGCGACACCCGCGTCTTGTTGGCCCCGATATTGGCCGCGAGGGCGAATTCCGGGTCCACCCCGATGCCGTGGCGGCAGGCGACCTGCGCGAACACGGTGCCGCGGGCGACGCCGATCTCGAGGTAGCGCTCCACCGCCGCGTTGCGGGACAGGCGGGCCAAAAATTTCTCATAGTGCAGCCCCGTATGCGGGCCGAACTGCGTCGGGGCGGTCGCGTCCATGGGCCTTGGCTCAGAACCGCTCGGCGATCAGGGCGTCGGATTGCGGCGCGGGCTCGGCCTTCGCCAGCGCCCCGCGCAGCTGCGCCACCGCCGCCGCCGGATCGGTGCCGACGAGGTAGTTGAGGTCGAGCCCCTCGCGGATGAAGCCGTGGCCGCGCATGTGGTCCAGCAGCGTGATCAGCGGGTCCCAGAAGCCGTTGACCGACAAGAGCAGGATCGGCTTGGCGTGCTGGCCGAGCTGCGCCCAGGTCATCTGCTCGACGAGTTCCTCCAGCGTACCGATGCCGCCGGGGAGCGCCACGAAGGCGTCGGCGCGGTCGAACATCAGCTTCTTGCGGGTGTGCATGTCGGAGACCACGACGGTTTCCTGGATCGCGTCGAGCATGCGCTCGCGCGACTTCAAAAAATCCGGGATGATGCCGGTGACGTGGCCGCCGGCATCCAGGGCCGCCTGCGCTACGGTGCCCATCAGGCCGACATTGCCGCCGCCGTAGACGAGGCGGATGCCCTCGCGGCCGAGCGCGGCGCCGAGCGTGCGCGCGGCCTCGGCAAAGGCCGGATCGCCGCCGAAGCCGGAGCCGCAATAGACGCAGACCGAGGTGAGACGCTCCATCACAGGCTCCCGAAGGCGTGCAAAACCACGTCATGCGCACGGAAAAGTGCTGAGTAACCACGCGAATCCGGTCGATAGGCGGGTTCGAGCTTTGGCGTTCTTCTCATGTTCGATAATATGTCAGGTGATCGAGACGGGTTGTCGATGGCGCTGCGAACGGTCCGAGGACGGCGCGCCACGGTGCGGATGAGCGGGAGTCTGTGAGCCATGACGGCTGAGGTGCGGCGAGGCATCGTGCTCGCGCTTGCGGGCCTGCTCGGCGGCTTCGCCATGGTCGTCGCGCTGTTCGGAACGGGAGAACTCCTCAAGCGCAACGCGGCGGGCGGCTCCTCCCCCGAGACCTCGCAAGACGCTCAGAGCGGGGCCTCTTCGGGATCGGACAAGGCTGCTCCTCTTGCCGCTCTCACGCCGCCGCCGCAAGGGAAAACCCCCGCTCCGGAGGCCGGCCCCGCGCCGGGCGCAGCCTCCGCCGAGCTCGAGGGTGCGCCGAGCTTCGACATCGTCCGCGTCGAGCCGGACGGGGCGAGCGTCATCGCCGGACGCACCGCGCCGAACGCGAAGGTGGAGCTGCTGCGCGACGGAAAGCCCTATGCCGAGGGCAAGGCCGACGCCGCGGGTCAGTTCGCGCTGACGCCGCCGGACCTGCCGACGGGATCAAGCGAGATCGCGCTTCGCGCCACCGGGCCGGACGGCAAGCCGCTGCGCGGGCGCGAGAGCGTCACCGTGGTCGTCGCCGAGAAGCGCGACGCCAAGCCGTTGATCGCCCTCTCGGCACCCGATGCGCCGACGCGGGTGCTGTCGCAGCCCGACGCCCCGGAGGCCGGCACCGGCCGCCCCACCACCGCCTTCGCCGACACCCCCGGCAAGGCCGCGCCCGGCGCGCTCCCCGCGGAGCCGGGCAAGTCGGCTGAGCGGAAGGGGTCGGCCCAGGCCGAGGCGCCCGCGGCGAAGGCGGCGCGGGTCCCCGACGCAGCGAAGGACAAGCCGGCCGCGTCCGAGGCGGCGCCGCGGATCGTCAGCATCGACGCGCAGGACGGCGGGCGGCTCGACGTGACCGCGCAGGCCCCCACCGACAGCACCCTGCGGCTCTATCTCAACGACACCCTGGTGGCCTCCGGCCGCCCCGGCGCGGACGGGCGCATCGCCTTCACCATCGGCCGCGGCGTGCGCCCCGGCGCCTATCAGGTGCGGATCGACGCGGTCGATCCGGCCGGCGGCAAGGTCCGCCGCCGCGCCGAGGTCGCCTTCACCTATCCGGAGAGCGCGCCCCGCGTCGCCGCCGCGGAGGCGCCCGGCGCCCGCAAGGCCGCGGACAGCAAACCGAGCGAGCCGAAACCGGCCGAGAGCAGGCCGACGGACGGCACTCCGGCGTCCACGAAGACCCCTCCGACGACCGCCGACGCGGCGAAGCCGGCGCCGAGCGCGGCTAGGCCTGACGCGAAACCCGCCACCCCGAAGATGGCCGAAACCGCCCCGCCGGAGCGCCGCGGCGCCGCCGGATCAACCGAGATGCAAGCCGGGGCGCCCCGTTTCGGGGATGCCGCGGAGCCCCGGAACGGCGCCTCGCCGAGCGGGCAGACGCAGGCTCAGGTGCAGCGCTCCGCGGACAAGGCGGCCGAGCGGACGGCGCCGGGCGCGCCCGCCCCGGCCAAGGCCCCGCCGTCGCAGACCGCGCCCGAGGCCCGGCCCGCGCCGAGCCTCACGCTCGACCCCACCACCGTCCCGCCGCCCGCTGCGGCGTCTCCCGGCACGGTGGCGCCCGGCACGCCCTCCGTCGCGGCCGGCACCGGTGTCGGCACCCCGAAGCCCGCCACCGACGGCGCCGCCGCGGCGGCCCTCGCGCCCCGGCTGCCGGAGGCCGCCTCCCCCGAGGCCGGGCGGATGGCCGAGGTGCCGGGAACCGTGTTCGTCCCCGAAATCAGCACGGCGCGGATCAGCCGCGGCGACAGCCTGTGGCAGATCAGCCGCCGCACCTACGGCAAGGGCAACCGCTACACGGTGATCTACGACGCCAACCAGGACCAGATCCGCGATCCCGACCTGATCTATCCGGGGCAGATCTTCGTGCTGCCGAAGGATGCCCCGGCCGCTGCGGACAATCCGGCGCCGAAGCGGACCTGAGAGCCCGTTCGGCTCGGCTCACCCCATCCAATCCCCTCATCCTGAGGTGCTGCGAAGCAGCCTCGAAGGAGGGCTCCAGGGATCGCGCGATCCGCTGGAGCCCTCCTTCGAGGCTTCGCTGTGCTTCGCACCTCAGGATGAGGGGGTTTGATCGGATGAGCCGGTCGAACAGCCTCTCTGGCGACAGGCTCATGGCAGCATGCGTCCCCGCGCCGGATGCGCGCGGGCTGCGTTGCGCCTATATCCCGGGCATCGACAGCCCTGAGCGCCCCCGCGCCCAGGCCGTCACCCCCGCATCCGCATCCCGATTTCCTCATGGCAACCGCATCCGAGCCGGCGGCGCCGAGCGCGTCCGTGCCGCTCGAACGACCCGGCCTTCTGGCCACCTACCGGCGCCTGTGGCCCTATCTCTGGCCGCACGGCCGGGGCGACCTCCAGCGCCGCATCTTCCTCGCCTTCGGTCTGCTGATGCTGGCCAAGGCCGCCACGATGGTGATGCCGTTCACCTTCAAGTGGGCGACCGACGCGCTGGTGGCGGCGACCGACAAGAATGCGCCGGCCGCCGTCCCGGCCGGGTTGATCTCGGCGCCGTTCCTACTCATCGGCCTCTACGGCCTGTCGCGGGTCGCCATGGCGGCGATGACGCAGGTGCGCGACGGGCTGTTCGCCAAAGTGGCGATGCACGCCGTGCGCCGCTTGGCCCTCCTCACCTTCGAGCACATGCATCGGCTTTCCTTGCGCTTCCATCTGGAGCGCAAGACCGGCGGCCTCACCCGCGTGCTGGAGCGGGGCCGCAACGGCATCGAGGAACTGTCGCGCCTGATGGTGCTGACGCTGGTGCCGACCATCGTCGAACTCGCCCTCGTGCTCGGCATCCTGGCTTACGAGTTCGACTGGCTCTACTCGGCCGTCGTCGCGACGATGATCGCGGCCTATCTCGGCTTCACGTGGAAGGCGACCGAGTGGCGCATCGGCATCCGCCGCCGGATGAACAACTCCGACACCGACGCCACGACGAAGGCGGTCGATTCGCTGCTGAACTACGAGACGGTGAAGTATTTCGGCGCGGAGAACCGCGAGACCGCCCGCTACGACGCCTCGATGGAGAAGTACGAAAAGGCCTCGACGCAGACCTACGTCTCGCTGGCGGTCCTGAACGCGGGTCAAGCCGTCATCTTCACCCTCGGCATGACCGCGGTGATGGCGCTCGCCGCGCGCGACATCATGGCCGGGCGCACCACCATCGGCGGGTTCGTGCTCGTCAACACGATGCTGGTGCAGCTCTCGATGCCCTTGAACTTCATGGGCATGATCTACCGTGAGATCAAACAGGCGCTGGTCGATATCGACGACATGTTCCGCATCATCGACCGCAACCCCGAGATCAGCGACCGCCCCGGCGCCCCGGCGCTGGCGGTCCCGGCCGGCACCGTGCGGTTCGAGGACGTGCGCTTCGCCTACGTGCCGGAGCGGCCGATCCTGCGCGGCGTCTCGTTCGAGGTGCCGGCGGGGCGCACGGTGGCCATCGTCGGCCCCTCGGGGGCGGGCAAGTCGACGCTGTCGCGCCTGCTGTTCCGCTTCTACGAGCCGCAAGCCGGCCGCATCACCATCGACGGGCAGGACATCGCCGCGGTGCGCCAGGATACGCTGCGGGCGGCCATCGGCATGGTCCCGCAGGACACGGTGCTGTTCAACGACACCATCGGCTACAACATCCGCTACGGCCGCTGGGACGCGAGCGAGGCGGAGGTGCGCGAGGCGGCGCGGCTCGCCCAGATCGACCGCTTCATCGAGAGCCTGCCCGAGGGCTACGAGACCCCGGTGGGCGAGCGCGGCCTGAAGCTGTCGGGCGGCGAGAAGCAGCGCGTCGCCATCGCCCGCACCATCCTCAAGGCCCCGCCGATCCTCGTCCTCGACGAGGCGACCTCGGCACTCGATTCGTTCACCGAGCGCGAGATCCAGGCGGCGCTCGACCGGGTCAGCCAGGGCCGCACCACGCTGGTGATCGCTCACCGCCTCTCGACGGTGGTCAACGCCGACGAAATTCTCGTGCTGGATCAGGGCCGCGTCGTCGAGCGCGGCGACCATGCCGGCCTGCTGGCGCGGGGTGGCGTCTACGCCGCCCTGTGGGACCGCCAGCGGCAGGCGGACGCGGCACGCGAGGCGCTGAAGCAGGCCGAGGACGAAAAGACGCTCGGCGCCCCGCGCGAGAGCGAGCCGGTGGGCTGACGATCGAGAAGACTCGAATGGACCACCGTCATTCCGGGGCCGCGAAGCGGAACCCGGAATCCACCCGTGATGCGGGATGCCCGGCTGAAGCTGCACCGCCGCGGCCAGTCGTGGATTCCGGGTTCGCCTACGGCGCCCCGGAATGACGGTGGTGGGCTGGGTGTCAGGCCTGATCGACCGCCGATGCGGTTCACAGCCCCGCGCCACCCCTCCCCGCGGTTGACGTTCGCCCCACCCCCTGCCATCCGGCGCGGGCAACCGCACGCCGAAAAGCCCCGCGAAGCCATGACCGACCTCATCGAGACGATCCGCCGGACGCTCGTGCCGATCCACAAGGAGGGATACCCCTTCATCCTGATCGGCATCGTGCTCACCGTCGGCGCCGGGCTGTTCTCGCAGTTCTTCGCCTGGGTGTTCCTGATCCTGACGCTATGGGTCTGCTACTTCTTCCGCGATCCCGAGCGCGTCGTGCCGGTCGGCGACGGCCTGATCGTGTCGCCCGCCGACGGCCGGGTGAACCTGATCTCCACCGTCCTGCCCCCGCCGGAGCTCGACCTCTCGCACGAGCCGATGCTGCGCATCTCGGTGTTCATGAACGTGTTCGACTGCCACGTGAACCGCGTGCCGGTCACCGGCAAGATCGGGCAGATCCACTACACCCCCGGCCTGTTCCTCAACGCCGAACTCGACAAGGCGAGCGACGACAACGAGCGCAACGGCATCGTCATGGAGACGACGCACCGCGGCCAGCCGCTGCGGATCGGCGTGGTGCAGATCGCCGGCCTCGTGGCGCGGCGCATCGTCGGCTTCGTGGCGGCGGGCGAGACCAAGCAGGTCGGCGAGCGCTTCGGCCTGATCCGCTTCGGCTCGCGGGTCGATGTCTACCTCCCCGTCGGCACCCGCATCCTCGTCGGGCTGGGCCAGAAGGCGGTGGCGGGCGAGACGGTGCTGGCCGATCTCGGGGGTGGCCCGGAGCGGGCCTTCCGCCGTATCTGATCGGCAACGAGACGAGCCGGAGCCCCCATGGACGATCTCTTCCCGCCCTTCGCGCCCGATCCGAACGACCGCCCGCGGCGCTTCCGCCCGGTGCCGTTCCGGATCATCGCGCCGAACATGATCACCCTGCTGGCGCTCTGCCTCGGGCTTACCGCGATCCGGCTCGCGTTCGAGGGCAAGTTCGAGCCCGCCGTGCTGGCCGTGGTGGTCGCCGCCGGCCTCGACGGGATCGACGGGCGGGTGGCCCGCCTGCTCAAGGGCACCTCGCGCTTCGGCGCGGAACTCGATTCGCTGGCCGACTTCGTCAATTTCGGCTGCGCCCCGGCGCTGATCCTCTACAGCTTCGCCCTGCACAACCTGAAATCGGTCGGCTGGATCGTCTCGCTGGTCTTCGCCATCGCCATGTGCCTGCGGCTCGCCCGCTTCAACGCGATGCTGGACGACCCGAACCGCCCGGAATGGAAGAAGGACTACTTCGTGGGCATGCCCGCCCCCGCGGGCGCGCTCACCGGCATGCTGCCGCTCTACCTGCACTTCCTCGACGTGCCGTTCCCGCAATGGAGCACGGGGCTGATCCTGGGCTACGAACTCGTGATCGCGCTTCTCGTGGTCTCCACCGTGCCGACGTTCTCCGGCAAGACCTGGGGCAAGCGCGTGCCGCGCGACCTCGTGCTGCCGATCTTCCTCGTCGTGGTGGTCGCCTTCGGCCTCGTGATCTCGTTCCCGTTCGAGGCTTTGGCCGCAATCAGCCTCGGCTATCTCTGCATGATCCCGTTCGGCGCCGCGCAGTACCGCAAGCGGCTGAAGCAGGAAGGTGAGGAGCCGGCGCCGGCCGAGACGGCGCCGTAACTCTCTTCAAACCCCCTCATCCTGAGGTGCTCCGCGAAGCGGAGCCTCGAAGGAGGGCTCCAGGGATCGCGAGCGAGCTGGAGCCCTCCTTCGAGGCCGCTTCGCGGCACATCAGGATGAGGGTGTGAGTGGGAGGATGAGGTGGTGTCAGTCCGCCACCGTCCAGGTCGTCGTCCCGTCCTTGTTGTCCTTCACGCTCACGCCCATCGCGGCGAGCGCGTCGCGCATCCGGTCGGAGGCGGCCCAGTCCTTGGCGGATCGCGCGGCCTTGCGCTCGGCGATCAGCGCCTCGACGTTCGCCACATCGACGCCCGCCGCGCTGACACGGGCGGCCTCGCGCTGCGCCTTGGTCTCGCCGAGAAAGCCCATCAGCCCGGCTGCCGCCTTGAGCGCCGGGGCGTCGGTGCCCGCAAGCCGATGCAGTTCGCCCAGCGCGGCCGGGGTGTTGAGGTCGTCACAAAGGGCTTCGACCACCCGCTCCGGCACGGTCTCGGCCGGCGCGGCCTCGCCCGCCGCATCGTACCAGCGCTCCAGCGTCCGACTGGATTCCTCCAAACTACGAAAGGTCCAGTCGATCGGCTGGCGGTAATGCGTCTTGAGCATGTTGAGGCGCACGACCTCGCCCGGCCAGTCGGCCAGCACCTGCCCGATGGTGATGAAGTTGCCGAGCGACTTTGACATCTTCTCCCCCTCGACCTGCAGGAAGCCGTTGTGGAGCCAGACGTTCGCCATCACGTCGGTGCCGAAGCAGCAGCGGGACTGCGCTACCTCGTTCTCGTGGTGGGGGAAGATCAGATCGATGCCGCCGGCATGGATGTCGAAGGTCTCGCCGAGATGCTTCCACGACATCGCCGAGCACTCGATATGCCAGCCGGGGCGCCCCGGCGCATCGATCCCGCAGGGTGAGGGCCAGGACGGCTCGCCCGCCTTGGACGGCTTCCACAATACGAAGTCGAGTGGCGAGCGCTTGTAGGGCGCGACCTCGACGCGGGCGCCGGCCTCCATCTCGTCGAGCGGGCGCTTCGAGAGCGCGCCGTAATCCGCCATGGAGGGCACGTCGAACAGCACGTGGCCCTCCGCCACGTAGGCGTGGCCGGCCGTGACCAACCCCTCGATCAGCCGGTGCATCTCGCCGATATGGTCGGTCGCCCGCGGCTCGACGAAGCGGGGGCGTTCGCCCGCCACGTTCACGTCGTCCGCCATCAGCACGCCGAGCGCGCGGATGTCCCGATGGAACTGCGCCAGCGTGCCGTCGGTGAGTTCGCGGATGGTGATGCCGCGCTCCATCGCGCGGGCGTTGATCTTGTCGTCCACGTCCGTGACGTTGCGGGCGTAGGTGACGTGGCCCGGCCCGTAGAGGTGGCGCAGGAGCCGGAACAGCAGGTCGAAGACGATGATCGGCCGGGCGTTGCCGATATGAGCCGCGTCGTAGACGGTTGGCCCGCAGGCGTACATCCGCACATGCGCCGGATCGATCGGCTGGAAGGCCGCCTTCTCGCGGGTCAGCGTGTTGTAGAGCCGCAACATCGGGGTCATCGAAGAGGTCCCGCCGGAACCGTCCGGCCTTCGCGACGGCGACGCGCCGTCCTCGGTTTCTCGTTGCGCCGCAGCGTGTTCGGCCGTTCCACGAAAACCGCTGCCACATTGCCGCCGGAGCCGCGCGGGTTCGCTGTTGCAACGCCGCGACGGTCGCCGCTCCGGGCATGAGCTAACCCAGAACCGTGAGGAATTCGAGAACGGCCCCCGCGTCCCGGCTCAAGCAACCGTGAGCGGTCGGTGCAAGGATTTGTTTACCGAGCCGTCCGAACACTCCGCAACCGAGCGAATCCGTTAACAGGGTCTCCACCATGCGCCGTCCGGTCGCCGTCGTCCTCGCCCTCGCCCTGGCCTCGGCCGCGCCCCAGGCGCTCGCCGGCGAACCGGCCCCGGCGCGCGCGCATGTCGAGAAGACGTTCCTGATCCCGGCCGAAGAGGGCTACGGCGTCGGCGAATGCCTCAGCGGCGGCCCGAGCGAGTGCGGACAAGTGGTCGCGAACGCGTGGTGCGAGTCGCAAGGCTACGCCAGCGCCGTGAACTACGGCGTCGCCGCTCAAGACGAGTACACCGGCGCGATCCCCGCCGCCCCGATCCCGGCCCCGACGGCGGCCCGCCCGCTGCGCATCACCTGCCAGGACTGATTTTTTCGATTTTTTTTACGCGCCGTCATTCCGGGGCCGCGCAGCGGAACCCGGAATCCACCCGTGATGCACGGCTTCACGTACCGTCGCGGCCAGTCGTGGATTCCGGGTTCTCGCCTTCGGCGAGCCCCGGAATGACGGAGTGGCGTTCGACTTCGTCCTACTTCACGAAATCCGAACACTTCTGCGGCGCTTCCGTGCCCCACGGCGCCAGCGGCACACTGGAGGTCGAGTTCTTCGGCGAGCCCTGCACCACCTTGTCCGAATACACCATGTAGATCAGCGTGTTGCGCTTGGCGTCGCAGCCGCGCACGATCTGCATCGACTTGAAGATCAGCGAGCGGCGCTCGCTAAACACCACGTCGCCCTGCTTGACCTTGTCCTTGAACACCACCGGCCCGGTCTGGCGGCAGGACAGCGAGATGTCGGAGACGTCCTCGGCGAGCCCGAGCGTGCCCTTGATGCCGCCCTTCTCCGGCTGGGTGTACCAGCAGGCGATGCCCGACACGTCGGGATCGTCGATCCCGTAGACCACGAGCTTGTCGTTCGGGGTGAGCGGGCGCCACACCGTCGATTTGTCGAAGATGCGGTCCGGATCGTCCGCGGCGCCGGCCGAGACCGGCACGAGCGCGGCGGCGAGGCAAGCCGCAACTGTCACGGCGCGCATGGTGTCCATGGTGCCCCTGAGCCACATCATCGACGCAATCCCCTCAAAGCCTGGCCGTAAACACATGGTGTCCCTGTCCCCCGGCGGCGAGGGGCGTTAACACAGGTGTGAGGCGCCTCGCCGTCGCGCACCGGCCCCATCCGTCTCCCGCGACCCCCTGCCCGAGATCCCAGCATCCGCCCATGCCGCTGATCGGACCGCAGCTTCGCCGTGCCTTCGCCGCCCTCGCCGCGGCGGCTGGCCTCGTCCTCGCCCAAGGGGGCGCTGCCTCCGCCGGCGACGTCTGGGCCTGCCAGCGCTACAAGACCGAACTCGCCAACCTGAACGCCAGCGCCTCCACGGCCGCCGCGCTCCAGAGCGAGGTGTCGCGGCTCGAATCGTATTATCGCAGCCTCAATTGCGAGGGCGGGCGGTTCCTGTTCTTCGACACCCGCCCGCCGCAATGCGGGGCGGTCGAGGCCCGCATCCGCTCGCTCAACGCCACCTATGGCGGGGGCGACGGCGAGGTGGTGGCCGCCCGCCGCCGCCAGCTCGTGGCGGCGGTGTCGAGCGCCTGCTCCGGCGTGGTGCCCGAGGCCGGCCAGGAGGCGCGGCTCTCCGGCGGCCAGACCGCGCGGGGCGGCCCGCAGGTGATCTGCGTCAAGACCTGCGACGGCTCCTACTTCCCGATGAACAACCTCCCCGACGGCCGCGAGGGCGCCGACGAGATGTGTCAGGCGCTCTGCCCCGGCACCGAATCGCTCGCCTACTCGATGCCGCACGGCGACGACGCGCTCAAATACGCCGCGACCCTCAAGGGCAGCCGCGCCTACGCGGCGACGCCGACCGCCTTCAAGTTCCGCACGAGCTTCGTCCCGAACTGCTCCTGCAAGAAGGAGGGGCAGAGCTGGGCGCAGTCGCTCGCCAAGGCCGAGAGCATGCTGGTGCGGCACAAGGGCGACATCTTCGTCACGCCGATGACCGCCGAGCGGCTGTCGCGGGCGCCCAAGGTCCGTCTGACCCTGGTCGGCCGCGCCGACAAGACCGCGGCCTCGCTCGCGGCCGATGCCGCCAACCGCGAGGGCGTGGCGACGACGGCCCCGGAAGCCGCCGCGGCGGAGGCCACCGGCTCGACGGGGGAATCGCGCAGCAGCGCCATCCGCGTCATCGTCCCCGGCCTCGTCCCGGTCCCGCCCACGCCCTGAGCGGGGCGTCCACGGGTTCGATTCGGTAACATTCGCGGAATCGAAGTGGAGAACCCGCCTCGACTTGAGATTTGACCTCTCGTGATCGGGAACCATATCGGCCCGACAATGTTCGGAACCGCCGATCGCGATTCACGAGGCCGTCCTACATGCGGATCACCCGCTCCCTGCTCCTGACCGGTACGATTCTGCCGGCCCTTCTCCTGTCAGACCTGTCCTTCGCCCGCTCCCTCGGCGAGACCGCCAACGGGCGGATCGAGCTGGCGCAGCGCGATCCCGAAGGACCGGGCGGCCCCGGTGGTGGTCGCGGCGGGCCGGGCGGTCCGGGTGGCATGGAGCGCGGTGGACCGGGCGGTCCCGGTGGCCCCGGCGGCGGTCGCGGCGGGCCGGAGCGTGGCGGCCCCGAGCGCGGCGGCCCGCCCGGCGGCATGGAGCGCGGCGGCCCCCCGGGCGGCGGTCGCGAGCGTCCCGACCGCCCCGAAAGACCCGACCGTCCCGAGCGGCAGGAGCGCCCGGATCGTCCTGATCGCCCCGAGCGTCCGGACCGTCCCGCGCGCCCCGACCGCGACGGGCCGGATCGTCCCGACCGTCCGACCCCGCCGGCCGCCCGCGACCGTGCGCCTGCGCCGGACCGCGACGCCCCGCCGGCTCGCCCCGGTCGCGACGCGACCCCGGATCGCCCGGACCGTCCCGCACGCCCCGACCGCGACGGCCCGGATCGTCCCGACCGTCCGACTCCGCCCGCCCGCGGTGGTCGCGATGCCGATGCCCCCGGCCGCCCGGACACCCCGGCGCGCCCCGGCCGCGACGCGACGCCCGACCGTCCCGCTCGTGACGCGACCCCGGATCGCCCCGGCCCTGCCGGCCGCGATGCCCCCGGCCGTCCCGACCAGCCCCCGGCCCGCGGCGGACGCGACGCTGACCGTCCCGACGCGCCCGGTCGTCCGGACCGTGACGGCCCGAACCGTCCCGGCCGCGACAACACCCCGGATCGCCCCGGCCGCGACGCCACGCCGGACCGCGACGGTCCGAACCGCGGCGGCCGCGATGCCGACACGCCGCCGAACCAGCGCCCCGGCGTTCCGGGTCGCCCGGTCCAGCCGCCCGGCACCCCGCCGAACGCCGATGGGCCCGGCCGTCCGGGCCAGCCCGGCGCCAACCCGGCGACGCCGCCGAACCAGCAGCCGGGCGTGCCCGGTCGCCCCGTGGCGCCGAACCAGCAGCCCGGTGTTCCGGGCCGTCCGGTGCAGCCGCCCGGCACCCCGCCGAACGCGCAGCAGCCCGGCGTCGGCACGCCGCCGCCCGGCGCCCCCGGTGCGTTTCAGCCCGGCCAGCCCGGCTACCAGCCGAACGGCCGCCTCGACGACGACCGCCGCGACGGCTTCGGCCGTGACGGGCGCGACCGCGAAGACCGGTTCGGTCGGGACGGACGGGACGACCGCTATGGCCGCGACGGGCGTGACGGCTACGGCCGCGACGACCGCTACGGCGGCGGGGGTCGCGACCGGTTCAACGTGCCCGGCACCCCGGCCTACATCCCCGGCGGCTTCCGCGACGACGACTACCGCATCCGCGACTACGACACGATCCGGCGCGACCGCCGGGAATACGACGTGGACGGCCGCACCTATTACCGCGAGCCGGGCCGCATCATCGTGCGCGACCGCGACGGCTACTTCATCCGCCACGACGAGAACGAGCGCTTCCGCACGATCTACGGCGACCGCGGCTACCGCAGCGAGCGCCGCGGCGGCGAGATCTACAGCTACGTCGACAGCCCGCTCGGCGGTCAGATCGTCACCGTGGTGGACGACGACGGACGCCTCCTGCGCCGCTCCCGCCGCTACAGCGACGGGCGCGAGGTGTTCCTCATCAACAACGCCTATGGCGGCGCGCCGCGGCCGATCTACGAGGACGTCGTCGATCTGCCCCCGCCCGACATCCGCATCCCGCGCGACCGCTACATCGTCGATTACGAGCGGGCCGACGAGCGCACGGTCTATCAGGCGCTCTCCGCCCCGCCGGTGGTGCCGATCGATCGCCGCTACACCCTGGATCAGGTGCGCTACTCGCCGCAGCTGCGCGCCCGGATGCCGTCGGTGGACATCAACACGATCACCTTCGACACCGGCTCGTTCACCGTGACGCCCGATCAGGCCCAGCGCCTTTCGACCATCGCGGCGGCGATCAACCAGGCGATCAAGGCCAACCCGCAGGAGGTCTTCCTGATCGAGGGCTACACCGACGCGGTCGGCGCGGAGGTCGACAACCTGTCGCTCTCCGACCGCCGCGCCCAGTCGGTCGCCGCGGTTCTGACGCAGAACTTCCAGGTGCCGCCGGAGAACCTGACGACTCAAGGGTATGGCGAACAGTACCTGAAGGTGAACACGCAAGACGCCAACCGCGAGAACCGCCGCGTCACGGTCCGCCGCATCACCCCGCTGCTCCAGCAGCAGGCGGACGGGCAGCAGCCGTCGGCCCCGCCGCAGTAAGCGCGACGCTTGACCCTCCCCCCTCCGCGGGGGAGGGTGCCTGCGGAGCAGGCGGGAGAGGGGAGCGACGGTGCCGCTTGGCCGCGCTCGTTCAGCCATCTCCGGAAGCTAGGTTTCCCCTCTCCCGACCCCCTTCGGGGGCCACCCTCCCCCGCAGAGGGGGGAGGGTTTTTTGCGTTGAGGATGTCGGATGACGGAAGAAGCCCGGTTGATCGAAGCCGGCACGCCGGCCTTTCGCCGGGCGACCCTGGCGCTGTTCGCCGCCGGCTTCTCCACCTTCGCCGTGCTCTACGGCGTGCAGCCCCTCCTCCCCGTCTTCGCCGACAACTTTTCCGTCTCGCCCGCCGAGAGCAGCCTCGCTCTGTCGCTGCCCTGCGCGACGCTCGCCATCGCGCTCCTCGTCGTCAGCCCGCTCTCGGAAGTCTTCGGCCGCAAGCCGGTGATGACGGCCTCGCTGTTCGCCTCGGCGCTGCTGACCATCGCCGCGGTGCTGATGCCCGACTGGCACGGCTTCCTCGCCTTACGCGCGCTCACGGGCCTCGCGGCCAGCGGCCTGCCCGCGGTGGCGATGGCCTACTTGAGTGAAGAGATGGATGCCCGCGCCATCGGCCTGTCGATGGGGCTGCTGATCGGCGGCAACGCGCTCGGCGGCATGGTCGGGCGGCTGCTGGCGGGCGTCATCGCCGACCACGCCTCCTGGCGCTGGGGCCTCGGCACCATCGGCGTGCTGGCGCTGCTCGCCGCCTTCGCCTTCCAGTTCGGCCTGCCGGCCTCGCAGCGATTCCAGGCGCACCGGATGCGCTGGCGCGAGGTGCCCGGCACCTTCACCCATCACTTTTCCGATGCCGGCCTGCCGTGGCTGTTTCTGGCGCCGTTCCTGCTGATGGGCGGGTTCGTCTGCGTCTACAACTACATCGGCTTCCGCCTGCTCGATCCGCCCTACTCGCTGAGCCAGACGGCGATCGGCCTGATCTTCGTGGTCTATCTGGCCGGCACCGCGAGTTCGGCGCTCACCGGCCACGTCGCGAGCGTGCTCGGGCGGCGCAAGGTGCTGTGGCTCGCGATCCTGCTGGGGCTCGTCGGCATCGCGCTGACCATGGCCGAGAACCTGATCCTCATCATCCTCGGCATCGTCGTCGTCACGGTGAGCTTCTTCGGATCGCATTCGGTGGCATCGAGCTGGGTCGGGCGGCGCGCGACGCGCGACCGGGCCCAGGCCTCGGCGATCTATCTCTGCATGTATTATCTCGGCTCATCGCTGCTCGGCACCGCCGGGGGCTGGTTCTTCCTGCATTACGGCTGGGCCGGCGTGGCCGGTTTTTTTGCGAGTCTCTACGTCGCCGCCCTGCTGGTCGCCCTTCGCTTGACCCGCCTGCCGCCGCTGCCGCTGAGTTGAGGCCGCCATGAGCGCATCGGAGAGCCACGAATCCCAGGTCGATCGCCAGTTCGGGGCGCGCGCCGCCGACTACGTCGCCAGCGCCGTCCACGCATCGGGCGCCGACCTCGACGCGCTCGCCGCCCTCTGCCGCGACGTGCCCCACGCCCGCGTGCTCGATCTCGGCTGCGGCGGCGGCCACGTGTCTTACGCGGTCGCTCCGCATGTCCGCGCGGTCACCGCCCTCGACCTGTCGCAGGCGATGCTCGACGCGGTTGCAGCGGAAGCCGCCCGGCGCGGCCTGACCAACCTCGACACGCGCCGCGCCGCGGTCGAGGCCCTCCCCTTCCCGGATGCCGACTTCGACCGGGTGCTCACCCGCTACAGCGCCCACCACTGGGCCGACGTGCCGGCGGCGCTGCGCGAGGCCCACCGCGTGCTCAAGCCCGGCGGCCGCCTCGGCCTCGTCGACGTCATCCACCCCGGCCCCCCGCTGCTCGACACCCATCTCCAGGCCTGGGAGCTGCTGCGCGACCCCTCCCATGTCCGTGACTACGGCGAGGCGGAGTGGCGCGCGATGCTGGCTGAGGCCGGCTTCGTGCCGGGGGCGGTGCAGCGCTGGCGGGTGCGGATGGAGTTCGCGAGTTGGATCGCGCGGATGGGGACGCCGGCGGCGAATGCCGCGGTGATTCGGGCTTTGCAAGAGGGGGCGCCGGAGGCGGTAGGGGCTTATTTTGGTATAGAGGGCGATGGAAGTTTTTGGGTGGATATAATGATGGTTGAGGCTGTGATCATTTTTTAAACATTTATCAATATCGTTTGCTGCGCGAATACGAGTTTAATTTTTGAAGATGCTATGGGTGGCTGACATAAGTACAATTTAATTGAATATTTTACTTGTCCTATAATACGGATCCATGACTATGCCTCAAAAATTTGCATTTTTCTGTTTCGACGGCGTATGAATTTTGTGCAACACACATTTTACGAAAAAGATATAAGATGAGAACATTGCTGTTGGGGGGGAAGCATGAAAATCATATTGATTAGCGCTGTTTGCGCTGCATTTATATCGACTGCAACGCATGCGCAACCAGCCTCCCAAGCTGTTGGCTTCTATGTGCTGGGCGTTCTACCGAATGGAAACTCGTCAAACACTGTGGTAGTCGATGGAAAATCAGCAACCTATACGGGCAGTTTTGGAAATCCGATTACTATTGAACAACTTACTGACTGCACATTTAGAATGTATGGCATCGATTTTTTTAAGGACGTGCGTAAGCCAATTGATGTATCAATAGATTTCTCTGATTTTGCAAATCTTTTTTATCCACTCGAACCTCAGAGATACGGAGACCGAATCGCTCACATGCTTCCAGCTGCAAACATAAAAGTTTGTTCTAAGCTAATTCATGAAGAAAAATATAGCAGAAAATTGCCAAATCCCGGAGAGTGCAGAGACGTTTTGTACACGGAAATACTATTCAATCCGTCTAACGATGGAATAATGCGCAGAAAGAACGCGTTAAAATATGTCAAAGAAAAATTTTGCAGAGGAAGTGCATTCTAAAAATAAAAACCTTTGTAATATACATGGAACCTGTATGAACGCTACGTAAAATATATGAAGAGACAGCGCGCAAGCATATTAAACTATAACTTATATATATAGTCGTTCCGCTGTTCTTTCTCTCCCGATCAACGGCAGCAACCCTGCCAGATCCGGCCCATGCTCCAACCCCGTCAGCGCCAGCCGCAGCGGCATGAACAGCGCCTTGCCCTTGGCCCCGGTGGCGGCCTTCACGGCGTCGGTCCAGGCCTTCCATGTGCCGGGGCCGAAGGGGCCCTCGGGGAGCAGCCGGGCGGCCTGCGCGATGAAGGCGGGGTCGGGGATCACCGGGGTCACCGGGCCGGTCACCACGCGCCACCAATCGGCGGCTTCGCTCACGCGGGCGAGGTTGGCCCGCACCGCGAGCCAGAATTGTTCGGAAACCTCCTCCGGGATTCCGAGGGCCGTCAGGCGCTCGCGGGCCTCCGCGAACGGCATGTCGTGGACGAGGCGGGCGTTGAGGCCGTCGAGTTCGGTCGGGTCGAACCGGGCAGGCGCCCGGGAAAGGTGGGCGAGGTCGGTCAGCGCCGCCAGCTCGTCGAGGGAGGCGACAGGGCGCACGGCCTCGGCCGAGCCGGTCAGCACCGCGAGCGACCGCACGGCCGCGGGCTCGTAGCCGGCCTCGCGGAGTGAGCGCAGCGAGAGATGGCCGAGACGCTTGGAGAGCCCCTCCCCGTCCGCCGTGGTCAGCAGGTTGTGGTGGCCGAAGGCCGGCACGGGTGCTGTCAACGCCTCGAACAGCTGCACCTGCACGCCGGTGTTGGTCACGTGGTCCTCGCCGCGGATCACGTGGGTGACGCCGGTCTCGGCGTCGTCCACCACGGAGGGCAGAGTGTAGAGGTAGCTGCCGTCGGCCCGCACCAGCACGGGGTCGGACAGCGAGGCGCAATCGACGTGGCTCTCGCCGCGCACGAGGTCGGTCCAGGCGACGACCCGATGATCGAGCAGGAAGCGCCAATGCGGGCGCCGTCCCTCGGCTTCCAGCGCGGCGCGGTCGGCGTCCGTTAGGCTGAGCGCGGCGCGGTCGTAGACCGGCGGCTGGCCGCGGCCGAGCTGGCGCTTGCGGCGGCGCTCCAGCTCTTCCTGCGTCTCGTAGCAGGCGTAGAGCCGGCCCGCCGCTTTCAGGCGCTCCGCGGCCGCGTCGTAGAGGGCGGTGCGGTCGCTCTGGCGGAAGAACAGGTCCGGGGAGATGCCGAGCCACGCGAGATCGGTCTCGACGGCCTCTGCGAATTCCTGCGTCGAGCGCTCCCGGTCGGTGTCGTCGAGCCGCAGCAGGAAGCGCCCGCCGTGGCGCCGGGCGAAGAGCGCGTTGAGGAGCGCCGGGCGGGCGTTGCCGATATGCAGGAAGCCCGTCGGCGAGGGGGCGAAGCGGACGAGGGGAGCGGTGGCCATGCCGCCCGTCTACCCATTTTTTTTAGGACTCGCACCCGCTACGCGGCCTGAACGATGCCAGCGGCTCGGCTCGCTCCGGCTAGGCTCCGCGTCATTGCGAGGCGAAGCCGAAGCAATCCAGTGCTCCGCATTGCCCGGAAGAGGCGCGCACGGGGCCGCCTCGTCGGCCAGGGCGCGCCCCTTCTTGAGAAGTCGCGCCCTGGATTGCTTCGGCTCCGCCTCGCAATGACGCTGCGGGTTGTGGAGCCGAGGCAGTCAGCCGGAAACCGGCTCAGTTGCCGTAGGGGTTGTTCGCCAGCCCGGGGACGAAGAGATTCGAAAAATTGTAGCGCAGGCCGATGCGGAACTCGTTGGCGGCCAGGTCCTTCACGCGCGTGCCGTAGCCGTAGGCGTCGAGGCCGCTCTTGGCCCGGCCGAGATCGACGTAGCGGTAGGAGGCGTCCAGGGTGAAGCCGGCGCCGATGTCGTAGGACACGCCCGCCGTGAGCGCCCAGGCGAAGCTGGTGAGGGCATAGTTGGCGCGGGGCACGGCCTCGCGCGGGCCGGTGCCGGGGCGGCCGTCGCAGCCGTCGAGGATGCAGGTGGTCTGGGTGTAGTTGCGCCGGAAACCCTTGTCGGCGAAGCCGATGCCGCCGCCGATATACGGCGTGAAGCCGTACCACGTGCCGAGATCGGCATAGACGTTCACGAGGCCGGTCAACACGTCGATCTTGCCGGCCTCGACGTTGTAGCCGGTAACGAAATTCGAGCGCGAGGAGTAGCCGCGGAAATCCGAGCTGCCGCGCTGGTCGATGGTCGCGTCCACGCGCAGCCACGGGAAGATGCGGTAGCCGATGCCGCCGCCGTAGCCGCCCTCCGGGCTCATCCGGATGCCGACCATCGGCGGCAGGCCGGGATCGGTCGGGTCGGGCCGCACCGCGTCCTTCGGGTGGGCGTACCAGCTCTGCGTGAAGTCGCCGCGCAGGTACCAGCCGCTGCCGATCTCGACCGGCGGGGCCGCGGGCGGCGGGGGCAGCAGGTCCGCGGCCCCGGCGAGGCTCGGCACGGCGCAGGCGAGGACGGTCGCCGCGAGGGTGAGACGGTTCATGGACGCTCTCGGGAATCGGCGGCGCGGGCCGCGGTGCGATTGCCTAAGAGCTTGACCGATAGAGGTTATGATCAACTTAACCTTAACCGGCTGCTGCCGAAAAAGAAGAACGGCGCGGGAGGGCCCGCGCCGTTTGGTCGTTGTGGATGGGTGGTTCGGATCAGTACTTGCGCACCAGCGGGCCGGGCGGGGGCGCGTAATCGACCGGCGGCAGCGGGGCCGGGGCGCCGAGTAGATAGCGCAGGCCGATCTTCACGTCGTGGGAGTCGAGTTCCTTGACGCGGTAGACCGTCTTGATCCCGCAGACCGGGATGCACTCGACCACGCCGGTCTGAGCGGTGCCCATGTTGAGGTAGCGGTAGGCGAGTTCCAGCTTGACGTTGTGCGACAGCGAGTAGGCGACACCCGCATGCGCGGCCCAGGCGAAGTTGGTCTTCTCCTTGGCCGGGCCTTCGCCGTAGCCGCCGTAATAGTTGCCGTAGCCGTGATCGTAGCTCTTGTCGAACATATGATGGGCGACGCCGACGCCCGCGCCGAAGAACGGCGTCATGCCGAAGAAGGTACCGAGTTCGACGTAGCCGTTGACGAGGCCGACCACCGAGTCGAACTTGCCCTTGGTCAGGTTGTAGCCGCCGGTGTTCGGGACGGTGGTGTCCTCGGCGAACAGGTGCCACTTGGTCTGGAAGCGGTATTCGCCGGTGGCGTCGAAGCGGAGCCACGGGTTGAACTGGTAGCCGATACCGGCGCCGGCGAACCACTGGCTGCCGACCTTGTCCTGAATCGCCTTGTAGGCGTAGGGGGTCGGGTGCACCGAGACGTCGACCGCCTCGGTGCGACGCAGCTCGAGGTCACCCCAGCCGCCGTCGCCGCGTAGGTACCAGCCGCCCGCGAAATCGATCGGCTCGGCGAGCGGCGGAAGCGGCGGGGGCGGCGGCGGGGGCAGCAGGTCGGCGGCTTGAGCCAGGCAGGGCACCCCGACGCCCGCGAGGAGCGTGAGAGAGCGCGCCCAGGCGAGGAGCGTGGTGCGGCGGGGCATACGGGTATCCTTCACTCGTCGGGCCGCGCCGGAGACTGTCGGGCCGGCCCGTGGTGCGAGTTGGAGAATGATCCGTGTGGGTTAAGCCGCACTTAACGTAAAAAATTAGCCTTGCCGATCGGTGGATTTTCTCGCCGAGACTGCAAAAGCGCCACGAGGGGGCCGCCCCGGTTTTGCAGGGCGGCCGGCCTCACTCAGGCGGCGGTCTCTTCTTGCGCCTCAGGCGGCGGCCTTGGTGACGGCGTCCACCACCTCGTCCACCACCTCGTTGACGAGGTCGCGGTCGTCGCCCTCGGCCATCACGCGGATCACCGGCTCGGTGCCCGAGGGGCGGATGACGAGGCGGCCCGAGGCGCCGAGGCGGTCCTTGGCCTGGGCGATGGCGGTGACGACGGAATCGGCCCGCAGCGGCTCGCCGGAGCGGAAGCGGACGTTCTTGAGGATCTGCGGCAGCGGCTCGAAGCAGTGGCAGACCTCGCTCACCGGCCGCTCCTGGCGCTTGACGACGCTCAGCAGTTGGAGCGCGGCGACCAGGCCGTCGCCGGTGGTGGCGTAATCCGACATGATGATGTGGCCGGATTGCTCGCCGCCGAGGTTGTAGCCGTGCTCGCGCATGTGCTCCAGCACGTAGCGGTCGCCCACCGCCGTGCGGGCGAGGTTGAGGCCGAGGCCGTTGACGTAGCGCTCCAGGCCGAGATTGGACATGATGGTGGCCACGAGCCCGGCTCTCGTGAGGCGCTCATCCTCCTTCCACGAGCGGGCGACGACGGCCATGAGCTGGTCGCCATCGACCTTCTGGCCCTTCTCGTCGACGATCAGCACCCGGTCGGCGTCGCCGTCCAGCGCGATGCCGACATCGGCGCGCAGCTCCCGCACCTTGTTGACGAGGGCGGCCGGCGCCGTCGAGCCGACATCGTGGTTGATGTTGAATCCGTCCGGCTCGACGCCGATGGAGATCACTTCCGCGCCGAGTTCCCACAGGGTCTCCGGCGCGACGCGGTAGGCGGCGCCGTTGGCGCAATCGACCACGACCCGCAGGCCTTCGAGGGTCACGTGACGCGGCAGGGTGCGCTTGGCGAACTCGATGTAGCGGGCATGCACGCTCTCGATCCGCTTGGCGCGACCGAGATCGCGCGAGCCCGCGAGCTTCTTGCGCAGGTCGCCGTCGAGCAGCGCCTCGATCTCGAGTTCGACCTCGTCGTTGAGCTTGAACCCGTCGGGCCCAAACAGCTTGATGCCGTTGTCCTCGAACGGGTTGTGCGAGGCCGAGATCATCACGCCGAGATCGGCCCGCATCGAGCGGGTCAGCATGGCCACCGCCGGCGTCGGCATCGGCCCGAGCAGCAGCACGTCCATGCCGACCGAGGTGAAGCCCGCGACCAAGGCGGTCTCGATCATGTAACCCGACAGGCGCGTGTCCTTGCCGATAACGACGCGGTGGCGGTGGTCGCCCCGCTGGAACACGGTGCCCGCCGCCTGCCCGACCTTGAGGGCCAGTTCCGGGGTGATGACGCCGTTGGCGCGCCCGCGGACGCCGTCGGTTCCAAAGTACTTGCGCAACGTCGCTTCTCCGCGGTCCGGACGGGTGCCAGCCGGCCGCACCCTAGCAGATCGGAGCCCCGACCGGTCGAACGAGCCGTGGGCGTGGTGAATCGGTTGCTCCGCGACAAAGGCGTTGGAAATGCGGCCGACGTGTCAGATCAGCTTCGGCAGCGCCGAGGCCAGCATCGCCAGCCCTGAAACGGTCAGGAGACCGAGCACCAGCCGGCGGAAGCCGGTCTCGCTGATGCCGGCATAGACGCGGGTGCCGAGAAGCGTCGGGAGCAGCATGGCGACCAGCACGACGGCCAGCGTCGGCAGCATCGACGGTCGGACGACGCCCGAGGCCAGATAGGCCGCCATGATGGCCAGCAGCATCGAGAGATTGAAGTTCTGGATGACGGTGCGCTGTACGTCCCGCTCGTAGCCGCGCAGGGTGCACCAGAGCGTCGGCAGCACCCCGGTGAAGCCGCCGAGCCCTCCGAGCACGCCGCCGGCGAGGCCCACGACCGTATCCGCCGCCCGGCCGCCCGCGGTGATCCGCGGCAGATCTTTCGCGAACAGCATGGCCGGGCACCAGACGACCAGCAGGCCGCCGAGGATCGCCTTGAACCAGTCGATGTCGAGGCGCGGCAGCAGGGCGACGCCGAGCGGTATGCCGACGAGGCCGCCGAGGACGAAGGGTGCGAGCAGCCGGAGATCGAACCCGCGGCGGACGCGGACGGCGGCGACGAGCTGCCCACCGAGCCCGCCGGCCACCGAGAGGAATGCGGCCAGCACCGGATCGATCACCCAGGCCCAGACCGACAGAGCGGTGAGGCCGAACCCGAAGCCGGACAGCCCCTGCACGAACCCCGCAAGGGCAGCGCCGAGCGCGACGATCAGAAGGGTCGAGAGGGGCATGCCGAGGCGTGTCCCGCGCCGACCGGAACGGATCAAGTCATCCGATCAAAAAGAAGGGGCGCCTCGCGGCGCCCCTGTCGGAAAGTGACTTGTCGTTGATCTCAGCCCTGCGGCTGCGGGCTCGGCTCCAGGCCGCCGTCGGTGCCGCGCGGGCGGCCTCGGCCGGTGGAGGGGACCGTGGAGCCGCGGGCCGGGGTCGGCGGGACGTCGCCGGAATCGCGCACCGGGGGCTCGCCCTGGAGCAGCTTGCGGATCTCGTCGCCCGACAGCGTCTCGTATTCGAGCAGCCCCTGCGCCAGCGATTCGAGGTCGTCGGCCTTCTCGCCGAGGATGCGGCGGGCTTCTTCCAGGCCGGCCTCGACCAAGCGGCGGACTTCGGCGTCGATCTTCTGGGCGGTGGCCTCCGAGACCGTCTGCTGACGGCCCATCGACATGCCCAAAAAGACCTCGTCGTTGTTGTCGCCGTAGGCCACGGTGCCGAGTTCCGGCGAGAAGCCCCAGCGGGTTACCATCATCTTGGCGAGCCGCGTCGCCTGCTCGATGTCGGACTGGGCACCCGAGGTCACCTTGTCACGCCCGAAGGTCATCTCCTCGGCGATGCGCCCGCCCATCATGATCGCGAGGCGCGAGGTCATCTGCTCGAACGACATCGACAGCTTGTCGCGCTCGGGCAGCTGCATGACCATGCCGAGCGCCCGGCCGCGGGGGATGATGGTGGCCTTGTGCACCGGGTCGGTGGCCGGGACATTGAGGGCGACGATGGCGTGGCCGCTTTCGTGATAGGCGGTGAGCCGCTTCTCGTCCTCGGTCATGACCAGGGTGCGCCGCTCGGCGCCCATCATCACCTTGTCCTTGGCGTCCTCGAACTCGTGCATCGTGACAATGCGCTTTCCGCGACGCGCGGCGAGCAGGGCCGACTCGTTGACGAGGTTCATCAGGTCGGCGCCGGAGAAGCCGGGGGTGCCGCGGGCGATGGTCTTGAGATCGACGTCGGGCGCCAGCGGCACCTTGCGGACGTGGACGCGCAGGATGCGCTCGCGGCCGGTGACGTCGGGGTTCGGCACCATGATCTGGCGGTCGAAGCGGCCAGGACGCAGCAGGGCCGGGTCGAGCACGTCGGGGCGGTTGGTCGCCGCGATGATGATGACGCCCTCGTTGGCCTCGAAGCCGTCCATCTCGACGAGCAGCTGGTTGAGGGTCTGCTCGCGCTCGTCGTTGCCGCCGCCGAGGCCGGCACCGCGGTGGCGACCCACCGCGTCGATCTCGTCGATGAAGATGATGCAGGGCGCGTTCTTCTTGGCCTGCTCGAACATGTCGCGGACGCGGCTTGCGCCGACGCCGACGAACATCTCGACGAAGTCCGAGCCGGAGATGGTGAAGAACGGCACGTTGGCCTCACCGGCGACCGCGCGGGCGATCAGGGTCTTACCCGTGCCGGGCGGGCCGACGAGCAGCACGCCGCGGGGAATGCGCCCGCCGAGCCGCTGGAACTTCTGGGGGTCGCGCAGGAACTCGACGATCTCCTGCAGATCTTCCTTGGCCTCCTCGACGCCGGCCACGTCCTCGAAGGAGACGCGCCCATGCGCCTCGTTCAGGAGCTTGGCCTTCGACTTGCCGAAGCCCATGGCGCGGCCCGCGCCGGACTGCATCTGGCGGGACAGGAAGATCCAGGCGCCGATGAAGACGAGGATCGGCAGCCAGCTGACCAGCAGCTGGATGAACCAGGGGGTGTTGTCGGAGGGCGGGCGGGCGGTGATCGACACGCCCTTGCTCTGGAGCTTCGAGACGAGGCTCGGATCGTTGGGGATGTAGCTCGTGAAGTTGCCGCCGCCCACGTAGCTGCCGCTCACGTCCTGACCGGCGATCACGACGGACTGGATCTTGCCGGAATCGGCGTCGTTGAGGAGCTGGCTGTAGGCGATCTCGCTGCCGCCCCCGCGGTGACCCGGGTTCTGGAACAGGGTCACCAGCGCGAGCACCAGCAGGAAGATGACGACCCACAGGGCGAAGTTGCGGAAATTCGGGTTCATCTCTCGGTCCTGAGAGGCGTGCGGGCGACTTCCCGCGGCTGCCGGGGCATGCTCCACGCGCTCGGGGCCAATGTAGGCGGCGCTCCTGCCGTTGCCAAGTAAATCGCACGGCCCTGCGGCACGGTCGCCTTACAGAGTTAGCGATGCGGCGCGGCGGCGCGGCGGCGCGGGCGTGATGCGGATGCGGCCCGAGGGGCCGACGCCGACGATCTTTCCGCGCAGGGTCCGGCGCAGGGGCTCCCCACGGGCGAGCGCGGGCAGGATGCCGTCGAGAACCAGGGTTTCGAGGCGGTCCAAGCGCTTGGGCGGGGCCGCGTCGTCGTGGCCGAGCGCGGCGTCGAGCACGCGCAGAACGGTGGCCGCCGGCTCCTGCGCGAGGCGGCGGCCGTCGAGGGTGAGCCCCTCCCCTTCGCCCGCGAGGCGCACGGCCTCGAAAATGGTCGCGGCCTGGGCGGCGAGCGCCGCGTCGTCGCGGGCCATGCGGGCGGCGAGGCGTGCGAGCCGTTCGGTCGAAAGCCCCTCCCCTTCCAGCAGCGGCAGCAGGCGGCGCAGCCGGGCGCGGGCGAAGCGCTCGTCGGCGTTCGACGGGTCGCGCACGAAAGGCAGCGCGTGCGCTTCGCAATAGGCGACGAGGTCGGCCTTCGCGATGTCGAGGAACGGGCGCGCGAGGCGAGGCCCCTCGCCGAGCGGGCGCTCGGCCCGCATGCCGGCGAGCCCGGCCGGGCCGCTGCCGGCGATCAGCCGCATCAGCACGGTCTCGGCCTGATCGTCGCGGGTGTGGGCGGCGAGGATGCGGTTCGCGCCGAGGGTTTGCGCATGACGGGAGAGGAGCCCGTAGCGGGCCTCCCGCGCCTCGGCCTGGATGCGGTTTTGGCGCTGCGGCGTCTCCCAGGTCAGCACGGCGTGCGGCAGCCCGAGCTTTTCCGCGAGGCGGCCGACCTCCGCTGCCTCGTCCGCCGAGCCGGCGCGCAGGCCGTGATCGACGGTGGCGACGAACAGCCCGGCCGGGGCGCCGCGGGTGGCGGCGGCGTGCATCAGCGCGGTCGAATCCGGCCCGCCGGAGACGGCGAGCAGCACCGGCGCGGTCGCCCCGTCGAGGAACGGCGCGAGGGAAAAACTTAAGTCAGCCGGGCTCAAGCCGCGCAGCGGGCGCGCTTCTGCTCCCGCTCGACGCCCTGGCGCACGCTGGCGCCCGCGCCGGGGAACTTGCGCTCGACCTCGGCCAGCGTGGCGCAGGCCTGGGCCTTGGCGCCCAGCGCATGGAGCGAGGCGCCGAGCTTCATCATCGCCTCGGGCGCGACCGGCGAAGCGGCGTAATCGGTCGAGACCTTGAGGAACTGTTCGGCGGCCTCGCGCGAGCGGTTGCGCTGGAGGTAGCTCTCGCCGAGCCAGTAGGTCGCCTTCGGCACCAGCCGGTCGCGGGGATGCGACTGGATGAACTGGCGCAGGCTCATCTCGGCCTGCTCGTATTGCCGCTCGCGGATCAGGCCGTAGGCGGCCTCGAAATCGGCCTGGGCGTCGCCGCTGCCGGTGGCCGCGATGCTGGCCGAACTCGGCGGTTCGGCCGCAGCCACACGCGCTTGCGGCGGGGCGATGTCGACCGGGCCGCCGAGGCCCGGCGGCGGCAGGTCGGTGTCGCCGGGCTCGCCCGCGTCACCCTCTTCCACGCCGGCTCGGCGCAGCGGCGCGTCGGCCTCGGCGATGGCGCCGGTGGGCAGCGGCAGCGAGGGCTGGGTGGTGCCGAACTGCTTCGGCGCGCCCGGCGCGTTCGGGTTTTGGATCGGATCGAAGGCGTCGCCGCGCTTGGCGGGCTTGCCTTCTCCCTTGCCATCGCCCGGATTGACGCCGTAGGGCGTGCCGTTGGACGGCGCCGCGGCGGGCGGGGCCGCGGGCGGGCGCTTGGCGGCAGGCGCCGGCGCGCTGCCCTTGCCCTCCTGCAGGCGGAACTCGACGTCCTCTTGGAACTTGCGCAGCTGCTCCTTGAGCTGGCGGTTCTCGTATTGCAGCGTCTCGATCTGGCCGGAGAGCTGCCGGGAGACGTTCTCCAGGCGGTTCAGGCGCACGATCAGCTCGGAGGCGTCCTGCGCCCGCGCGGGGGCGGCGAAGGCGAGCGCGAGCCCGACGGTGAGGAGTAGGCGGCGGAGCATGGGGGCTGGCACCGATCGTCAGTCTGTTCGCGGCCGTCCTTCGGGTTAGCAGAAGCCCCGGCCGGCCGCAAAACCGGTTCTGCGCCGTCGGATGCTACGAGCCGGCGCCGTTGTCGAGCACGGTGACGGCGCGGCGGTTCTGCGACCAGCACGAGATGTCGTTGCACACCGCCACCGGGCGCTCCTTGCCGTAGGACACCATCCGCATCCGGCCCGCCGCGATGCCGCGGGAGGCGAGGTAGTCCTGCACCGCCTGTCCGCGCCGGGCGCCGAGGGAGAAATTGTACTCGCGGGTGCCGCGCTCGTCGGCATGGCCCTCGATCAGGAAGGTGTAGCGCGGGTAGCGCTGCAGCCACGCGGCCTGCTTGTCGAGGGTGGCGGTGGCGGTGGGCGTCAGGTCGGTCGAGTCGGATTCGAAGAACACCCGGTCTCCGATGTTGACCACGAAATCCTGCGCGCTGCCCGGACGGGCCGCGCCGCCCGCGCCGCCCAGCGCCGAGGCGTCGGCGAGGTCGGAATCCTTGGAGCAGGCGCCGAGCCCGAGGGCCGCGCACAGAGCCAGCGCAAGGGAAAGCCCACGGAAAGGCGCGGGTGTCGGCATCGTCTTGACTCCTCGGCCCGCTCCCGTGCGGGCCGGCTGCGTTCGGTTGCGAACGGTGTAGCGGCGGATGGTTAAGCGTCCTTGACGCAAGGCACGTCGTAGCCGTGGGCGGGACGCCCCCCGGTGCGCCCGCACACCCACGCTTTCACCCGTCAATGCGGCGCCCCGGAGACGCGGGCGCCGTCGCGCGATTTTCGCGGCCGGTGTTGCGAGCGAGCAACAGCGTCAGGCGGCCCGCAGCTGTGCGATGGCCGAGCGGGCCCGCGCGGCGTCGGCGAGCGCGTCGTCGAGCGCCGCCGCGACGTCGTCCTGGCGCAGGCAGGCCTGTTCCAGCCGGGCGCAGGCCTGCGACAGCGACGAGAAGGCGAGCGCCCCGCTCGACGAGACGAGGATGTGGGCGTCGCGGGCGAGCTGGTCGCGGTCCGCGGACGGCGGCTCCAGCCGGGCCGCGATTTCTTGGTCGAGGGCGCCGAGCAGTTCGAGCAGGCGCGGGCGCCCGAACAGGTCTTCGAGATCGGCCATCGTCTCGGCGTCGAAGTCGGTCATGCGACGATCCTGCCTTGCGAATCCTTGACGTGACGCAATCGCCTCAAGGGAACGTTAACCGGACGACGGTGTGATGCGGCCGGACCTCACCGGAACAAGGCCATGGTTTCACGTCCCACCGTCCTCATTGTCGAGGACAATTATCTCTTGCTCGAGATGCTCACGCACTTGTGCGAGCAGGAGGGCATCGCCGTGCTGGCGGCGTCGAGCGGCGAGGCGGCGCTGACCATGCTGCGCGACGGCCGGACCGCCATCGACTGGCTGTTCACCGACATCAACCTGCCCGGCCTGATCGACGGCTGGACGGTGGCGGCGGCCTATCGCGAGCGCCATCCCCGCCGCCCGGTGATCTACGCCTCGACCCAGCCGCAACTGGAGCGCCGCACGGTGCCGGGTAGCCTCTACGTGCGAAAGCCGTTCCAGATCCGGGAGATCCTGGGGCTCGCGCGGATGATGGCGGCGGAGAGTGCGAACCCGGAGGGGATGCGCGCGGCGGGTTGAGTTCTCTCGGAGCCTCCCCGTCATCGCGAGGCGGAACTGACGCGATCCAGGGCGCGACCTTTACGAAGAAGGCGCGACCGCCCCAACTGAACGGCGCCGTTTGCGCCCTTCTCGGACCCTGCGGAGCCCTGGATTGCTTCGGCTCCGCCTCGCAATGACGGCGTGAGGCGGAAGCCGAAGCGGGCAACCCCCTATTTCAGGTGGGCAAAGTACACGTCGCCCGCCGCGCGCTTCAGCTCGGCGCCGGCATCGCGCCCGATCGCGGCGGCGTCCGATGCCGCGCCCTCGCGATGCACGGCCCAGTGCTGCGAGCCGTCCGGCAGGAACAGCAGGCCGTCGAGGCTGATGCGGTCGCCGTCGATTGTCGCGAGTGCGGCGATCGGCGTGCGGCAGGAGCCGTCGAGTTCGGCGAGCAAGCCCCGCTCGGCGTAGAGCGCCGTCGTCGTCGTGGCGCAGGCGACCGGGGCGAGCAGCGCGCGGACCGCGTCGTCGCCCGCGCGGCACTCGATGCCGAGCGCGCCCTGCGCCACCGCGGGCAGCATCTCCTCGACCGAGAGGACGGAGCGGGCGACCTCCTCCATGCCGAGACGCTGAAGGCCCGCGAGCGCCAGCAGCGTCGCGTCGCACTCGCCCGCTTCCAGCTTGCGCATGCGGGTGTTGGCGTTGCCGCGCAGGGGGACGATCCTGAGGTCCGGCCGGTGCATCAGCACCTGCGCCCCGCGCCGCAGCGACGAGGTGCCGACCCGCGATCCGGCGGGCAGGTCGGCGAGCCCGGTGGCCGCGCCCGCGGTGAGGAAGGCGTCGCGCGGGTCGTCCCGCTCCAGGATGCAGGCGATGACGAGCCCGTCCGGCAGCCACGTCTCCACGTCCTTCATAGAATGGACGGCGACGTCGACCTCGTCGGCGAACAGCGCCTGCTCCAGTTCCTTGGTGAACAGGCCCTTGCCGCCGATCTCGGAGAGCGGCCGGTCGAGGATGCGGTCGGCCACCGTCGAGACGACCACGATCTCGGTTTCCAATCCGGGATTGGCCGCGACGATCCGATCACGGACCATTCCGGTCTGCGCCAGCGCCATGGGGCTTCCGCGGGTTCCGATTCGCAAGGGGCGCACGCTCATGCTTCGCCTCGTAGCCGAGACTGGCCCGCCCGTCACGCGGGCGCGTGCGCCTCTCCGCCGTTCTGCGGTCCGCGCAGCCGTCCCATGCCTTCCGCCCTCCGGCAAAGGTTCCCGGCAAAATCTTCGATTCCTCGGGTAGACAGCCGTCCCGGCCGTTGCTAATAGCCCGCCACCGCAGGGGATTGGTGGCCCGGCGGGACGGCCTCTCGAGAGAGACCGAAGGGCGCATAGCTCAGTTGGTAGAGCAGCTGACTCTTAATCAGCGGGTCCTAGGTTCGAACCCTAGTGCGCCCACCAAACCTTTCCAACTCTCTTTCGATATCGCGGCTCTCGACGGATCGTTGATCGAGCGGACGATGATCGACCACAGGGTTGTCTCTTCTCCTTTGCATCCGCGTGTTCGTCTCGGCGCGTGCGGCGTGGTGCTATGACTCCGCTGAATCATGAAGCGAGGGAGCGTGCGTGATGGCAACCCTGTCCTTCGATGAGATCAGACAGATATTCCGGGACGATGCGCTGGACTCGGCGCGCTGGCGCCGGGAAAAGGCGAAGGAATACCCGGACGATTTCCGCAACGTCGAAGCCGCGGAGATGCTCGAAGGGCTCGCTCAAACGGTTTCAGAGATGAGCGAAGACGTGCTGACGGAGCTGGACAAACGCTTCAGCACCGACGAGGACACGGCTATCGCGTTCAACGAGGCTCAATCGGAAGTCTTGCGGAGCATCGGGTTTCGAGCATGGGCCGAAGAAGCCGAGGATGTCGCCCGGCAGATCATCGATTTTGCCAATGGGTGATTTGATCAATCTGCGTCGCATATCAACGCTGTGACTTGATCGGCGATAGCTTCCGGTTTGTCGGACGATCGCATCGGCTCCGAAGATCGCCCACGGCCGTGGGTTCAAGCCGAGATACCGGCCGAGCCTCAGCGCCTACTGCTCCGGCGCCGGCCCCGGTGCGCCGTTGGCGAAGGCCTCACCGTTGCCCGCGCCGAACAGCTTGCGCAGGAAGCCCGGGGCGACCGCGGAGAGCGGGTTCACGCTCACGGTCGGCTTGGCGATGGGGCCGGATACGTTGAAGTTGACGGCGAACAGGCCCTCGTTGCTGCCGCCGGCCAGCAGCGGGCCGACCAGCGGCACGTGCGCCACGACGTTGTTGAGGCCGTAGAGCGGCACGAAGGTGCCGTCGATCTGCGTGCGCTCCTTGGCGGTGTCGAGCCAGCCGCCCGCGGTGAAGCCCATGGCGGCGTTGGAGATCGCGGCATCGGTGAAGCTGACGCGCGAGCCCGCGCGGGTAAAATTGGCGCGCATCTTGTCGAAGCCGACATCGTTGGCGTTGGGCGCGGCGCGGCGCCCGTCGGCGGGCCCCTGCGCGACGATGCTGGATAGGGCCGGCTCGTTGCGGAGCGCGAAATCCTTGATCTGGACGATGCCCGCCTGCGGCCCGTCGTTGAGGTAGAGGCTGAGCGCGAGGCGCCCGCCATACATTCGCTTGTAGATGTCGAGGAAGCGGAGCGTCGCGCCGGAATCGGCGGATTCGAGGGAGAGCAGCGGCTGGCCGCGATCCCCCTTGGCGACGGTGGCGGCGAGTGGCGATCCGCCGAAGCGGCCGCGGAACTGGGCGGCGCGGACATCGCCGTTGCGGATGCTCGCTTTCAGCGCCGCGTTGGTCAGCGCCTCGCCGTTGAAGCCCGTCATGATGTTGACGGCGATGTCGGCCTCGACGTCCTTGCCGGAATCCTTGCCGCCCTTCGAATCCGAACTCGTCATGCCCTTGAGGAAGGGCCGCGCGTCGGCGACGGCGCCCTTCACCGCGACCTTGTAGCCGCTGCCGGCCTTGTCGAGGCTCACCCGCATGTCGTCGCCGGGCGAGAGCTTGAAGGCGGTCAGATCCGCCCGCTCCAGCCCGCCGTCAGTCGAGACCGTGGCGTTGCCCCGCGCCATGGCGGGCGCGGCGTCGAGCGCGATGTCGCGCAGCTCCATCTGGCCGTTGGCGGCCTCGACCATCGTCAGGGTCAGCCGCCCGGCCTTGCCCGAGGCCTTGGACCAGCCGGGGATGAGGCCGTCGATCGACGCCTTGGTCAGGTCCGCCTCGATCCGGACCGGCGGCTTGGCGCCGGATGCCGCATGGCCGATCGGCACGACGACGCGGGCCGGGATCGTACCCGCGAGCTGGGGCGCGGCGGGCAGGCCGCGCTTGGCCCGGAAGGCGTCGTCGAGGGGCAGCGTCACCACCGCCTCGCCGGGCGCGCCGGGCTTCGACTGCTTGAGGTCGATGGTGATCGGCGCGCCGAGCATCCGGCCGTCGCC
Source organism: Methylorubrum subtropicum (assembly GCF_038442325.1). Classification (NCBI taxonomy): domain Bacteria; kingdom Pseudomonadati; phylum Pseudomonadota; class Alphaproteobacteria; order Hyphomicrobiales; family Methylobacteriaceae; genus Methylorubrum; species Methylorubrum subtropicum. The sequence continues at coordinate 321,392 of NZ_JBBXMW010000004.1, read as the reverse complement.
CTTCAGGGCGAAGCCGTTGCGGTCGAACGAGATCGCGAAGCGGCCGGCCTCGAACCGGTCCTTGCCGATGGCCTTGTCCATCGACAGGTCGGTGAGCGTGCCCGACAGCGTCACCGGCAGCTCGGCGAGGTCGGGCACGTGCTTGAGATTGATCGGCACGTCGATGCGCAGGTCGGCCTTGCCCTTGATCGCGTTGGGATCGATCTCGGTGCCGGTCAGGCTCCGGAACATCCGCGTCTCGAGGAGCGCGGCGAGGGAGTCGGCGCTGCCGGAGAGCCGCAGGCCGAGCTGCGCCACGATCTTGTCGGGTTGCGGATCGCGGATCAGGAACGAGGCGTCCGAGATCGTCAGCACCCGGCTGTCGGAGAGCCGCACGTCGGCGACCGCCCCCTGGATCGTCGTGGTGCGCCCGGTGACGACACCGGAGACGCTGCCATGGGTCAGCGGCGGCGCGTCCTTGGAGATCGTGAGCGCGGCATTCGTGACGGCGAAGGTGGCGAGCAGGCCGTGATCCGGCATCGGATCGCCACGGGTGGCGGCGGCGAGTTCCGGGCCGCTCAGATCGACCTTGATGTCGGCGCTGGCGAGCCGCCCGCCACGCAGCTCGTCCACGAGGTAGTTGCGCACGGCCGGGGCGATGTTCTCCGGCCACAGCCGCAGCGCGGTGCGCCCGTCGGTGTCGCTCGCGACGATGTGGAGCGTGAGGCCGTCGTCGTCCTTCGACGTGCCGACGGTGCCGCTGAGGGTGCCGTTCATCCCGCCGCCGGCAATCGACAGCGACTCGATGTTGACGCCCCCGGCCCGGCCGGTGAGCCGACCCTTGACCTCACCGATGCGGAACGACGGATCGTAGCGCGCGGCGCCGCGCAGCATCACGTCCTTACCCCCGAAATCGAAGGTCCAGGCATCCGCGGCACCGGGCGGGCCGATGGCGAAGGCGCCGGTGAGGTGGGCCTCGTTGCCGCCGCCGCGGTAGTCGATGGCGGTGATGTCGAGGGCGCGGCGGGCCTCGTCCCAGCGCGCCTCGGCCCGCACCTGCTCGATGACGACCGGGTTGAAGTCCTTTTCATCGACGACGAACAGGCCTTCGCCCGTCTTCACCTCGAAGGTCATCGTGTCGATGCGCGAGCCCCTGAGCGCCACGTCGGCCTTGGCCGAGACCTTCAGGTCGGTCTCGACCGGCATCTTCGACTGGCCCGAGAGCAGCAGCAGGTCGCTCACCGGCAGGTCGTCGAGGGTGATGACGCCCGCGCGCCGCCCCTCCGCTTCGTCGTGGGCCTTGCCGCCGAAGCGCCACTCGCCGTTCGGCCCGTCGATGCGCAACTCGAAGATGCGGGCGCCGTCGCCGGTGCCGCCGCGATGGAACAGGCCGTTGACCCGCTCGAACGTGGCGCGGTGGCGCGCGGCGTCGTCCACCAGGGTCAGGCGCCCGTTGGTGATGCGGGCCCGGTCGAGCGCGCCGATCACGCCCGCGGGATCGAGCACCACGCCGAAGATCGAGGCGACGGCGGCCGAGACCGGCGAGACCTGTCCGCGGGCGGCGTCCACGCTCGGGAGCGTATGCGGCTTGGCGGCATCGACCTGCGAGGGGGCCGAGGCGGCGAAGGCGATCGAGCCGTCGTCGTGGACGAGCGCGGTCATCTGCAGGTCGCGGAACTCGATGGAGCGCGGCTGCACCGAGAGGCGCAGCAGGCCCCAGGTGTCGAGGCTGACGACAGCCAGCGGCGCGCGCACCACCAGCGCGCCCTCGGGATTGTACACGTCGAGCCCGCCGACGCGCAGCGCCAGCGACGATTCGGCGTCGAGTTCGAGTGCGCTGTCGTTGAGCGTCACGCGCCAGCCGGGGCCGACGCTGCCGGCGATGGCCTCGGCCACGCGTTGGCTCAGCCCGTCGATGCGCAAGGGGCCCTGCGACAGCCGCAGGAAGGCCAGCCCGGAGCCGAGCCCGAGCAGGAACACGAGGACGGCCGCGCTCCACAGCAGGGGCCGGCGCCGTCGACGCACAGCCTTGCACGGTGCAGGCTCGACCGCTTCCTGAAGCAGGGTCCTGGCCGTTTCCTGATCCATTCACTCGTTCGCTGCTGCCGCCGGGGGGCTTGCGCGCCGGGCGCGCCCGTCCTCAGGAATCGGCCCTTCCGGCATGGCGTCCGCCGGGCGATCCGTGCATCACCAGGGCACACCATCAATCGGCCGAAAGGAAGGCATGATGCCCCTCGCACAAGGCGAACCCGCGCCCGATTTCAGTTTACCGGGGGCCGGCGGGGAGACGATCGGCCTCTCCGGACTGCGCGGTCACAAGATCGTGCTCTATTTCTACCCGAAGGACGACACGAGCGGCTGCACGCTGGAGGCCCAGGGCTTCAACGCGGCGCAAGACGCGTTCGCGGCGGCCGACACCCGCGTGATCGGCGTCTCGCCCGATTCGGTGAAGAGCCACGACAAGTTCCGCGCCAAGTACGGCCTCACCTTCCCGCTCGCCTCCGACGAGGCGAAGTCGATGCTGGAGGCCTACGGCGTCTGGGTCGAGAAGAGCATGTACGGCCGCAAGTACATGGGCGTGGAGCGCACCACGCTGCTGATCGACCGCGAGGGCAAGATTGCCCGCGTGTGGCCGAAGGTGAAGGTGCCGGGCCATGTCGAGGAGGTGCTGGAGGCCGCCAAGGCGCTGGGCTGAGGTTTTTTGGAATCCCCCACCGTCATTCCGGGGCGCGAAGCGAACCCGGAATCCACGACTGGCCGCGACGCCTCGCAGGGCCGCGTATCACGGGTGGATTCCGGGTTCCGCTGCGCGGCCCCGGAATGACGGCGGTTGTTCGGGAGCACGCTCCTGAGCGCCGCCGAAGCCTTCCTTAACCTTAATCGGGTGTGATCGCCGCCGTCACCGGAAGCGGTCGCCTCATGCCTTCACCCGCCCAGCGTCGTCCAAAGCCCCTCCCCCGGCCCCGTCTCGCGACAGCGCTCGGGCTCGGGCTGACGCTGACGACGGCCTGGGCCGGGGCGGCGAGCTATTACCTGATCTTCCACGACGAGGTGCTGGCCCGCTTCGTCTCGCGCCAGAGCGCGATCCAGTACACCTACGAGGAGCGGATCGACACGCTTCAGCGCGCACTCGACCGCGCGGCCTCGGACCACGCCGCCACCCGCGGCGGCATCGAGACGCGGCTCGCGACGCTTGCCGAGCGGCAGGCCGTGATCGAGCGGCGCCAGGGCCTTCTGGCCGGGCTCCCCGGCGGGGCTGCCGCCTTCGACCCGCCGACCACCGCCGCGATCCCCACGCCCGAGCCGCCGGCACCGCTGCGGGCGCAGAAACCGTTCCCGACGCCGGAATTGCGGATGCGCTCCGACGACCGGGTCGAGGCCGGCGACGGCGCGGCTGCCGCCCGCCTCGCCCGGATCGAGCGGGCGCTGGACCGTCTGGCCGAGGGGCAGGCGCGCGCCGTGTCCCGCGTCGCCCAGGCCGCCGGGCGCAGCGCCGACCGGTTCCGCGATCTCATCGCCCGCACGGGCCTGAACCCGGCCCGGTTCGAGCCGGCGACGGGCGGCGTCGGCGGCCCGCTGGTGCCGCTCTCGGGCGACGCGTTCGAGGCGGGTCTCGCCGAGGCGCGCCGCCAGATCGAGGAGGAGACGCATCTGCGCCGCGTCGCCGACGCCCTCCCTTTCCGCCCGCCGCTGCCGGGCGAGATCGCCTACACCAGCAGCTTCGGCACGCGGCTCGACCCGTTCACCCGCTCGGCCGCGCTCCACACCGGCGTCGACATGCGCGCCGAAACCGGCGCGCCGGCCCGCGCCACGGCGGGAGGCCGGGTGACCGCGGCGGAATACGCGGGCGGCTACGGCAACATGGTCGAGGTCGATCACGGCCGCGGTCTCGTCACCCGCTACGCCCACCTTTCGGGCTACGCCGTCTCGGTCGGCCAGCGGGTCGAAGCCGGCTCGGTCGTCGGCTTCGTCGGCTCCACCGGCCGCTCCACCGGCAGCCACCTGCACTACGAGACCCGCATCGACGGCGAGCCGGTCGATCCGCAGCGGTTTTTGCGCGCGGGGGCGGAGTTGGTGTTTTCGGATTGATGCGTTTCCGGCGGATCACCCCGGGGGCCGCTTCCCACCGTCATTGCGAGGCGGAGCCGAAGCAATCCTGGGCGCGACGATCCCGGAAAGGGCGAGATCGTGCCGAAAAACGGCTCCGTGCGCGCCTTTTCTGGACAGTGCGGAGCACTGGATTGCTTCGGCTTCGCCTCGCAATGACGGAGAGGCTTGGCGAGACCGTGTGGGTCGGGCCTACGACGTCGCCACCACCGCGCACGGGCAGCTCAGATACGCCCCGCCCATCGAGTGCGCGTGGGCGATTTTTTCGAAGTCCAGCATCAGCAGCGCTTCCTCGATGGCGATCAGCGCGTCGTGGCTCGCCGCCGGGTCGAGGACGACCCCACCCGCCGCATCGATGAAGCGGAGGCTGCCGAGGGGGACGTAGTCGTTGTCCACCTGATCCTGGCGGCGCTGCAGCGTCACGACATGGTTCTGGCTGTCGCTGCGGGCGATGCGCTCGGCGGTGGCGAGCACGTCCATTGCCGGCACCCAGGGCAGGAAGGGCACGAGGTCGTCGATGTTCTGGTAGCGCACGCTGAAGGCGCCGAGCTTCAGATTGTTGTCGTAGAGGTCCTGGAAGGCGCGGTCGCAGGCGAGCGGCGCGGCGAAGGCCCGGACCTTGACCAGCATGTTCGGATAGGCCGCCTTGACGAGCGCCGCGCCGAGGAAGCACAGGGCCGCCCCCTTGCTGTGGCCGGTGACGAGGATGCCCTTGGCGTTGCGCAGATCGAGGGCGGCCAGCGCCGCCTCCACCTTCGGCCAGAGCAGGCCCATCGCCGCGGCGAACCCCTGCTCCACGTTGCCGAACGGCTTGCCGCCGACCGTGAACGGCACCGGCCCGGCCTCGAAATCCTGAAACCAGTCGTCGGCCCAGGCCCAGAAATCGCCCTCGAACGGCGGGAGCGTGCCACGGAAGGCGACGAGCGCCCAGCCGTCCGTCGTCGTCCCGACGAGTCCCGCGTCGATGTTCTCCTCGCCGTCGGCGAAGCAGGCCGGCGGGCTCGCGAACCCGACCGCCTTGTAATCGTCGTTCTGCGGCACCGACCAGCCGCCGCCGGAGGTGGCGATGGCGTAGGCCAGCAGGCTCGCATGGGCCATGCGGCAATCGAGGAGTGCGAAGGGCGAGGGAGCCGCAGGAGGGACCGGCGCGGGCGTCGCGGTGGCGGACACGGCAACCTCCTTATAAATATCGTCAAAACATAGCAGGCGGGTCCCGAAACGGGGCCGTCGAGCAGACCGGCCGAGGGGCCCGAATCGTCTTCAAGTTGTATAACAAACCGGGCTGTTTCGGTCGACGGCAAAACGCCGGACCGGGCAGTCCGGCCGGCGCGTATGGCGCCGGCCGGCAAGTGACAATTAATCGATGTCCGAGACCTCGGCGCCGCCGCCGTAGACGCGTTGCGCCAGGGAGGCTTCCATGAACGGGTCGAGGTCGCCGTCGAGCACCTCGTCCGGGTCGGTGGACTGCGTGCCCGTCCGAAGGTCCTTCACGAGTTGGTACGGCTGCAGCACGTAGGATCGGATCTGGTGGCCCCAGCCGATATCGGTCTTGGAGGCGGCCTCGGCGTTGGCCTTCTCCTCGCGCTTCTTCAGCTCGGCCTCGTAGAGGCGGGCGCGCAGCATGTTCCAGGCGGTGGCCCGGTTCTTGTGCTGCGAGCGTTCCTGCTGGCACGCCACGACGATGCCGGTCGGATTGTGCGTGATGCGCACCGCCGAATCGGTCGTGTTGACGTGCTGGCCGCCCGCGCCCGACGAGCGGTAGGTGTCGATGCGGCAGTCCGATTCCTTGATCTCGATCTCGATCCGGTCGTCGACCACCGGATAGACCCACACGCTCGCGAAGCTGGTGTGGCGCCGCGCGTTGGAATCGTAGGGCGAGATGCGCACCAGACGGTGCACGCCGGACTCGGTCTTGAGCCAGCCATAGGCGTTGTGGCCCTTGATCAGGAGCGTGGCGCCCTTGATCCCGGCCTCTTCGCCGTCGGTCATCTCGACGATCTCGACCTTGAACTTCCGCCGCTCGGCCCACCGATAATACATGCGGTGGAGCATGTTGGCCCAGTCCTGGCTCTCGGTGCCGCCCGCGCCCGCATGGACTTCGAGATAGGTGTCGAAGCCGTCGGCCTCGCCCGAGAGCAGGGTCTCGACCTGACGGCTCGCGGCCTCCTTCTCGACGGCGCGGATGCCCGCCTCGCCCTCGGAAATGGAGGCCTGATCGCCCTCCATCTCGCCGAGTTCGATCAACGTCGCGGCGTCCTCGAGATCCTGCTCGAGCTTGCGGATGGCGGTGACGGCCTCGTCGAGCTGCTGGCGCTCGCGCATGACCTTTTGCGCGGCCTCGGCGTCGTTCCAGAGGTCGGGGTTCTCGGACGCGGCATTCAGCTCCGCGAGGCGTTTATCAACGGTATCCCAGTCAAAGATGCCTCCTCAGCAGCCCTATAGACTGCTTGGCGGCATCCGAGGCCTGCTCGATCTCGGCGCGCATCTGGTGTGGAACTCGTGTGTGAGGGCCGCGGGTGATACCGGGCGTGCCCGACCCTTTAACGCAAGCGCCCGCCATGGTCGATGCCGGAACCCGCCGCTCTGCCCTGATCCTCGCGGTCGCCGCCGTGATCGCGGCGGGGCTGGCCGTGCGCTTCGTGCCGCTGGGCTTGCCGGCGGGCGTGGTGAAGTATGCGGGTTCCACGCTGTGGGGCGCGATGGTCTACGGGCTCGTCGCCTGCCTGCGGCCGGACGCGGCGGTCCGGCGCCTCGCGCTCGTCGCCCTCGTCATCGCGGCGGCGGTCGAGTTTTTTCGGCTCGTCCACACCCCCTGGCTCGATGCCTTCCGGCTGACGCTGGCGGGGCAGCTGCTGCTGGGGCGAGTGTTCTCGCCGTGGAATCTGGTGGCGTATGCCGTTGGGATCACTGTTGCGGCGGGGTGTGACGCGGCGAGCCGGCGAACCTGACATTCTCTTGCGATTCAACAGCTATGTAGTAACGTCACTACATTCCGACCTGACGGAGTGTCGTCGCGATGCCGATCACCACCCTCACCAGCCGCGAACTGAATCAGGACGTGACGCGGGCCAAGAAAGCCGCGGCAGACGGCCCGGTCGTCATCACGGATCGCGGTCGCCCTTCCCACGTGCTCCTGAGCTTCGAGGAGTACCGGCGCCTCACCGGTCAAAAGCGCAACATCGCCGACGCGCTGGCGATGCCGGATGCGCGGGACGACGATTTCGATCCGCTGCGCATGACGTTCAAACTGCGACCGGTCGATTTTTCGTGAGGTATCTTCTCGACACGAACGTCGTGTCCGAATTGCGCAAGGTCCAGCTCGGCACTGCCGATCCGAACGTGGCGGCTTGGGCGGCGCGACTTGATGCGACGGACCTCTTCCTTTCCGTGATCACGGTGATGGAACTCGAAGTCGGCGTGTCCTTGCTCGAAAGGAGAGACACCGCGCAGGGGGCTCGCCTTCGCCTCTGGCTGGAGCAGCAGGTTTTGCCGGAATTCTGCGGCCGCATCCTCGCCATCGACGAGGTCGTAGCTCGGCGCTGCGCCCGACTTCATGTGCCCGACAAACGGAACGAGCCGGATGCGCTGATTGCCGCGACCGCTCTCGTCCACGGCATGACGGTGGTCACCCGCAACGTCGCCGACTTCAGGGCGACCGGCGTCAGACTCCTCAATCCTTGGGAGCCATGACGCCAGCGGCAGCCTACGCCGCCTTCCGCCTCTCCAGAAACGCTGCGTGCTCGGCCACCAACCCCCCGCTCAGCGCCTTCTCGATCAGCGCCCGCGTGCCGGCCACCCCGTACAGTGCGATGAACGAGCCGAAGCGCGGCCCCTGCGCCTCGCCGAACAGCACATTGTAGATCGAGGCGAACCACGTCTTCGACACGCCGGGGCGCCCGTCCGGGCTCTTGGCCTTGCCCGAGAGATCGGGGAAGTGGCGCCGGCCCACCTCGTAGACCGCCGCCTGCAGGGCCTCCGGATCGGTCGAGCCCTCGTGCTCGGCGAGCGTCTGCGACAGGTTGCGCAAAGCCGCGGCCTCCTCCTCGGTCGGGGCGCGGTACTGCTTCTGCGGGCGCACGAAGTCGCGGTAATAGGCGAGCGCGCGGGTCACGAGGGCGGCGAGCCGCGGATGCGTCTGCGGGCCGACATTCGGGGCGTAGCGGCGGATGAAGCCCCACAAAACCGTCTCGTCCTCGGCGTTGGCCACCGCCACGAGGTTCAGCAGCATGCCGAAGGACAAAGTGGTGCCGGCCTCGTCGATGGCCTCGGGGGCCGGCGGGTTGCCCCCGTGCAGGTGCCATACGGGATTGCCGAGCTTGTGCTTGGCCTCCTGGCCGGGGAAGCGGCCCAAAAAGTTGTCGTACTCGTCGACGTGGCGCGGGATCACGTCGAAGAACAGGCGCTTGGCCTCGCGCGGCTTGTTGTACATGAACAAAGCGAGCGATTCCGGCGTGGCGTAGGTCAGCCACTCGTCGATCGTCAGGCCGTTGCCCTTCGACTTCGAGATCTTCTGGCCCTTCTCGTCGAGGAAGAGCTCGTAATTGAAGCCCTCCGGCGGCTCGGCGCCCAGCGCCCGGGCGATCTGGCCCGAGAGCTTGACCGAATCGATCAGGTCCTTGCCGGCCATCTCGTAATCGACGCCGAGCGCGACCCAGCGCATCGCCCAGTCGGGCTTCCATTGCAGCTTGGCGCCGCCGCCCGTCACCGGGGTCTCGTAGGCCTCGCCCGTGCCCGGATCGCGCCAGACGATGGTGCCGGAGGCCGGCCGCACCTCGTCGATCGCCACCTGCATCACGTGGCCGGTGACGGGGTGGATCGGCAGGAACGGCGAGTAGGAGGCCGAGCGCTCGGCCCGCAGCGAGGGCAGCATGATCGCCATCACGGCCTCGTAGCGTTCCAGCACGAGGCGCAGCGCGTCGTCGAACACGCCCGAGCGGTAGCAATCGGTGGCCGAGCGGAACTCGTACTCGAAGCCGAAGGCGTCGAGGAAGCGGCGCAGCTCCGCGTTGTTGTGGGCGCCGAAGCTGTCATGGGTGCCGAACGGGTCCGGCACCTTCGTCAGCGGCAGGTTGAGGGCGCCCGCCAGCAGTTCGCGGTTCGGCACGTTGTCCGGGACTTTCCGCAGGCCGTCCATGTCGTCCGAGAAGGCGATCAGCCGGGTCGGCACCGCGTCTCGGGTCAGCACGCGGAAGGCGTGGCGCACCATGGAGGTGCGGGCGACCTCGCCGAAGGTGCCGATATGCGGCAGGCCCGAGGGGCCGTAGCCGGTCTCGAACAACACTTCCGCCTTCGGCTTGCGCTCCAGCCGCGCCACGAGCTTGCGCGCCTCCTCGAACGGCCAGGCGGCGGCGGAGGCGGCGGCCTCCAGGATGTCGGGATCGAGCTGGGGGGCGGACATTTCTTCTGGGAAGCGGCTTTTCGGATCGGGAGCGGGCGCCGGACGCGGGCCGGGGCGCGAAGGGCGGCACCCTATGGAGGGGCGCCCCGCGGGTCAACGCGAGAGCCCGACCGCACCGGACCGACGTTTCTTTCTTCCTCCACGCCCGTCATTCCGGGGCCGCGGAGCGGAACCCGGAAACCACCCGTGATGCGGGAAGCGCGGTCGAAAAAGGACCGTCGCGGCCAGTCGTGGATTGCACGCCTACGGCGCGCCCCTTCGGGTCCGGGTTCTGCTGCGCGGCCCCGGAATGACGGTGTGGTGCTGAAGAGAACGGCGCGCTCTCACCCCCGCCCCAACACCATCAACCACCCCACCGTCGTCCCAGCGGCGGCCAGCGTCGAGACCAGCACGGCGGCGGCCACGAGGCCCTGTTCGGTGCGGTAGCGGGCGGCGAGCAGGTAGGCGTTGATGCCCACCGGCATCGCCGCGAACAGGGTCGCGACGCCGGCATAGGCCGGCGGCATGGTGAAGACGTGGAACGCCATGAGGTAGACCGCGAGCGGATGCAGCCCGAGCTTTAGCGCGGCCACGACGGTGGCGCCGGGCAGATCGTGCAGCACGCGGTAGCGGGTCAGCCCGGCCCCGAGGGCGATCAGCGCGCAGGTCGAGGCGGTGCCGGCCAGCCCGTCGACCAGCGTCTTGGGGATGCCGGCGAGCGTCAGCCCGGACGCCTTCATGCCGCCGCCGACGATGAGAGCCAGAAAGATCGGGTTCTTGGCGAGCACGAGGCCGAGCGCCTTGAGCCGCTGGCCGAGCGGGCGCCCGCCCTCCGATTCGATCAGGAAGGTCGCCGCGCCCATCATCAGGGGCAGGTGGACGGCGAGCAGCATGAACAGCGGGAACGCCCCGGCCTCGCCGTAGGCCTGGAAGATCATCGGCACGCCGACGAACACGGTGTTCGACTGGCTGGCGGCGAAGCCGTGCAGGATCGCCCCCTTGCGCTCGACGCCCTCGTATTGCCGGCCGATCAGCGAGCCCGCGGCCCAGGCGATGGCCGCGCCGCCGAAGTAACTGGCCCAGAACCCCCAGGCGATCTCACCCGAGAGCCCCGGCCGGGTCAGCGTCGCGATGATCAGGGCCGGCACGGCGAGCGCGAACACGTATTCGGATAGGCCGTCGCCGACGCGCTCGGAGATGATTCCGGACAGCGAGGCCAGCCAGCCGACGACGACGAGCCCGAAGATGGGGAGGATGAGGGTGAGCGCCGTCATCGGCCGCCAGGACCCCGAATCGTCGAAACGACGAAGGCCACCGGAGGCGCCGTGCGCCCGCGGTGGCCTTCAGAACACGGATGGAAGCGCGGGCTCGTGTGAGCCCGAACGGCCTTACGCGGCGGCGGCCGTCGCGGTCTCGGCGAGCTTCTTCTCGATGTCGCGCTTGAGCAGACGGGCGGTCTGCGACAGCTCGATCTCGCGGGCCTTCACGAGGAAGGCGTCGAGGCCGCCGCGGTGCTCGACCGAGCGCAGCGCGTGGGCGGTCACGCGAAGGCGGACGCGGCGGTTGAGGGCGTCCGACTGCAGCGTGACATTGCAGAGGTTCGGCAGGAACCGGCACTTGGTCTTCCGGTTCGAGTGGCTCACGAGGTGGCCGACCTGGACGGCCTTGCCCGTGAGTTCGCAGCGACGCGACATCGTTACAGTCCTGTCAACGTTTGGCCGGGTCTCGGCGCTCTGGTATCCGGCAAAGCCGCACGGCTCTCGCGCCGCGGGCGTCGAACCCACGCGTCAATCGATTGCGGCGGAGTCCTATGGGAGTGGCGAGCCTATAGGGGAGGCCCGCCGGATTCGTCAAGGTGGAGAGGGCAATCGCCCTCTCTATCTTTAAGTTTGGCCTCAGGCGCCGGCGGCCGCGTCCGCGGCCTTAGGCTTCTCGCTCCGCTAGACGGCCTCGGCTTGCGCCGAGGCCCGCTGCGCGGGGCGCTCTTCGCGCCCGGTCATACGGAAACTGCCTTTAATCTCAGCGAGGCTGCGCGAGTCCGGCCGTCTTGGCCGGCTTCACGCCCGCCGGGCGGCCCGACATCGCCCGCAGCGACTGCACGTTGGCCGCGGCCTCCGCGGGCCCGAGATCCTGGCGCAGCACGGTCTCGGCCTCGTCGTAGCGGCCATTCAGGCCGAGCACGAGGGCAAGGTTCTGGCGCACCCGCGCGTCGGCCCGCGGCTGGGCGGCGGCGCGGCGGAGCGTCTCCTCGGCGACGTCGAGGCGGCGCGACAGGGCGTAGGACAGGCCGAGATTCGACAGGATGCGCGGCTCCTCGGGCGCGATCTTCAGCGCCGCCTCGTAGAGCCCCTGGGCGCGGGCGTGGTCGCCGGTCTGGTCGGCCACCATGCCTTGCGCCGAGAGCACGCGCCAATCGGGCTGGGCCGGGCTGTGCGCGTTCTGGAGAACCTCGTTGGCCTCCTGATAGCGCCCGGCCTCGGCCAGCGTCTTGCCGTAGGCGGCGAGCACCGCCTTGTCCTTGGGGTTCCTGAGCGCCGCCTGCTGCAGCACGGCCGCCGCCTGCGAGCGCTGGTCGGTGGCCCGTAGGGCGTCGGCGTAGCGCATGGCGGCGCGCACATCGTTGGGATCGGAATTGTAGCGGGAGGCCAGCGCCTCGACATCGGCCCGCGTCGCCTGTTGCGGCCGGGACGGGCCGAACAGCGAGGCGCCGATGGAGCCGGTGGTCTCGGGCGAGCGCGACTGGCAGGCCGAGGCCGCGAGGCCGACGAGCGCGGCGGCGATCAGGCGCCGGGCGCGCACGGTCCGGGTCGCGCCTGCCGTTGCAACGACGGTCCAAGTCATCGCTGGTCTCCACTCCACGCTACGGCCGTCGCTTGCGCGGTGCCGACCTCGGGGTGATAGAGAATTAACCCTAATCACCGGTTAAGCCCCCGCCCCGTATGACCTCAGCGCTCCTCGCCCCCGGCACCGACGCGATCCCCGTGCACCTCGTTACCGAGGCCGGATGGGCGGCCCTGGAGGCGGAGTTGACGCCGCTTCAGCGCGGTTTTGCCGGGGCGAGCGGCTTCGCGCCGAAGGCCGGGCGCCTCGCGCTCCTGCCCGCCGAGGACGGGGCGCTCGCCCGCGTGCTGTTCGGCCTCGGCGATCCGGCGGCGACGACGTTCGACCGCTTCCTGCCTGGCAAGCTCCCCGGCGCACTTCCGGCGGGCGATTACCGCTTGGAGCCGACGGAGGGCATCGACCCGGCCGAGGCGGCTTTGGCGTGGCTGCTCGGCGGCTACCGGTTCGAGCGCTACCGCAAGCCCGGCGCGGAGCGGCCCCGGCTCGTGGCGCCGGACGGCGTCGACCGGACCCGGCTCACGCGGATCGCGGCGGCCGTCGCGCACGGGCGCGACCTCGTCAACACGCCCTCGAACGATCTCGGCCCCGCCGAGATCGAGGCGGCGGTCCGCGGCGTGGCCGATTGCTTCGGCGCCACCGTCGCGGTCATCGCGGGCGAGGAACTTCAACGGGAATTCCCGCTGGTCCACGCGGTCGGCGCCGCCTCGCCGCGGGCGCCCCGCCTCATCGACCTGACCTGGGGGCCGGCGGACGGCCCCCGCGTTACCCTTGTCGGCAAGGGCGTGGTGTTCGACACCGGCGGCCTCGACATCAAGCCGTCCGCCGGCATGCTGCTGATGAAGAAGGACATGGGCGGGGCCGCCGCAGCGCTGGCCGCCGCCGAAATGATCATGGGCGACGACCTGCCCGTGCGGCTGCGGCTGATCGTGCCGAGCGTCGAGAACGCGATCTCCGGCGAGGCCTTCCGCCCCGGCGACGTGATCCGCTCGCGCGCCGGCCTCACCGTCGAGATCGGCAACACTGATGCGGAGGGCCGGCTGATCCTCGCCGACGCGCTGACCCTCGCCGAGGCGGACGCGCCGGAACTGCTGATCGATTTTGCGACCCTGACCGGCGCCGCCCGCGTGGCGCTCGGCCCCGACCTGCCGGCCTTCTTCACCGAGGACGAGGGGCTGGCGGCTTCCGTCGCCGAGGCGGGGGCGGCGGTGAACGATCCGGTCTGGCGCCTGCCGCTGCACGCGCCCTACGCCAGCGGGCTCGACTCGAAGGTGGCCGACCTCAACAACGTCTCCGGCGGCCCGTTCGCGGGCGCGATCACCGCCGCCCTGTTCCTGCGCCGCTTCGCCCCGAAGACGCGGGCGCATCTCCACTTCGACCTCTACGGCTGGAACCCGTCCACGAAGCCGGGCCGGCCGGAGGGTGGCGAGGTGCAGACGGCGCGGTTGGTCCATGCGCTGGTGGCGAAGCGCTACGCGAAAGCTTGATTCGCTTCGGCTTATTCAACCCACTGCCCTCATCCTGAGGTGCCCGCGTAGCGGTCCTCGAAGGAGGGCTCCATCTCGCTCAGCGATCCCTGAAGCCCTCCTTCGAGGCTTCGCCTTCGGCTACGCACCTCAGGATAAGGGGGTTGGGTGGATAAGGTGGGTTGAGCAGCCTCACGCCGGCGGCGTCAGCCCCTCGCGCTCCAGCACGGCGCGCACCGCGGGGCGAGCCGCCATGGCGCGGGCGTGCGCGGTCCAAGCCGGGAACATCCCGTCCATGGCGAAGCCGATCGTCGGGCCGCGGGCCCACAGCCAGAACACCAGCAGGTAGGGATCGACGATAGAGTAGTGCCCCTCGACGGCCCAGCCGCCGTTCGAAAGGCGCACCTCCGTCATCGTGCAGAGATCGCCGAACGTGTCCGCCCCCTTGGCGCGGATCGCGTCGAACGCGGACTCGTCGGCGGCGTAGCGCTCGGGCCGGCGGACCCCTGCGTAGGCGACCTGGTGGGCGGTCGCGAGCCAGCCGAGCCACTCGTCGGCGAGTGCCGCGTGGCGCGGCGCCTCCGGCATCAGCCCGGCCTCGGGATGGGCGCGGGCAAGGTGGCGCAGGATGGCGGAGACTTCGGTCAGCACCCAACCGTCCTCGTAGAGCGCCGGCACCCGGCCGCGCTCGTTGACGGACAGGAATTCCGGCGCCCGCTGGTCGCCCTTGGCGAGATCGAGCCGCACCGTCTCGTAGGGCGCGCCGATCTCTTCGAGCGCGATATGGACCGCGAGCGAGCAGGCGCCGGGGGCGTAGTAGAGGGTGCGGGCGGTCATCGCGGCCTTTTTTCTCGATGGCGAAATGCCGGCCCCGCGGGCCCGTCTCAGATCGCGAACGACGTGCCGCAGCCGCAGGACGCGGTGGCCTGCGGGTTCTCGATCTTGAAGGACTGGCCGATCAGGTCGTTGACGAAATCGATGGTCGAGCCGCCCATGTATTCGAGCGAGACCGGATCGACCAGCACGGTGGCGCCGTCGCGCTCGATCACCACGTCGTCGCCCTCGCGGGCGCTGGTGATGTCGAAGGCGTAGGAGAACCCGGAGCAGCCGCCGCCGTTCACGCTGATGCGCAGCGACGAGCCCGGCGGCTCCGAGCCCATGATCTCGTTGATGCGCTTGGCGGCGCGGGCGGTCAGATTGATGTCGGCCATCGCGGCGGCGGTCCCGTCTCGAACCTGTGTGTCACGGCGCGCCCGCGATTGCCGCCGGCGCGCTTCACGCAAGATATGGGGCGATGGTCGGGGCCGCAATGCGGCCGAACGCGGGGAAGGCGAGCGACGTGCGGCAGAACGGCGAGCGGTGGCGGGCGCCCTACGCGACCGATCCGGGCGCGACCCGCGGCCGGCTGATCCCGGAGGCCGGCTCGCCGACCCGCAGCGACTTCCAGCGCGACCGCGACCGGATCGTCCATTCGACCGCGTTCCGGAGGCTCAAGCACAAGACCCAGGTCTTCGTGCATCACGAGGGCGACCATTACCGCACCCGGCTGACCCACACCCTCGAAGTCAGCCAGATCGCCCGGGCGCTCGCCCGCGCGCTCGGCCTCGACGAGGATCTGGCGGAAGCGCTGGCGCTCAGCCACGACCTCGGCCACACCTGCTTCGGCCATACCGGCGAGGACGCGCTCGATGCCTGCATGGCGGCCCATGGCGGCTTCGACCACAACGCCCAAGCCCTGCGCATCGTCACCCGGCTGGAGCGGCGCTATGCCGGGTTCGACGGGTTGAACCTGACCTGGGAGACGCTGGAGGGGCTGGTCAAGCACAACGGGCCGCTGCTCGACGCCTCGGGCGTCCCGGTCCGGCGCTACGCCGCCACCGGCATCCCGGCGGCGGTGATGGAGTACAACGCGCTCAACGATCTCGAATTGTCGCGCTTCGCCGGGCCCGAGGCGCAGGCCGCGGCGCTCGCCGACGACATCGCCTACGACGCGCACGACCTCGACGACGGGTTGCGGGCCGGGCTGTTCGATCTCGCCGACCTCGCCACGGTGCCGTTCCTGAAGGAGCTTCTCGACGAGATCGACCGGCTCCATCCCGGCCTCGAACCCTCGCGCAAGATCCACGAGCTGGCGCGGCGCGTCATCACCCGCTTCGTCGAGGACGTGATCCGCGAGGGCGAGGCCCGGCTCGCCGCGCTGGCGCCGGGGAGCGTCGCCGACATCCGCGGGGCGGACGCCCCCGTCATCGCCTTCTCGCCGACGATTTCCGAGGCCGACGCCTCGATCAAGCGCTTCCTGTTCGCGCGGATGTACCGGCATCCGGGGGTGATGGCGGTGCGGGCCAAGGCCAATGCCATCGTCGCCGACCTGTTCTCGGCGTTCCGGGACGCCCCGACGCGGATGCCGCCGGAATGGTCGGAAGGGCTTGCCGGGGCGAGCGAGGCCCGGCTGGCGCGGCGGGTGGCCGACTACATCGCCGGCATGACCGACACCTACGCGGTGCTGGAGCACGGGCGCCTCTTTACCGAGACGCCCGACCTCCACTGGAGCCCGCGGAGCCGCGGGCTCCCGCTGACGGAGCCGTGAGGCTCAGTAGCAGACGCAGTTCGAGCCGGTGTTGTAGGCCGGGGCATAGCCGGTGGCATAGCCGTAACCCGTGCCGTAGGTGGCCGGGGCATAGCCGTAGCCGTAGGACGGGGCGTAGCCGTAACCCGCGCCGTAGCCGTAACCCGATCCGTAACCGTAGCCCGTCCCGTAGGTGCTGCCGGCCGAGAGCGCGCCCGCGGCCAGCCCGAGACCGAGGCCCACGCCGGCCCCCGCCAGCCCGAGCCCGACGCCCCGGCCGTAGCCGCGCCCGGCATAGCCGTATCCGCCGCGGTAGCCGTAGCCCCCGCGATTGCCCCAGCCGGCGTGATGACCGTAGCCGCGGTGACCCGCGAAGCCGTAACCGCGATGGCCGCCGAAGCCGCGGTGACCGCCGAATCCACCGTGATGGCCGCCGAAATGGTGCCCGCCGAAGCCGCCGCCGTGACGGCCGAAGCCGCCGGCCTGGGCCGAGGCCGGGATGGCGACGAGGGCGGCCAGCGCCGCGCCCGCGAGAACGAGGGACTTCATGGAATCACGATCTCCTTGAGAGGGTTCGGACTCCACAAGGCGACCTCGGATGCAGGCCGTGCAACGATGCATTCTACTGATGTCGCGTCCCGTCCCTGACGATTTCCACGTGAGCCGTGAGCGAGACCGACAAAGCTCCCCGCGAGACCGGCTGGCGCGACTTCGCCCCCAATTCGGACGAGGCCGCCGCGCATAGCCACTTCGTGCATGTCTCCATGGATCGGCACACACGCCGGCCGGTGGCTTTGCCGGTGGGGTTTCGGAGCGTGCCGCCCGGATTGATGCGGGAGCCCCCGGCCGCTTAACCGTAAGAGCGATCCACGTAATCGTGGTTGCCGATGTCGACCATCTCGTAGCGGTCGTCGCCCTCGTCCCGCACGACGATCCGGTGGTTCATGTCGACGCGGATCGTGCAGTAGGGCGAGCCGCTGAGCTTCTCGAAATGCAGTGAGGGATGGCGCGGGTTGGCCTGGAACTGCAGCAGGGACTTCTTGGCGCGGTCCATCTGCTTGTGCCCGAGCTTCTGCAGCGCCTTGATGAATTTCGGTGTGAGCCGAACCTCGGCCATCAGTTCGATTCGATCCCCGCGAGGAACGACTCCAGCCCCTCGGCCGTGTCGAAGGCGGGGCCGCCGCGGGCCTCGGGGTCGAACTCGGCGCGCAACGCCAGCAGTTCGTAATAGAAGCGGATCCGCTCGTCGCGCCATGCGCGCTCGGTCGCCGTTGGAGCATCATCGGGCTCGGTCGAGCCGGTCCCGGCCGACTCGGCGTCGATCTTCGCGCTGACCGCCGTGATGACGGTGTCGAGGAAGGCGAGCGATTCCGCCCGACGATCCTCGTCGTCGTACAGAACCTGACGCAGGCGTCCGATGGAGGCCGGCAGCGTCTCGCGCCAGCGATCGAAGGCTTTGTCCACCTGAGCAGGCGGTCGGCCGGGCTCTCCGCGCAGCCGCGTGGCGTCCGGCACGGCCAAGCCGTGCCCCAACACGTCCATCGCGATCGCAGCCGCCGTCGCAGCCATCCCGGCACTCCTCGATATCGCAGGCTCGAAGCATACCCGCTCGGATGCCGCGAACAAACCGGATGGCTGCCGCACCCTCGCCCGCCGTGACACCCCCCGCGCCCGTTGCTATGGCCCGGCCCTGACCTTTCGGCCGCCCGACCCGTTCGCCGCGCGGCCGTGCCAGCGGAATGCGTCTGACCCCCATGAACATCTTCGCTCTCTTCGAGACCCGCGTGCGGGAGGCCCTGGAGGCCCTGACCCGCGCCGGCACGCTGCCCGCCGGGCTCGACCTGTCGCGCGTGCTGGTCGAGCCGCCGCGCGATCCCTCCCACGGCGACCTCGCCACCAACGCCGCCCTGGTGCTGGCCAAGGAGGCCAAACAGAACCCGAAGGCGCTGGGCGAGGCGCTGGCCGCCGAGCTGCGCAAAGATCCGCGCATCGTCGAGGCGAGCGTGGCCGGCCCCGGCTTCATCAACCTGCGGCTCGACCCCTCCGTGTTCCACGAGGTGATCCGCGCCGCGCTGTCGGAGGGCAACAGCTTCGGGCGCGGAAAGATGCCGGGCGGCAAGGTCAACATCGAGTACGTCTCGGCCAACCCCACGGGGCCGATGCATGTCGGCCACGGGCGCGGCGCGGTGTTCGGCGATGCGCTGGCCAACCTTCTGGTCGCCGCGGGCCGCGACGTGACGCGCGAATACTACATCAACGATGCCGGCGCGCAGGTCGAGGTGCTCGCCCGCTCCGCCTACCTGCGCTACCGCGAGGCGTTGGGCGAGACGGTGACGATCCCCGAAGGCCTCTATCCGGGCGATTACCTCAAGCCGGTCGGCCAGAAGCTCGCAGAGGCGCACGGACGCGCGCTGCTCGACCGGCCGGAGGCCGAATGGCTGCCTCTGGTGCGCCGCTTCGCCATCGACGCGATGATGGACACGATCCGCGAAGACCTCGCGGCCATCGGCATCCGCCACGACGTATTCTTCTCCGAGGCCACGCTCCAGGGCGGCGAGGGCGGCAACAAGGTCGCCGAACTGCTGCAGGCGCTGCGCGAGAAGGGCCTCGTCTACGAGGGCCGGCTGCCGCCGCCGAAGGGCCAGCTCCCCGAGGATTGGGAGGACCGCGAGCAGACGCTGTTCCGCTCGACCCAATTCGGCGACGACGTGGACCGGCCGCTGCTGAAGTCGGACGGCGCCTACACCTACTTCGCCTCCGACATCGCCTATCACCGCGACAAGTGGCTGCGCGGCGCCTGCGAACTCATCGACATCCTCGGCGCCGACCACGGCGGCTACGTCAAGCGGATGCAGGCGGCGGTGCAGGCGGTGAGCGACGGCGAAGCCCGGCTCGACGTGAAGCTCTGCCAGCTGGTGCGGCTTTTGCGCGCAGGCCAGCCGGTCAAGATGTCGAAGCGCGCGGGCGAGTTTGTGACTTTGCGCGACGTGATCGACGAGGTCGGGCGCGACGCGATCCGCTTCATGATGCTCTACCGCAAGAACGACGCGACGCTCGATTTCGACCTCGCCAAGGTGGTCGAGCAATCGAAGGACAACCCGGTCTTCTATGTGCAGTACGGGCACGCCCGCCGCTTCTCGGTGCTGCGGCAGGCCCGCGAGGCCATGCCGAACGACGATTTTTCGCGGGCCAGCCTGCTCGCGGATGCCGACCTCTCGGCGCTGACCGATCCGGGCGAGATCGAGATGATGCGGCTTATTGCTCAGTATCCGCGGGTGCTCGAATCGGCGGCGGCCGCCCACGAACCCCACCGAATCGCGTTCTACCTCTATGAGACCGCGAGTTCGCTTCATAGTTTCTGGAATAAGGGCAAAGACTTGCCGCAATTACGGATTGTTAATCCAACCGACAGAAAGTCCACCCGGGCCCGCTTGGCCCTCGTTGAGGCCCTCGGCGGCGTGCTCGCGTCGGGCCTTGCGGTTCTGGGTGTCTCCGCGCCGGACGAGATGCGGTGACGCCGTCAGGCGTTTGATGAGGTTTGAGGCCATGACGGGACACGCTTCGCGCGCGACGGTCGATTTCGACGCCTTCGAGCGCGAGCTGCGTCACAGCACGGGCGAGAGCGGGGCGCCCAAGGCGGACCCGCTGGCCGAGCTCGCCCGCATCGTCGGGCAGGACGATCCGTTCCGGGCGCTGCTGGAGGCGCGGGAGAAATCCGCCGCCCCCGCGCCCGATTCCCGGCCGGGCCGGGTCGAGCCGACCTTCCTCGACGCGCCCGCCCCGGCGCAGGATGACCCGACCGCCCAGGGACGCCCCGCCATGACCACGACTCCCCCCGGCGGCCAGCCCGCCAACCCCGCCGACGCCTTCGACCAATACCTCGCCTCGGTCGAGCAGGGCCTCTACGCCGGCACCCCGAGCGAGGAGCAGGCGGCCTTCGCCGAGGCCGGCGAGGGCTACCGCGCCGGCCCGATCGAGCGTCCGCGCCACCGCGGCCGGCTGGTTCAGGTCGGCGGCGGCCTCGCGCTGCTGGCGGTCTGCGTCGGCGGCGCGCTGGCGTGGAAGGGCTCGCACGGCGGCAGCTCCGGCCCGATCACGGTGCTGGCCGACAAGACCCCGCTCAAGGTCCAGCCGGCGGCGACCGACGGCGTCGAGATTCCCGACCAGAACAAGCAGATCTACGACCGCAACGCCAAGGACGGTCAGATCAAGATCGTCAACCGCGAGGAGCAGCCCCTCGACGTGAACCAAGCGGCCCGCACCGCGGCCGCGCGCAACGAGGGCACCCCCGCTCCCGCCGGCCAGGGCGGCGCGACGCCGGGCCAGGGCGGCCTGCTCACCGATTCGCTGGGCGAGCCGCGCCGGGTCCGCACCGTCGCGGTCAAGCCCGACACGCCGACCCCGGCGCAGGCCGCCGCCCAGGCCGTCTCGCCCGTGGGTTCCGAGACCGCGGGGCCGACCTCGCCGATCCCGACCATGACCCTGCCCGAGGCCGCGGGCGGCTCGACCCCCGCCGCGACCCCGCGCCGGCCCGCGCGCACGCTCGCCAGCGCCGCGCCGATGCCGGTCGCCGACGCCGCCACGCCGGCCCAGGCCGAGCCGGCCCCCGCGCCCGCCCCGCGCAAGGCACCGCAGCGCGTCGCCTCGGTCGAGACCACCGCCAGCACCCCGGCCGAGCCGGTGGTCGATGCCGCGCCCGCCGCGTCGCAGGCCAGCGTCGGCGGCTTCTCGGTCCAGCTCGGCGTGCGCGGCAGCGAGAGCGAGGCCCGCGCCGCGTTCCGGCAGATGCAGTCCAAGTACAGCCAGCTTTCCGGCAAGCCCGAGCTGATCCGTCAGGCCGAGGTCAACGGCAAGACGATCTACCGCGTCCGCGTCGGGCCGCTGGCCAAGAACGAGGCGTCGAGCCTCTGCACCGAGCTGCAGGGCGCGGGCGGCCAGTGCTTCGTGGCGAAGAACTGATTTTCTGATCGCTGATCGGTATGACGAGCGCGTCCCCTCCCCCTTGCGGGGAGGGGCAGGGGTGGGGGTGGTGCAGAAGGCACCGCACCGCCTCATCCTGAACCACCCCCACCTCCATCTCCTCCCCGCAAGGGGGAGGAGAGGCGCCCGCCTCGGGCGGCGCAGCGATCCCGGAACCCGGTTTCGCACGAGCGCGACGGCGTCATTCTTTCTTGCTCGCCCCAGGACGCCGGCCCCATGCCCCTGCCCCCCGACGCCCGCGCCGTCATCCTCGGCTGCTCCGGCACGACCCTCACCCCGGACGAGACCATCTTCTTCCGCGACGTGCGGCCCTGGGGCTTCATCCTGTTCAAGCGCAACATCGGCACGCCCGACGAGGTGCGCTCCCTCACCGCCGCCCTGCGCGACACGGTCGGCCGGTCGGATGCCCCGATCCTGATCGATCAGGAGGGCGGGCGGGTGCAGCGCATGGGCCCGCCGCACTGGCCGAAATACCCCTCCGGCCGCCGTGTCGGCGCTCTGCCGCTCGACCTCGCCCGGCTCGGCGCCCGGCTGATGGCCCACGATCTTCATGAGGTCGGCATCAACGTCGATTGCGCGCCGATGCTCGACGTGCCGGTGGCGGGCTCCGACGACATCGTCGGCGACCGGGCGTTCGGCACCGATCCCGAAACCGTGATCGCGACGGGCAGGGCTGTCGCCGAGGGCCTCATGGCCGGCGGCGTGCTGCCGGTGATCAAGCACATGCCCGGCCATGGGCGGGCCACCTGCGACAGCCATCTCGCCCTGCCCGAGGTCGCCGCCGACCGGGCGCAGCTCGCCGACAGCGACTTCCGCCCCTTCCGGGCGCTGGCCGACCTGCCGCTCGCCATGAGCGCGCACGTGGTGTTCACGGCGATCGACCCGGAGCGCCCCGCCACCCTGTCGCCGACGGTGATCCGCGAGATCGTCCGGCAAGAGATCGGCTTCGACGGCCTGCTGATGACCGACGACCTGTCGATGCACGCCCTCCAGGGGCCGTTCCGCGCGCGCGCCGAGGCGGCGTGCGCGGCCGGGATCGACGTCGTCCTCCACTGCAACGGCCGCATGGACGAGATGCAGGGCGTCGTCGAGGGAACGCCGTG
This sequence comes from Methylorubrum subtropicum, assembly GCF_038442325.1. Classification (NCBI taxonomy): domain Bacteria; kingdom Pseudomonadati; phylum Pseudomonadota; class Alphaproteobacteria; order Hyphomicrobiales; family Methylobacteriaceae; genus Methylorubrum; species Methylorubrum subtropicum. The sequence continues at coordinate 298,976 of NZ_JBBXMW010000004.1, read as the reverse complement.
GCTCTCGGGCGAGGCCGCCCGCCGGGCTGAAGCGGCGCTCGCGCGCCTGACCCAGCCAAAACCCTTCGACGTCGCCGAGGTCCGCGCCCGGTTCGAGGCGGCGTCGGCGGTGGCCTGAACCGCCGCTTCCCCCGCCTCTCGGGCTTGTGAGCCCTGCGGATTGTGCATTGCGGTATGTGGGAGAGCCGGCGGCCGAAGCTCGACTTCGCCGCCGCAAGCCCTACGAGAGTCGCATGACGCCCGTGAGCCTCTGCCTTCAGCAAGTCGATCGCCTCGTGGCGGCGCCCGACGGCACTCTCGCCGCCCGGCTCGATCACGCCCTGGACGAGATGGAGCGCGCCTACCGCAAGCCGAGCGAGCGCGTCGTCGCCCTCGAAGCGGTCTGGCAGGGCATCGACCGCGACCCGCGCCGCAGCCTCTCGGCGCTCGCGCGCTTCGTCTGCACGATGGTCGAGCGCCGTCAGAGCCGGTGGGCGGCGTCGGTCTGATTCTTTTTGGGTGTAGCTGGCCCAGGGCGTGACAGGCCCATCCCACCCAACCCCCCTCATCCTGAGGCGCCCGCGTCAGCGGGCCTCGAAGGAGGGTTCCAGCTCGCTCAGCGATCCCTGGAGCCCTCCTTCGAGGCCTCCGCTTCGCTGCTGCACCTCAGGATGAGGGGGAGGATGGGATGAGCGCGGGCGGTCCCGCGCGCCCGGCGGGCGGTCAGTAGACGCCTGCCACCTTCGAGCGCGCCGAGGTCTTCGCCGGCGCCTTGGCCGGTGCGGCGGCGGGGGCCGCGGGCTTGGCCGGTCCGGCGGAAACGGCGGCGAGGCGGGCGATGGCGAGCTTCGAGGAGGACGGCATCGCCGCCATCTTCGAGGCGGGCTCCGGCGCCGCGGGGCGGGCCGGCGCCTTGGCGGCCACGGTCGTCGCGCGCACCGGGACGGCGGGCGGCGTCACCTTGAGCGGGGCGGCGGCCAGCCGCAGCGGCGGCGGGGCGAGGCGTAAGGGGGCGTCGCGATGGCCGGCGGGCGCCCCGTTCTTCGTCTCGGTCATCGCCCGGTGCGGCTCGCGGGCCGCCGGGGCGACGGGGGGCGCCGCGGCCACGTGCCGGAACGGGGCGGCGCGGGCGGCGGTCGGCTGCACGGCGGCCGGCACGGCGACGTTGGCCGCGCTCGCCAGCATGAGCGGCGCGGGCCGGGCCGGGCGCGGGGCGGGGGCGGCCTCGGGCGCGTCGTCGCGCTCCTCGGCGGGCTTGAACGCGAGCGCGCGGGTCGGGCGCTCGAACCGCTCGGGGGCGGCCTCGGGCTCGGAGGGGCCGAGATCGGCCATCATCACCGGCGCGCGGCCGATCGAGGCGGGGCTGCCGTCGGTGCGCAGCGTCGCCAGCAGCTTGCGGTCGTCGCTGCCGGCGATCGAGGCCTTGCCGGCGTATTCGATGCGCACCCGCGCGGTGCCGCGGCGGTGGAAGTTGAGGGCGCGGGCGGCTTCCTCCGACACGTCCATGACGCGGCCGGCGTGGTAGGGGCCGCGGTCGTTGACGCGCAGCATCATCGAGTAGCCGTTGTCGAGGTTCGTCACCCGGACGTAGCTCGGCAGCGGCAGGGTCGGGTGGGCGGCGGCGATGGAGTTGCGGTCGAACACCTCGCCGTTGGCCGTCACGCGGCCGTGGAAAGCGCTGCCGTACCACGAGGCCAGCCCCTCGCGGACATAGCCGCGGGCGTCCTCGCGCGGCACGTAGGTCTTGCCGGCCACGACGTAGGGCTTGCCCGAGAAGCGGCGCCCGCCCCCTTTCGGGATCGTGTCGCCCTCGTTGTAGACGCGCCGGCTCGCCCGCACGCCGTATTTCGGATCGATGCCGTTGCCCGAGGACGGGGCCGCGCCGGCGAATTGCGGGGGCTTGTTGGCGCAGTTGGCGGCGAGCAGCGCCACCGCGCAGGCCGCGAGCAGGCGCCCAGCGGGCAAGGAACCCAGCAGGGAACGCTGCGCCGGAAGGAATCCGGCCGTCCTGACACCCGCCATGTTGCCCGCCCGCTTCCCGCTCTACGCCACAGGGCTCCCTCCGACCGCAGGAAGCGGGGCCGTCGGGATCACGCTCACGGCTGGACATCACGCGCCCGACCGTCCCCAGAGGATCGTCCGGACGCGGTAAAGGAAGGCTGAACGGACGGGGCGGAAGCGGGCGGGGTCCGCGGGAAGGTGGGGACAACGGGTTGCGGCGGTTGGGAAAAGCCCGGCGGTGCCGGAGTTTTGCAACGGTTCGTGAGCTGTTTCGGGCCAGCGTCGGTCGACGCGGCACTCAGGACGGTACGGTGTGGACGCGCCGGCCCCGCGCCTCCCCGTCATTGCGAGGCGGAGCCGAAGCAATCCAGCGCTCCGCAGGCTCCGGAGGAGTCACGCGCGAGCCGTTTCGTCGGCACGGTCTCGCGCTTTCCGGGTACCGCGCGCCCTGGATTGCTTCGGCTTCGCCTCGCAATGAAGGCGTGGGGCGGACGCCGTCGCGTGTCGCCCTTCTCAGACGAAAGAATCCGGGCGAGAAGGGCGAGGCCCCTCCCCCGTCAGCGCGGCTTCTCCCCCAGGATTTGCTCGATCGAGCGTGCCCCGCGCTGCTTGAACAGCAGGTCGAGCGCCTCCAGCATCAGGCCGTGCATCTTGGTGCGCTCGGCGTAGGCCAAGTCGCGCAGCTGGTCGTAGACCGGCGGTTCGAGATAGACCGACATCTGCTTGGCGCGCTGCTTGAGCGTGCCGGCAGCCGCCGCGGGCGGGGCCGCCGCGCGGTCGAGGGTGACGATCTCGGCGCTCGGCGGGCGGACCGGCTTCGGGGTCGCCTCCGCGACGATCGAGGCGAGGCTGAGCTTAGGCGGCCTGGACATGGCCGCCCGCCGCCTTCATCCGGCCCGTCAGCGGGCGCGCCGCCTGCATCCGCCGCTCGATCCAGCTCCAGAGGCGACGCACCTCGCCCGCAGCCTGGCCCTTCGGGTTAAACTCGGTCACCCCCTGGCCGACGCCGATGGCGTCCTGATGGTCGGTGCGGGCGACGACGTTGACGTCGGGCAGGATGCCGAGCACCGCGAGCCCATCGGCCGCGTCGCGGATGCGGTAGGAGCGCGGCGGGGTCTGGTTCAGCACGAAGGCGAACTTCTTCTCCAGCCGGTAGACCGCCGCGAGCGTCGGCTTGAACGCGCGCAGGTCCGCAGGGGTCGGGCGGCAGGGGATGATGCAGAGGTCGGCCGCGCGGATCGCCGAGAGCGTGCCGGTGGAATCGACGCCGGGCGTGTCGATGAAGACGTAGTCAAAGGCCGACTCGGCCAGCCGCTCCATCACGGCGTCGATCTGGGTCGCGTCGATCTGGGCGACCTCCGGCCCCTCGGCGGTGCGGTGGTCGAGCCAGTCGGTGATGGTGGCCTGACGGTCCATCTCCAGGATGCAGACGCTGTGGCCCGCCTCCTGGGCGGCGACCGCCAGTGAGATGCACAGCGTGCTCTTGCCGCTGCCGCCCTTCTGCGTGACGAACGTGATCGCTTTCATCGTGAAGCCCCTGGCGGGGGCCGGCCCGGACGTGTCCGTCCTGTGATGCCGGGATGCCCTGATCCGCGATCTCATCCCAACATGGTTAACCGGCCGTTAAGAGCGCCGGTCCCGCGGCCCGCGGCGGAATCATACTTCAAGTTGATACAACTGGCCTCGCGCACTGAACGCTTTACGCGAGATATCATATGACGCTAAGGTTTTTAGCGGGCGGATTCGACCGCTTGAATTTACCTCAAGTTTCTTCGTCGGACGGGCGGGGCCTCGGGCTCCGTGCGGCGTACCCGCACGTCCGTATCGTTCCGGTGACGTCATGGCCGATTTCCATCCCGATTTCGCGACGGCGTTCGTCCATTCCGCCTGCATCGGCGCCTGGGCGCACGATCCGGACACCGACCGGCTCGCCCTCGCGCCCGCCCTTGCGCGCCTGCTGTCGCTGTCCGAGGCGGAGACCACGGGCGCGCCGCTGGGCGTGGCGCTCGCCCGGATCGAGCCGGAAGACGCACTGCGACTGGAGAACGTGCTGCGGGCGGCGGGCCAGGACGGCTGCCCGTTCGAGGCGGAGTTCCGCACACGCCCCGGCCCCGGCGGGCCGCGCTGGCTCCGGCTGATGGGCCGCTGCGCCCGCGACCCGGCGTCGGGCGCGCGGGCGACGCAAGGCCTCGCCTTCGACCTGACCGAGGGCCGCGCCGATGGCCCAGCGGACTGGCGCGACCAGCGCCGCGCCAACCGCCTCGCCGACCACGCCGTCGCGATGAAGGGGCTGGTGGCAGGCCTGCGCAACCCGCCGCTCGCCCGCCTCGTCGATGAGGTCGCCACAGAGGTCGGCCACGAGGTCGCCCGCCGCCTGCGCGGCACAGGCGGGCCGGTGCATTAGGCGGATCGGCGCAGTCTTGCGCCGCCACCGTTCGCCGGAAGGAGCTTTCCGTGAAGGAAACGATCAGTCCACGGCCAGGAAATCCCGTCCGGCCTGCGTCCATCGGCCGATGCGGGAGTTTTCGAGCTCGACCAAGCTGCGGTTCGCGAGAACCTCCATCGCCAACTCTCCGGCCGACATGGCGTCGTTGTCCAAGCTGCCGTCTCCGCGGGACAGGTACTGATCGACCATCCAGGCGAGCGCCTGGAGGATTTCGTCATCTCGGTCGTCCATCGTGCTCTTGCCTCCGATCGCGAGGAGCATGGACCCGCCGTGTCCCGCCTGTCGATCAGGCACTTGTCCGGTTCGATCGGCACCGCCGCTCCTCACGTTGACGGTGCCGGTCCCGATCCGGCATGAGCGGGGCGCCTCGGACGATCCGGGGCTGTCGGAGATATCGGGGCCGAGGGATGAGCACGGCCGAACCGGGTGTGGCCGCCCTCGCCGCGGAGGGTTCTGATCGCGCCGCCAACGCCTCGACGGTGGGGCTCGTCGCCGTCATCGTCGCGGCCACCGACGGCGAGCCGCGGGCGCTGACCGTGCAGGCGGCGGGTCAGGCCGCTGGCCGCAGCACCGCCCTGCCGGCCGGTCCGCTCGTGCCCGAGCACGCCACCCTGGAGCGGGGCCTGCGCGCCTGGGTCGAGCAGCAGACCCACCAGCGCCTCGGCTATGTCGAGCAGCTCTACACCTTCGGCGACCGCGACCGCGACGGCGGCGGGCGCGGCGTCCACCTGCTGTCGGTCGCCTATCTCGCCCTGGTGCGCGAGCTGCGCCCGGCCGGCCTCGCGGAAGCCGCGTGGCGCAACTGGTACCGCTACCTGCCCTGGGAGGATTTTCGCGAGGGCCGCCCCGAGGCGCTGGCCGCGATCGAGCCGCGGCTGATGGACTGGGTCGCCAAGGGCTCGGATGCCAAGCTGCGGCGCCTGCGCGAGGACCGGGTCGGCCTCAGTTTCGGTCTGGGCGGCGCCTGGAACGAGGAGCGGGTGCTGGAGCGCTACGAGCTTCTGTTCGAGGCCGGGCTGATCCCGGAGGCGCGCGGGCAGGCCGGCGCGGCGGTGCCGGACGATGCGGCCGTGACCGGCCAGCCGATGGCGCTCGACCATCGCCGGGTGCTCGCCACCGCGATCGGGCGGCTGCGCGGCAAGATCAAGTATCGCCCGGTGGTGTTCGAGCTGATGCCGCCCGCCTTCACCCTGCTCCAGCTCCAGCGCACGGTCGAGGCGCTGTCGGGCACGCGGCTGCACAAGCAGAATTTCCGCCGCCTCGTGGCGCAGCAGGGCCTCGTCGAGGAGACCGAGGACGTGACGAGCGGCAATGCCGGGCGCCCGGCCCGGCTGGTCCGCTTCCGCCGCGAGGTGCTGCTGGAACGTCCGGCGCCGGGCGTGCGACTCACGCCGACGCGCCGGCCGGGCTGAACGCCCGTTTTCCCACCCAACCCCTCATCCTGAGGTGCCCGCGTAGCGGGCCTCGAAGGAGGGCTCCAGCGGATCGCGCGATCCATGGAGCCCTCCTTCGAGGCTTCGCTACGCTTCGCACCTCAGGATGAGGGTGAGGATAGGAGAAACGACAGCTTAAGGCCGGATCGATCCCGACGATCCGAGCCTCAAGCCTCTTTCTTCTTCCGCGGGGCGCGGGGCTTCTTGGCCGGGGCGGCCTCTTCGGCCTCCGGCTCGGCGGCGGGCGCCTCGGAGACGGTCTCGCCGTCGGGGCGGCGGCGCTGCTGGCCGAGGCCGAGCGCGCGGGCGAGTTCGGAGCGCTGCTCGGAATAGCTCGCCGAGGTCATCGGGTAGTCGTTCGGCAGACCCCACTTGGCCCGGTAGGCCTCGGGCGACAGGCCGCGCAGGGTCAGGTGGCGGCGCAGCGTCTTGTACGGCTTGCCGTCCTCGAACGAGATCAGGAAGTCGTGGCTGATCGACTTGCGGATCTCCTGCGGCGTCGCCTTGGGCGGGCCGCTGTCGGCGGGCTTGGCGCTGACCGTGACCGAGCGGATCGCCTCGTGCACGTCGCCGATCAGGCGCGGCAGGTCGGCGCTCTGGACGTGATTGTTGCTGACATAGGCCGAGACGACATCCGCGGCCAACGTGATGAGGCGCGCGGTTTCCGCATCCTGTTCGGTGGTGTCCATGGCGCTGTCTTCTCGGTCGGAGGGATTACTTGAATGACGGTAAGCTCAGCATCGGCGCAGAGCAAGTCAGTTCGGCGTTGCTGGCGCGGTTGTATGACCAGGGAAATCGAGGCGGAGGGGTGTATCTGACCTGAGTCGTGCTGGGCTGAAGAGCCGTGGAGGTGTATTCGGCGATATCTCGTATGCCCGGTCAGGAGAGATCGGCAGCGAGCGCGAATATTGCAAATGTTAAGACGGATCGGTTGCGTTCGGAAAAAGACGCGATTTCTCAACGACTTGAAAATCCGCGGCCGATTGGCTGCGCGGCCGGGCGATCACGGCACGGCGTCGGGTGCGGATGCCTGACCGCATCGCGGCGATACACGCACCGATATGCGGCAGGCTGCCGCATGCTTACGTATTTTCTGTGGATTTCCCGGGAAAGGTTTTGCGGTGCGGTCGCGTCGGGCGAGCGCACGGAGCCGGGCGGCCCGGGACGACGGTCGGACGCCGGCCGCGGACGGGGCGACGTGTTCCGACGTGTCGCGTCGGCGAATCCACCTCACCCCGTCATGGCGAGGCGAAACGGACGCGATCCAGAGCGCCCCGTGGACGGATGAAGCGAGTGTGTCCGAACAGCATGTTCGCCCGCACGATCCATCCAAAACGTGCGGCGCTCCGGATGGCTTCGGTTCCACCTCGCAACGACGGCGGAGATCGACAGCGATCGAGTGGAGAGAGCCCCCGCTCAATCGAGTCCGAGCATCAGCCCCAGGTTCTGTACCGCGGCGCCCGATGCACCCTTGCCGAGGTTGTCGAGGCGGGCGACGAGCACGGCCTGGCGGTGGCTGTCGGAGCCGAACACCCGCAGTTCGAGCCGGTCGGTGTCGTTGAGCGCCTCGGGCTCGATCCGCTCACGGTGGGCGCCGTCCTCGGCGCCGGGCACCACCCGAACCTGATCCGAACCGGCGTACCACGCGCTCAGCGCGGCCTCCAGATCGCCCGGCGCCGGGCGGGCGGGGAGCGCGTCGAGATGGAGCGGGATGCTGACCAGCATGCCCTGGCGGAAATTGCCGACCGAGGGGATGAAGATCGGCCGCCGCGTCAGGCCGGCATAGGTCTGCAACTCGGGCAGGTGCTTGTGACCGAAGCCGAGGCCGTAGAGCTCGAAGGCCGGGGCGCGGCCGGCCTCGTAGGCCTCGATCATGCCCTTGCCGCCGCCGCTATAGCCGCTCACCGCGTTGACGCTGATCGCCGTGTCGGGCGCGATCAGCCCGGCCTCGATGAGCGGGCGCAGCAGGGCGATGGCCCCGGTCGGGTAGCAGCCGGGATTGGCGACCCGGCGGGCGGCGCGGATGATCCCGGCCTGATCGCGGGTCAGCTCGGCGAAGCCGTAGGCCCAGCCTTCCGCGACGCGGTGCGCGGTGCTCGCATCGAGCAGCTTCGGGCCGCCCTGGGGCAGCGCGTCGGCGAGCTGCGCGGTCTCGCGCGAGGCATCGTCGGGCAGGCACAGCACCGCGAGATCGACGCTTTCGAGGATCGCCCGCTTGGCGCTCGGGTCCTTGCGGCTCTCGTGCGGGATGCTGACCACGGTGACGCGGCCGTCGCGCTCCAGACGCTCGCGGATGCCGAGACCGGTCGTGCCGGCCTCGCCGTCGATGAACACCTTCGGCTTGCTCGCCTGCGACATCGCGATCCTCGCTCGGCCGGGTGTCCGGCCGCCTCATCTGCTGGCCGCGCAGGTGGAAGCTCCGCGCGCGCCTGTCAACGCCTGTGACGCCCGGCCTGTCCACTGCCGCGGAGGGGCCGGCGCGGAACCGTCCCTACGGCCTCCTGTTGACAGCCGAATATCGATGATCCGACCCGGAGACCGATGATGGCCGAGAGCGCGAAGAAAACCGACCCGAAGCTGTGGGACAAGGTGAAGAAGGAGGTCACGAAATCCTCCAAGGGCGGCAAGCCCGGCCAATGGTCGGCCCGCAAGGCGCAGATGGCGACCTCCGAATACAAGAAGGAGGGCGGCGGCTACGAGGGCAAGAAGACCGACGACAACAGCCTCAAGCAGTGGACCGACGAGGAGTGGGGCACGAAGTCGGGCAAGGAGAGCGGCAAGACCGGCGAGCGCTACCTGCCCAAGAAGGCCCGCGAAAAGCTCTCGGATTCCGAGTACAAGCGCTCGACCGAAAAGAAGCGCGCCGACAGCGCCAAGGGCAAGCAGCACTCGAAGCAGCCCGCGGACGTCGCCGAGAAGGCCGCCTCGGCCCGCAAGACCGGCGGCAAGTCGGGGAAGACGGCCGACCGCGGCGGCACGACCAAGGCGGAGTTGATGGGCCGGGCGCGCAAGCAGGACATTCCCGGCCGCTCGAAGATGAGCAAGGGCGAACTGGAGCGCGCGCTCGCCTAAATCGTCTCATCGCATCGGCTTTTTCCAAAAGCCGGCAACCACCTTTTGGGCCGATGCTTCAGAGACCCGCAGCCGCCTTCAGGGCGGCGTTGATGCGGTCCTGCCAGCCCGGGCCGTCCTTCTGGAAATGCTCCAGCACGGCCCGGTCGATGCGCAGGGACACGCTCTCGCGCGCGCCGGGGATGGCCACCGGCGCGGGCGGAGCCGGGGGCGCCTCGGGCGTCTTCCGGGTCACGGCCTTGAACGCGGCCTCGGCGGCCTGACGCGGGTCGCTCGGGCGGCGGCTGCGGTCCATGGCCATGTCAGCCCGCGACCTTCTTGCGGCTGCGCTTGGGCGGGGGCGGCGGCTCGGCGGCCTTGGCGGCGGCCTCCTCGGCCTCCTTGGCGAGGCGCAGCGCCCGCAGGCGCACGGTGCGTTCGTCCACGGCCTTGACGGAGGCGAGGTGCTCGGCCATCGCCTGCGCCCCTTCGCGCGCCATGCGCTCGGACCGCTCCGCGCGCTCGGCGGCGCGGGTCTTGGCGTCTGTGTCGTCGCTCATGAAAGGGTCTTTCGATGAGGGTCGTGCCGCGTGTGAAGCGTCGGCAGGCGGCGGCCCGGCGGGGAGGCACCACGCCACGGGCGGCAGCGGTCCGCGGACAGGATCGTCGGGACGCCCAACGGATTAGCACGAAAGCGACGGGGAAGACCAATTCGCCCGGCGCGGGGCGGGTTATCCCCTGAAGATCGGCCCGTCTCGGTGGCGGATACGCAGAACAGGAGGACGTCCGATGGCCGACCGCGATTGGACGAGCGCCGACATCCCCCCGCAGGCGGGCCGCGTCGCCCTGGTGACGGGGGCGAGTTCCGGCATCGGCTACGAGACCGCCCTGGCGCTCGCGGGTGCGGGCGCGCGGGTGGTGCTGGCGGTGCGCGACCCCGCCAAGGGCGCGCGCACGGCAGAGGCGATCACTGAGGTTCATCCCCGCGCGGACCTCACGGTGCGCGAGATCGACACCGCCCGCCTCGCCAGCGTGCGCGCCTGCGCCGAGACCCTGCGCAAGGAGGGCGAGAGCCTCGACCTCCTGATCCTCAACGCCGGCATCGCCGCGGTGCCGACGCGGGAAGAGAGCGAGGACGGGTTCGAGCGCCAGCTCGCCACGAACTATCTCGGCCACTTCGCCCTCACCGGCCTGCTGCTGCCGATGCTTTGCCCCTCCCCCGACACCCGCATCGTCACTGTTGCGAGCCTCGCCCATCGCAGCGGAAAAATCCGGTTCGATGATCCGCATTGGCGCGCCGGCTACGGCCCGCAGAAGGCCTACCGCCAGACCAAGCTGGCAATGCTGATGTTCGCCCTCGAACTGGAGCGGCGCCTGCGTCGCGCCGGCCGGCCGGAGCGGGCGCTCGCCGCCCATCCGGGGCTGGCGCTCACCGACGTCTTTCGCCGCGGCGACCGGGCCGAGGCGTTCCAGCAGGCTGTTGGGCGCTTCCTGTTCGCCCTCGTCGGCCAGGCGGCGTCGCGCGGCGCCCTGCCGACGCTCTACGCCGCCACCGCGCCGGAGGCCCGCGGCGGCGGCTATTACGGCCCCGACGGCCTGCGCGAGGCCCGCGGCGCCCCGAAGCCCGCCCGCATCTTCCCGCATGCGAGCGACGAAGCGGACGCCGCGCGGCTCTGGGCGATGTCGGAGGCGATGACCGGGGTGCGGTTCGCGCTGTGAGTTCCCGGTGTGATGTCGCGATCGCGCCGTAAAAATGACTTGCGCGCCATTTAATTGCCCGGCAGATGGAGCGCGCGGGCACCCCTCGCGCTTGCCACGACGCGCCCGCAGGAAGCGCCCATGCCCCGCTACTTCTTCAACGTGCAGGACGGTACGAACCTCCAGGACGACGAGGGCACCGACCTGCCCGATCTCGACACCGCCCGGTGCATGGCGATCCGCTATGCCGGCGCCCTGCTGGAGGAATGCGGCCACCGTCTCGGCTTCGGCGATTCCTGGCACCTCGAAGCCACCGACGAGGCGCGGCGCGTGCTGTTCCACCTCGATTTCCGGGTCAGCCAGCCGACCTGAGCCGTCGCCGCCTGTGGGCGCGGGCCGATCCGGCTTCTCAAGGCCGGGACGATCGCGCAAAGCTCACGACCGGTCACGGTCTTTGCCGCAGCCCATCCGTCGAGTATCCGCCCTCAACGCCTCATGTCCGTGACGTCTGACCCTATCGTGCAGCCCCTCATCCGCCGATTGAAGAGCACGGCAGACCCCTCGGACAGGGTGATCCGTGCGTTGAGCGAGCTGCCGTTCACGCTGAAGAGTTTCGAGCCCAGCCAGGACATCATCCGCGACGGCGACCGGCCCGGCCACTGCGCCGCTTTGATCGAGGGCTGGCTGTGCCGCTTCAAGCTCCTGCCCGGCGGCGGGCGCCAGATCATCGCCTTCCACGTCGCGGGCGACATGCCGGACCTGCAGAGCCTCCATCTCGGCGTGATGGACCACAGCCTCGCGGCGGTGACGCCCTGCACGGTCGCGATGATCCCGCACGAGGTCCTGCGCGAGCAGACCGCCCGCCTGCCCGACCTCGCCGCGATCCTCTGGCGCGAGACGATGATCGACGCGGCCCTGTTCCGCGGCTGGGTCACCGCCATGGGCCGGCGCTCGGCCTATGGCCGCACCGCGCACCTCTTCTGCGAACTGCATCTGCGCCAGCGCGCGGTGGGCTTGGCCGAATCGCGCCACTCGCCGATGCCGCTGCGGCAGACCGACCTCGCCGACGCGATGGGCCTGACCTCGGTCCACATCACCCGGACGCTCGGCGCCCTGCGCCGGGCCGGCCTCATCACCCTCCAGAACCGCATGCTGACCATCCACGACTGGGACGGCCTGAGCGAGGCGGCGGAGTTCGACCCGAGTTATCTGCATCTGGGAAAGGCGGCCGGCTGAGGCGCGGCGGATCGCCGACGGATACCCTGCCGATCCTCCCCGCCGTCATTCCGGGGCCGCGTAGCGGAACCCGGAATCCACCCGTGATGCGACGCTGAACGATGCGTCGCGGCCAGTCGTGGATTCCGGGTTCGCCTGCGGCGCCCCGGAATGACGGTGGTGTTTGATGCGGTCGCCGGAGCCGGCGCACAGGGCCCTACAGCGGCTCCGAACCACGCGCCATCGCAGCGATGCCGGTGCGGGAGATCTCCACGAGGCCGATCACGGTCAGCAGCCGGATGAAGCGGTCGATCTCCTCGGTCGAGCCGGTCAGCTCGAACACGAAGGAATTGAGCGTCGCGTCGAGGGTCCGGGCACCGAAAGCGGCGGCCAGGCGCAGCGCCTCGCTGCGGTGCTCGCCAAGGCCGACGACCTTCACGAGGCATAGCTCGCGCTCCAGCGCCTGCCCCTGAAGCGTCAGGTCGACGACGCGGTGGACCGGGACGAGCCGGTCGAGCTGCGCCTTGATCTGGTCGATCACCGCGTTGGTGCCGGCGGTCACGATGGTGATGCGCGAGATGTGGCGCGCCTCTTCCGTCTCGGAGACGGTCAGGCTCTCGATGTTGTAGCCGCGGCCCGAGAACAGGCCAGCGATGCGGGCGAGCGCGCCGGGCTCGTTGTCCACGATCACCGCGAGGGTGTGGCGGTTGACCGGCTCGATCCGGGTGGGCTCGGGGTAGTGGGTGTTCATGGCGTTCATGGGCGCGTTCCTCGTCTTTCTCTTTACTCCGGCCTCAAGCGCCGGCGGTCGCATCCGCGACCTTAGGCTTCTCGCTTCGCTAGACGCCTCGGCTTGCGCCGAGGCCGCTTCGCGGGGCGCTCTTTGCGCCCGGAATACGGCACCATCGCCCGGATCGACGGCGGTGCTTGATGCTGGACCCGCCTCCCGGCGGCGTGATACCGGCCCCGCCATGGATCGGCGCCAGCGTGTCTTGAATCTCGTCCTGCCGCGCGGACGAACCGGCGTCGAGATCGGCCCCCTCGCCCACCCGCTCGTCCTCAAGAGCGATGGTGACGTGCTCTACGCCGACCACATGCCGACCGACGCCCTGCGGCACCATTACCGCCAGCATCCGACGCTGGGGCCCGCGGGCATCGACGGCATCGTCCCCGTAGACATCGTGCTCGGCGAAGGCGGGTTGCCCGCGGCTTTGGGGGCGCGCGGCCCGGTCGATTACATCGTCGCCTCGCACGTCGTCGAGCACATCCCCGACCCGCTCGGCTGGCTCGCGGAAGCGGCCAGCGTCCTGCGCGAGGGCGGCGTGTTCTGCCTGATCGTGCCGGACAAGCGCTTCACCTTCGACCACTTCCGCAGCCCCACCAGCGTCGGCGCGCTCGTCGCCGCGCGTCTGGCCGGCCTGCGCCGGCCGCCGCTCGGGATCGTCTACGAGCATTTCGCCCGCGCCTCCGCGATCGACCGCGCCGCGGTCTGGCAGGGCCGCCCCGTGGCGATGCGGCCGTTGACCGGCGGCCCGGCCGCGGCGTTCGAGGCGGTCGAGCGGATCGCCCGCGACGGCAGCTACACCGACGTGCACTGCTCGGTCTTCACGCCGTTCAGCTTCGCGGTCGTGCTCGAAGAGGTGCTGGATCTCGGCCTGCTGCCGTTCGAATGCGCGGCGCTGGAGCCGACGCGGGCGCGGGAGGACGAGTTCTTCGTGCTCCTGCGCAAGCGCGCCGCGTGGTCGCCGGCCGAGCGCGCGGCCTCCGTGCCGCGGCTCAACCCGCGTCGGCACGACGCGCTGCCGAAGCCGCGGCTCGGCGCCCGCCTCGCCGCAGCCCTCGGGCGGCGCCGGACGCCCTGAGGCGTCCGGCTGGGACAAGCCGTGCATGGCGGATCGCCCTCGTTCGCGAGGGGCTGCGATCAGACCAGCATCTTGCCCTCGGCCGAGATGACGTCGCCGAGTTCGACCCCGGTCTCGCCGAGGTAGTCCGACAGCAGCATCTCGTTGTGCGCCTTGCCCGACGGGATCATCGGGAAGCAGTTCTCGGTCTTGTCCACGACGCAGTCGAAGATGACCGGCCCGTCGTAGTCGAGCATCTCCTTGATCGCCGCGTCGAGCTCGCCCGGCTTCTCGCAGCGGATGCCCTTGGCGCCGTAGGCTTCCGCCAGCTTCACGAAGTCCGGCAGGCTCTCCGAGTAGCTCTGCGAGTAGCGCGAGCCGTGCAGCAGCTCCTGCCACTGCCGCACCATGCCCATGTACTCGTTGTTCAGGATGAAGATCTTGACCGGCAGGCGATACTGCACCGCCGTGGACAGCTCCTGCATGTTCATAAGGATCGATGCCTCGCCCGCGATGTCGATGACGAGCCCGTCCGGGTTGGCGAGCTGCGTGCCGATGGCGGCGGGCAGGCCGTAGCCCATGGTGCCGAGGCCGCCGGAGGTCATCCAGCGGTTCGGCTCGTCGAACTTGAAGTACTGCGCCGCCCACATCTGATGCTGGCCGACCTCGGTCGTGACGAAGGTCTTGCGGTCCTTGCACGCCTCGTAGAGCCGCTGCACCGCGTATTGCGGCTTGATGATCGTGCCCGAGGGCCAATAGGCGAGGCAGTCGCGCGCCTTCCAGCGGGTGATCGTGTTGAACCAGTCGGTCAGGCGGCTCTGGTCGGGTTGCTTGGGCAGCGCGCGCCACTGCGCCAGCATCTCCTCCAGCACCGCTGCGCAATCGCCGAGGATGCCGACATCGACCTTGACGACCTTGTTGATCGAGGAGGCATCGACGTCGATGTGGATCTTCTTCGAGTGCGGCGCGAAGGCGTCGAGGCGGCCGGTGATGCGGTCGTCGAAGCGGGCGCCGACGCAGATCATCACGTCGCAATCGTGCATCGCGAGGTTGGCCTCGTAGGTGCCGTGCATGCCCAGCATCCCGAGGAACTTGTCGTCCGAGGCCGGGAAGGCGCCCAGGCCCATCAGCGTGGACGTGACCGGGAAGCCCGTCTCGGCAACGAGCTCGCGCAGCAGCTTCGAGGCGTGCGGCCCCGAATTGATGACGCCGCCGCCGGTGTAGAAGACCGGACGGCGCGCGCCCGCCATCAGTTCGACGGCGGCGCGGATCTTTTCGGAATCACCCTTGACAGGCGGGTTGTAGGTCTTGTGGCCGTTGTCGCTCGGGCGGCTGTAGACGCCCCGGGCGAACTGGATGTCCTTGGGCAGGTCGACGACGACGGGGCCCGGCCGTCCGTGGCTCGCGACGTAGAACGCCTCGTGCAGGATGCGCGGCAGGTCCTCGATCGATTTGACGAGGTAATTGTGCTTCGTGCAGTGCCGGGTGATGCCGACCGTGTCGCATTCCTGGAATGCGTCGGAGCCGATCAGGTGCGTCGGCACCTGGCCCGTGACGGCGACCAGCGGGATCGAATCCAGCATCGCGTCGGTCAGGCCCGTGACGATGTTGGTGGCGCCGGGGCCGGACGTGACGAGGACGACGCCGACCTTGCCCGACGAGCGGGCATAGCCTTCCGCCGCGTGGACCGCGCCCTGCTCGTGGCGCACGAGCACGTGGTTGATCGTGGTCTCGTCGAAGAGCGCGTCGTAGATCGGGAGCACCGCGCCGCCCGGATAGCCGAACAGGGTGTCCACGCCCTGATCCTGGAACGCCCGGATGACCATCTGGGCTCCGGTCATGACCTCGCCGCTCATCGACTCCTCCATCAATCCGTTTTTTGTGACGCTGTCTGCATGTCTCGGGGCGTCTGGGTTTCGGCAACAAAAAAGGGCCCCGAAGGGACCCTGCATGCGCCACCGACCGGGTGTTTCGGGCCTGCGATCAGGCCCGCCCGTTCCGTGGCGCTTCCGTTACGATAAGACCCGTGCGCATCGTCGATTCCGTTGCCGGTTGTCTCGCGAAGTGAGGCGGGCGGATTAAGCGATGTGAGAGCCCGCGTCAATCGACTTCATCTGTTTTTGGAACCACGAATTCGACCCTCACCGTCATTCCGGGGCGCGAAGCGAACCCGGAATCCACGACTGGCCGCGACGCTTCGTACAGGGTGCATCACGGGTGGATTTCGGGTTCCGCTGCGCGGCCCCGGAATGACGGCGGCGGTGCGTGTCACAATCGAGCCATGCAACCTTGCCCCACGGCGCCGTCCTTGCGAGCCTCGTCGCCCATGACGACGTTCCGCCCCACCCTCTCGGCCTTCCAGGCCTTCGTCCTGTCGCTGGCGATCATCGCGCCGACGCTGGCCATGGCCTTCAACGTGCCGCTCGCCGCGCAGGCCGCGGGGCAGGCAGCCCCCCTCGCCTTCCTCGTCGGCGGGGCCGCGATGGCGCTGATCGGATTGTCCTTCGTCGCCTTCAGTCGGCGCATCGCCAGCGCCGGTTCGGCGGCCTCCTACGTGAGCGCGGTGCTCGGCGACCGGCTCGGCTTTCTCGCCGGCTGGGGGCTGCTGCTCGCCTACCTCGCGTTCCTGGCCTCCGCCACGGCGCTGGTCGGCGGTTTTTTGGCGGTCGCGCTGGCGCATCTCGGGCTCGACCATCCGCGGCTCTGGCTCGTCCTCGCCTTCCTCGGCGGGGTCGCGGTGATCGGGCTCGGCGGGCGCGAGATCCGGCTCGCCACGACCGTGATGCTCGTCATCGAGGCGCTGGCCGTGTTGGCGATCGTGGCACTCGCCATCGTCATCCTCGTGCAGGTGCCGCTCGATGCCGCGCCGCTGCGGCCCGATCCGGAGCGGGGCCTGTCGGGGCTCGGCTACGGCATGGTCTTCGCCGTGCTCTCGCTCGCGGGCTTCGAGGGCGCGGCGACCGTCGCCGAAGAGACCCGCGACCCGCACCGGGCGATTCCCGTCGCGATCCTCGGCTCGCTGGCAGTCGCGACGCTGCTCTACGGCCTCGTCTCCTACGCGCAGGTGCTGGGCTACGGCCTCGACCGGACCGCGGAGCTGGCCCGCGATCCGGCGCCGCTTGATACGCTCGCGATCCGCTACGTCTCGCGCGGCTACGGCATCTTCCTCGACGCGGCGGCCGGCATTTCTTCGCTCGCCTGCGCGCTCGGCACCGCGGCTGCCGCCGCCCGCGTCCTCTACGCGCTGGCCTCGCGCGGGATCGGCAAGAGCTTCGCCCGGCTCGATCCAGTGCACGGCGTCCCGGCCCGGGCGCTGCGCTTCGTCGGCGGGCTCACGCTGGTGTTCCTCGTCGGCTTCGGCACCTTCGTGAGCCCGCGCGCCTTCAGCGAGGCCTTCGCCACCGTCGCGACGCTAGCGCTGATCCTCGTCTACATGGGCGTCGGCCTCGCCCAGGCCGTGTTCGCCGCCCGCGCCGGGGCCTGGGGCTGGTGCGCGGTGGGGCTCGCCGGGAGCCTGATGCTCGCCTGGCCGCTGTTCAACAGCCTCTATCCCCTCCCCGGCTGGCCCGGCCCGCTCTGGCCCCTCGTCGTGCTGGCCTGGATGGCGGTGGGGATCGCCCTGCTGCGCGTCCATCCGGCGCTGGCTCGGAAATCGCTTCGCCGCCCCTGACGGCGAAGTTTTCCGGACTTTCGGGGAACGGGCTGGCCCTACCCCCGTTCTGCCGGTCAAGGTCGGCGAAAGCCCCAGACGACGAGGACCACCCCCCGGCATGTGCGGAATCTGCGGAGAGATCAGCCACGGCGGCGCGGCCGATGCCGGCGCGGTGCGGGCCATGATGGCGGTTCTGAGCCCGCGCGGGCCGGACGCCTCGGGCATCCACGGCCAGGGCGCGGTGGTGTTCGGCCATTGCCGGCTCAAGATCATCGACCTGTCCGAGGCCGGCCAGCAGCCGATGGTCGATCCCGAACTCGGCCTGACAGTCGTCTTCAACGGCTGCATCTACAATTATAAGGACTTGCGCGCCGAATTGGAGGGGAAGGGCTACCGCTTCTTCTCCACCAGCGACACCGAAGTCGTGCTGAAATCCTACCATGCCTGGGGCAAGGATTGCGTGAAGCGCTTCCTCGGCATGTTCGCCTTCGCGGTGCACGAGCGCGATTCCGGCCGCGTCGTGCTGGCCCGCGACCGCCTCGGCATCAAGCCGCTCTATTTTTCGGAGTCGGGCAAGCGTTTCCGCTTCGCCTCGTCCTTGCCGGCCTTGTTGGCTGCTGGCGACGTGGACACTTCGATCGATCCGGAAGCCCTGCACCACTACATGAGCTGGCACGCGGGCGTGCCGGCGCCGCTCACCATCCTGAAAGGTGTGCGAAAAATCCATCCGGCGACGATCCTGACGCTGGAGCCGGACGGTACGAAGAAGAAGGAAACCTACTGGTCGCTGGTCATCGGCCCGCGCGACGCCGACCGCGGCATGAGCGAGGCCGATTGGCGCGAGGCGGTGCTCGATTCGCTGGGCCAAGCCGTCGCCCGCCGCCAGATCGCCGACGTGCCGACCGGGGTGCTGCTCTCGGGCGGCCTCGATTCCTCGGTCATCGTCGCGCTGCTCGCCCGCAACGGCCAGAAGGGCCTGAAGACCTTCTCGGTCGGGTTCGACGCGGTGAACGGCGTCGAGGGCGACGAGTTCAAGTATTCCGATATCATCGCCCAGGAATTCGAGACCGACCACGCCAAGCTCGTGGTCGACGGCTCGCGCACGCTGGAAGCCCTGCCGCTCGCCATCCACGCCATGGCCGAGCCGCAGATGAGCCACGACGCGGTGGCCTTCCTGCTCCTGTCGCAGGAGGTCGCCAAGCACGTGAAGGTGATCCAGAGCGGCCAGGGCGCCGACGAGGTGTTCGGCGGCTATCACTGGTACCCCAAGCTCATGAGCTCGACCGATCCGGTCGCCGACTACGCCCGCGCCTACCACGACCGCGACCATGCGGAGATGAAGGAAGCGCTCGCGCCCGACCTGATCGGCGCCGATTACAGCCGCGACTACCTCGCCCGCTTCTTCGGCGACTCGAAGAGCGCGAGCGCCATCGACAAGACGCTGGAACTCGACCAGCAGATCATGCTGGTGGACGACCCCGTGAAGCGCGTGGACAACATGACCATGGCCTGCGGCCTGGAGGCGCGCGTCCCCTTCCTCGACCACGAACTGGTCGAACTCGCCGCCCGCATCCCGGCCGAGCTGAAGGTGCGCGACGGCGGCAAGTACATCCTCAAGGAAGCCGCCCGTCAGGTGGTCCCGGCGGCGGTGATCGACCGGCCGAAGGGCTACTTCCCGGTCCCGGCGCTCAAGCACATCCGCGGCCCGTTCATGGATTTCGTGCGCGACGTGCTCGACAAGCCGGTGGCGCGCGAGCGCGGGCTGTTCAACCGCGCCTACGTCGACAAGCTGTTGGCCGATCCCGATGGGACGCTGACGCCGAAGGGCAATTCCAAGCTGTGGCAGGTGGCGCTGCTGGAGGCGTGGCTGCAATCGCACGGGGTCTGACGACGCCACCGAATTGCGCTCAAGGTGACGCGGATTCTCCACGATCGTCGCCGATGCGCCGGGACTAAGAAACGCGCACGGGCTGGAGCACCGAATCGATGTGTCGCTGGATCGCCTATCGAGGCCGCACGATCCCGCTGGAGCACTACATCACCGAGCCGGCGCATTCGCTGGTCTCGCAGAGCATCAAGGCGCTCGAATCGACCGCCGCGACCAACGGCGACGGGTTTGGGCTCGGCTGGTACGGCGACCACCCCGAGCCCGGCCGGTTCCGCGAGGTCCAGCCGGCGTGGTCGGACGAGAACCTGCGCTACCTCTGCCGCCATCTCACCTCGCACCTGTTCTTCGCCCATGTGCGGGCGGCGACCGGCACGCCGATCACCCGGCCGAACTGCCACCCCTTCGCCTGCGGCCCGTGGCTGTTCATGCACAACGGCTATGTCGGCGATTGGGCGCGGCTACGCCGGCCGATCGAGGCGCTGATCCCGGACGAGCTGTACCCCTCGCGCTCCGGCACCACCGATTCGGAAGCGCTGTTCCTGGCGATCCTCGGCCAGGGCCTGATGGCCTCGCCTGAGCCCCGCGACCCGATCACCGCCACGGCCCGCGCGCTGGCTCGGGTAACCGACCTCGTCGGCGGCATCGATGACGGGCATCCGTTCCGCTTCACCGCGGCTTTGGCGGATGGGCGCGACCTCTACGCCTTCCGCTATGCTGCGAACGATGCGGCCAACAGCATGTACTACCGCCAGTCGGCCGACGGCGTGGTGGTGGTCTCCGAGCCCCTCGACAAGGAGCACGAGAGCTGGACCCCGGTGCCCGACAACAGCGTGGTCGTCGCGCGCCGGGACGAGCCGGTGGAGGTGATCTCGCTCAAGGAGTTCGGGCTGGCCCGGCGCTCGGGGTTGCCGCGGCTGCAGTTGCCGATGAGCGCCTGAAGCCTCCCCACCGTCATTCCGGGGCCGCGAAGCGGAACCCGGAATCCACCCGTAATGCGGGATACCCGGCTGAAGTCGGACCGTCGCGGCCAGTCGTGGATTGCACGCCTCCGGCGCGCCCCTTCGGGTCCGGGTTCTCGCCTTTGGCGAGCCCCGAAATGACGGCGGGAAATTTTCGTCACTCCGTCGTCACGAAACCCAAGCCTGATTCCCCACCGCCGACAGCGTCATGCTGTCGGAGCCGACATCGTTGGCGTCGTAGCCGAGGATCTGCGCCAGCTGCTCGCGGGCGCGCCAGACGCGGCTCTTCACCGTGCCGATCCGGCAGTTCATCACGGTGGCGGCCTCCTCGTAGCTGAGGTTCTCGATGGCCACGAGGATCAGCGCCTGCCGCATCGGCAGCGGCAGCTTGGTCAGCGCCGTCTGCGCGTCGAGGAGATCGACGTGGCCGGATTGCTCGGGGGCGGCGGCCAGCCGGTCGGCGTAGTCGCCGTCGCTGTCGGCGATCTCGCGCACCTCCTTGCGGTGGCGCGAGTAGAACGCGTTGCGCATGATGGTGAACAGCCACGCGCCGAGATTGGTGCCCACCGTGAAGCGCGCCCGGCTGCGCCACGCCCGCAGGAAGGTGTCCTGCACGAGGTCGTCGGCGGCGGACGGGTTCTTGGTCAGCGACATCGCGAAATTGTAGAGCCGCGGCGTCATCGCGATGATCTCGGCGCGGAACGACTCCTCGTCACGCCCTTCCTGCGCGACGAGGACGGTCCCGAGCTTGGCGAGCAGGTCGCCGAAACGGTCCGCGTCGGTCGCCGGGCTGCCCGGCATTCGGGCATAGGCTTCGGCGAGCAGGGAACCGAGTCGGTGCTGGACGTCGAGGGCGATGATGGGCGGCTCGCCCATCGAAAGGGTGGCGTCAGTCAGGGCAGTCTTAGGCATCAGGTCCTGTGGCGGTCACGGACATGCGCAAGGGCGCATGCCCCCACGGCAACTTTTGTCCCGCGAATGTCCGGCGCCTGCGCCAACATAGATTAGCGATTCGACGCTTCCGCCCCACGTTCCCGACGGTCTCTCGCGAGTCCTGCGACATCGCGCACCAAGATAATCGCCCCCGCGCATCTTGATCCGATCCGACTTGAGGCCAGCCTAATATTTGTTAGCCGTGATCGAACGATTTCCGCACTGCATCGTTGTCGGCGGACGGCCGGACCGTCGCAAGTCTGGAGTCGATGAAAATCCATGGGCTGGCCGCTGCGCGTCGTCGTCATGTCCGGGATCGCGGCCGGGGCCGTGCTCACTGTGGGGGCGCTCAGCCGCTTCAGCTACGCGCCGATGCCGGCCGAGGCCGACGTGCTGAACCGGGATCGCTATGCGCTCACCACTGCCTACGACCTGCTCGGACGCCGCGTCGCCGCGGATGAGGCCGAGCGCATGAAGGCGACGCCGGAAGGGCGTGCCGCGCTCTCGCCCGACAAGGGCGCGGTCGCGATCGATGCGGCATTGGTCCAGCGAGGGCGCGAGGCATTTTACAAAGAAACCTTCGGCAACGAGGTGTTCCTGTCCGACGTGATGGGGATGCTCGACGGCGGCGTCGGCCCGTTCGAGGTCGCCCGCGCGGTGATCGCGCTCGGCGGCGGCGCCACCACCAACCTCAAGGTCCGCATGAGCCGCGACATGACCGTCGGCGACCGGACGTGGCGCAAGGGCGAGGAGGTGCCGACCGGGCTCGACGTCGCCAAGGGCTCGCCCGCCATCATCGGCATCCGCACCTTCTACGACCGCGGCACGCTGCGGATGGGCATCACCTGCGCGCTCTGCCACGCGGCGGTCGATCCGGCCTCCGGCAAGGTGGTCGAGGGCGCGCCCAACATCGACCTCAACGCCGGCCTGCTGATGGCCCTGTCGAAGAACGCCAGCGCCTACTTCATGCACGGCAACATGGACCTCGCCGCCCATCCAGGCGACCCGACCCGCACCGTCACGCAAGAAGACGGCGCCAAGGTCGCGCTGCCGGACCCGGAGAAATTCGAGGCCGCCGCCAAGGTGCAGGTGGCGAGTTGGCCGCCGGGCAGCTTCGATTCGTCGGCCGACCGCATCACCAACCCGACCTCGATCCCGTCGAGCTTTTCCGCCTACGGCGAGCCCTATAGCTGGAGCGGGCGCGAGGCGGTGGGGCCGTTCAAGGGCCTGTCCTCGCTCAACAACAACGTCCACGCCGCCAATTCCGACACGACGCAGCAGACGGCCGCGGCCAAGACGCTGTTCGGGCTCGATCCGGAACTCTACCTCGGCACCATCCTCCAGGGCGCGGCCCGCGACGCATTTCGCCACGACCCCGCCGGGGGCAAGCGCCCGACCGAGGTGCTGGCGGCCTCAGACCCGACGCCGGAATCGCCCGGCCTCAACCGTTACGCGGTGCTCCCGAGCTTCCCGGCCACCAACTACATGACCGACAATGGCCTGTTCGCCTCGGTGCTGGGCGAGCCGGCCAACCACGCCAACAACGCTATGTCGGCCTTCCAGAACCTCTTGAGGGCACCCGACGCGAAGCCGGCCGACGCGGCGGTGCTGAAGACCGGCCGCGCGGTGTTCGAGCGGGCGGGCTGCGCCGGCTGCCATTCGGGGCCCGCGCTCACCAACAACCGCATCCTGCCGGTGGAGGAGATCGGCACCGAGCCGACGCGGGCCAAGGCCGGGGCCAAGATGGAGGCGCGCCTGTCGCCGCCCGCGATGTTTGCCACCGATACGCCGTTCCCACTCCCCGCCGACCCGAAGATCGTGCCGATCCCGCTCGAAGGCGACGCGCTCAAGCAGGTGCAACTCGGCTGGGCGCACGCCGGCACCGAGGGCGGCTACAAGGTGCCGAACCTCGTCGGCCTCGCCTGGACCGCGCCTTATCTCCACGATTCCGGCGTCGCGGTCGGCGCGGATGCCGCGACGCAGTTCGGCGTGCCCGGCACGGTCGATGCCGGCCTCTTGCCCGACCCCGCCAACAGCCTGCGCGCCCTGGTGGACCGCGATCTGCGCGCCAAAGTGGTCGCGGCCAATGCCGCCTCCGAAAAAGCGCGCACGGCCCGCGTGACGGGCGAGGGCCACGCCATCTGGGCCGACCGGCAGGCCGGTTTCTCCGACGACGAGCAGACGGCGCTCGTCGCTTACCTGCTGTCGGTCGATCGCCTGACCGAGTCCGTGCCGACGCCATAGAGTATCGGTCTGACAAGGTGGCCGCCGGCTTTCGGAAAAAGCCGACGCGGCACAATAGGCTAACTTCGCCGCGCCCGCATCATCAGCACCCGCGCGGCCTCGGCGAAGGCCGCGACCCAGGCCTCAGGGTCGTGGTGCGGTCGCCCCGCCCGCACGGGGCGCTTCGTCCGCGGCGGCATCGGGATGTGCAGGAACACGGCCGGACGGCCCTGGGCCAGCACGCGGAAATACGAGGCGTTGCACAGATAGCGCCCGGCATCCCGCGAGGCGGCCACATCGAGCCCCGCCCGCTCCAGCGCCACCTGCACGGCCTGCGCCGCAGGGCTGCGCCGCAGGGCCGGCGCCCCCGGTTCGAGCGCGAGGCGATGCGAGACGGCGCCGCCCGCATCGGGAAACAGCCGGCTGACCCGGTTGACCGCCCGCGTCTCGACGCAGACCCGCCGCCGGCTCGCTGCGACGCCGATCATCAGCACAGCCGCCGGATTGTTCGCGAACGCCGGGGCGAGCTGCGTGTCGAGGGCGGCGTAGCGGGCATCCATCACGAGGCAGTCCGGCGCCTGCCCGAGGATGCGCCGCAGATGCGGCAGCCCGGCCAGCCGCCGCGCCACGCGGGCGCTCGGGTTGTCGGGCACGCGGGGGAACGGGCCGAAGCCGGTGATGAGGAGAGAGCCCGAGACGGTGCCGAGGGCCTTCCCCTCCCCCTTGCGGGGAGGGGCCAGGGGTGGGGGTCGAGCAGAAGGCACCGTTCCCGCCTCATCCTGAACCACCCCCACCTCCTACCTCCTCCCCGCAAGGGGGAGGAGAAAAGCGGCGCCCCTCACAACCCGATCAGCTCCGCGATGGCCTGCGCCCCGGCCGCCGGGGAGTGCTCGCCCGAGGCCACCGACTTCTCGGCCTCGGCGGTCGCCTTCCTCACCTCCGCCGTGCCGACGAGGCGCTGGTGCAGGCGTTCGTGAACCAGGGCCCACATCCACTTCACGTCCTGTTCGCGGCGCTTCTTCTCGATCTCGCCGGTGGCGGTGAGCTTCTGGCGGTGGTCCTCGATCTTCGACCACAGGGCGTCCAGTCCCTTGCCGTGAAGCCCCGAGATCGTGACCACCGGCGGCGTCCACGTGGACGAGGGCGGCGTCAGGATATGGAGCGCGGCGCGGTACTCGGAGGCCGCGGCGTTGGCCCGGCGCTCGCCCTCGCCGTCGTCGGCCTTGTTGACCGCGATCATGTCGGCGAGTTCGAGAATCCCCTTCTTGATGCCCTGCAACTCGTCGCCCGCGCCCGGCAGCATCAGCACGAGGAAGAAGTCGGTGAGGTCGGCCACCGCCGTCTCGGACTGGCCGACGCCGACCGTCTCGACGAGGATCACGTCGAAGCCCGCCGCCTCGCACAGCAGCATCGTCTCGCGGGTCTTGGCGGCCACGCCGCCGAGCGTGCCCGAGGAGGGCGAGGGCCGGATGAAGGCGTTGCGGTCGTGCGAGAGCCGCGCCATCCGGGTCTTGTCGCCGAGGATCGAGCCGCCGGTGCGGGTCGAGGACGGATCGACGGCGAGCACCGCCACCTTGTGCCCGGCCTCCGTCAGCAGCGAGCCGAGCGCATCGATGGTGGTGGACTTGCCGACCCCCGGCACGCCGGTGATGCCGACGCGGATCGCCCGGCCGGTCTGCGGCAGCACCGCGTCGATCAGGTCGCGCACCGCCGCGCGGTGATCGGCCCGGCGGGATTCGGCGAGCGTGATCGAACGGGCGAGCGCGGCGCGGTCGCCCGCGAGCAGGCGTTCGCGGAGTTGATCGAGATCGGGGAGGACGGCGCTCATGCGGTCTTTCATGCCGGGCCCCGGGGCGGGCGTCGAGAGGGGAAGCGCGGTCCTGCCCCGCCAAGGCCAAGATCGTGCGCGAAACCCGCCGCCTTGCCGGGGGACGAACCACGCAATGACGACCGACGCGACCCGCCGCTCTTTCTTAAGCCTCGCGACTGCCGCGGGCCTCGCGCCCGCCCTGTCGGGATGCGTGATGGACGGGCTCGCCACCGGCACCGTCGCCGAGACGCAATCGGCGCTAGACGTCAGCCCGGTGCTGCTCGTCGCCACCACCCGCAAGCCGGTCGGCAACCCGCCGCGGGCGCCGTTCTTCGGCTCGGACCGCGGCCGGGGCCTCAGCTTCACCGAAGCCCGCATGTCGGCCCCCGACCGCTCGCTGATCGGCAAGGTCTCGGCGGTGGTCTCGGGCGATTGGGGCGTGCGCTCGGTCGGCGACGTGACGACCGGCCCCGCCGCGGCCGGGGCCTTCGCCCAGGCCACCTTCGGGCGCGACGTGCTGATCTACGTCCACGGCTACCGCGAGACCTTCGAATCGGCGGCGATCAGCGCCGCGCGGCTCTCCGACGGCGTGCGCTTTCCCGGCGCCTCGGCCCTGTTCACGTGGCCGTCCGCCGCCGCGACCTTCGATTACGGCTACGACCGCGAGAGCGCGCTGTGGTCGCGCGACGCGTTCCAGGACCTGCTCAAGGCCTTTGCCACCTCGCCGAGCGGCGGGCGCATCCACATCGTCGCCCACTCCATGGGTACGCTGCTGACGCTGGAGACGCTGCGGATGCTGCGCGCCGAGGCCGGCGAGGCGGCGGTCGCGCGGATCGGCGCGGTGGTGCTGGCCGCGCCCGACATCGACATCGATCTGTTCGCCAACGGCGTCGAGCGGCTGGGGCCGGACGCCAAGCGCATCACCGTGATCTCGGCCACCAACGACCGGGCGCTCGAACTCTCCGGCGCCATCGCGGGCGGCGTGGTGCGCGCGGGCGCGGCCGACCGCGAGCGGCTCGAAGCGCTCGGCGTGCGCGTGGCCGACGCCTCGGATTACGGCGGTGGAATCTTCAACCACGACCTCTTCCTGACGAACAAGGAGGTTCAGGGAGTGGTGAAGCGCGCCATCGCGCGGGGAAGCAATGGTTGATTGCGGCCTCAAGCGCCGGCAGCCGCGTCCGCGGCTTTAGGCTTCTCGCTCCGCTAGACGCCTCGGCAGAGCCGAGGCCGCTCAAGCGGGGCGCTCTTCGCGCCCGACATGCGGTGTCTCCGCTCGTTTCGAGCGATGACCCTTCCGAAATCGTCGCGCGGCCAATCGACGAATCCGCCTCGCTCGGCCTACAAGCCGGCGGCTCCATGCAGAGAGGCAAGCCCATGTTCACGCTCGAGATCGACGGCACGGCGATCGCGGTCATCAACGGCGACGAGGCGACCGCCCGCGACCTGTTCACCTGCGACGGCTTCAAGGAAGACATCCGCACCCTCACCGTCGACGGCAAGCCGATCTGGAACGGCACCTCCGAACTGAAGGTGCGCGCGGCCAGCCAGGACGAGATCGAGGAGTTCGACGAGGCCATCGCCGCCGACCAGGGCGACGGCGATTTCGAGCCCGATCCGCAGCACGCGAACGACGGGGCCGACGACGAGGAGGACGAGGCCGACATCGTGTTCCTCGTCGATATCGACGACGAGGACGAGGATCAGGACGAAGCCTGAGGCCCGGACATCCGCGGTCGCACGAAGCATCGGCCACCCGACGCTTCGTGCGACCCGATGAACATCGCGCCGCCACGACGGCCGCAACCGCAGCCGCGCGGCCTGCGCCACCGATCATCGAAAAAATCACCGGTCCAGCACGGCCCGGACTTCGGCATATTGTCGTTCGAACGCCGCCAGGAACGGTGCGAGCGAGCGATCCTCGACATCGTTGCGGTCGATGTAGTCGAACCCCTCGCGGGTCGCCCGTCGCGCCATCTTCGCGGCGTGGGCCGGATTGACGTTGGCGTCGCCCTTGCCGCGGCGTCGGACGAACTCGTCGTACGTCTTCGATTGATAGTGATTGATCTGGATGCCGTCGAAGACCGGCATCGCCGTGCGGCCGGGCAGGGGCAGCACGAGGTCGGCGAGGGCCGAATCGACGGCGCGCCCGGACCGCAGGACGGCGTGGTGGATGAACATCTCCGCCACGTCGCCCGGCCGCGCCAGGGTCTTGATGTGGCGGTTGAAGGCGAAGCCCGGCGCCGAGCAGCGCGTGAAGGTCTTCAGGACGAGGTCGTAATCGTCCGCGACGCGGCCCGACGATCCGAAGACGCGGGTGTTGAGGCCGACGCAGGAGACGTCGGGCGGCAGGGTCGCGAGGAAGGCGGGCCAGTCGGAATAGCCGAACGGAACGGCGAACTCGTCGATGTCGATGAACAGCACCCACTCGCTGCGGGCGGCCCGCTTCAGGGCGTCGGCATAGGCGGCGAGCTGCGGCGATTCATGCTCGCCGCTCGGCCACGACACGCCGTGGACGGGAAAGCGGCCTTCCAGCGCCCGCACGATCGCCGCCCCGTCGTCGGAACTGTCGTTGTCGTAGACGAGGATGCGGTCGATGCCGATCGACAGGTGGAACGCGATCCATTCGGGCAGGTAGCGCCCTTCGGTCTTGGCGATGGCGACCAGCGTCGTCGCGGCCGGCGGCAGGATCGCGGCACTCGCGGCGTCCGGGCGGTGCTTTGTCGGCGCCAGAGCCTGTAACCGACGGCGCGCCCAGGAAAGCAGCTTCGGCATCGTCACCACGCCGTGCCGGCCCCGAGCGGCGGCAGGCCGAGATGCGCCGCGACCGCGGCGCCGATATCCGCAAAAGTTTCGCGCCGGCCGAGCGGGCCCGGCGCGATCCCCGGCCCGAAGGCGAGGATCGGCACCTGCTCGCGGGTGTGCTCGGTGCCGTGCCACGTGGGGTCGTTGCCGTGGTCGGCGGTGACGATGGCGAGGTCGCCGGCTCGAAGCGCCGCGTGGATATCGGGAAGCCGCGCGTCGAACGCCTCCAACTCGGCGGCGTAGCCCGGCACGTCGCGGCGGTGGCCGTGCTCGGTGTCGAAATCCACGAGGTTGAGGAAGACGAGGCCGCCGTCCGGCAGTTTGTTGAGGCCTGCCAGCGCCGCGTCGAGGCAGGCGGCGTTGCCGCCGGGCTTGATCTCCTCGCCGGTCGCGCGGTGGGCGAAGATGTCGCCGATCTTGCCGACGCTGACCACTTTTCGACCCGCGGCCTGCGCGACATCGAGCAGGGTGTCGGCCGGGGGCGCCACAGAAAAATCCTTGCGGCGTCCGGTGCGGCGAAAGCCCGTTTCGGCATCGCCGACGAACGGCCGGGCGATGACGCGGCCGACGCGGTACGGGTCGCAGAGCCGGCGGGCGATGCGGCAGGTCTCGTAGAGCCGCTCCAGCCCGAAAGCCTCCTCGTGGGCGGCGATCTGGAAGACGCTGTCGGCGGAGGTGTAGCAGATCGGCTGGCCCGTGCGGACATGCTCGGCGCCGAGTTCGTCGATGATGACCGTGCCCGAGGCGTGCCGGTCGCCGAGGATGCCCGGAAGGTCGGCTTGCGCGACCAGCGCGGCGACCAGTTCCGGCGGGAAGGCCGGCCGCGTGTCGGGGAAGTGGCCGAAGGCCTCCCGCACCGGCACGCCCGCGATCTCCCAATGGCCGGACGGCGTGTCCTTGCCGGCGGCGATCTCGACGGCGTGGCCCCACAGCGCCCGCACGGCGCCCATCGGCGCAAGGCCCGGGGGCACCCGGCCGGTGGCACCCTCGCAGGCGAGGCCGAGCCCGAGGGCTGCGAGGTTCGGCAGACGGAGCGGCCCGGCGCGCAGACCCGGCCGGTCCCCGCGGCCCGCCGCGCAGGCCTCGGCGATGTGGCCGACGGTGTCGGAGCCGGCATCGCCGTAGCGGTCGGCGTCCGGGGCGCCGCCGATGCCGACGGAATCGAGGACGATGAGGAGGGCCCGGGCCATGTTCAGGCCGGGACCGGCTCGGCGGTGGTCTGCGCGTCGAGTTCGAACGCCGCGGCGAACAGGGTGCGGGTGTACTCGGTCCGGGGCGCCTCGAAGATGCGGTCGGCGGGCCCCTCCTCCACCACCTGCCCGTGCTGCATGACGAGCACGTAGTTCGAGAGCGCGCGCACCACCTTCAGGTCGTGGCTGATGAACAGGTAGGCGAGCCCCCGTTCGCGCTGGAGGTCGCGCAGCAGAGTGACGATCTGCGCCTGGACCGAGCGGTCGAGCGCCGAGGTCGGCTCGTCGAGGACGACGAAGCGCGGGTTCAGCACGATGGCGCGGGCGATGGCGATGCGCTGGCGCTGGCCGCCGGAGAATTCGTGCGGGTAGCGGTCCATCGCCGCCGGATCGAGCCCGACATCGGTCAGCGCCTTGGCGACGCGGGTCCGCCGCTCGGAGGCCGACTTCACCTGCCCCTGCACCTCCAGCCCCTCGGCGACGATGTCGCCCACCGACATGCGCGGCGAGAGCGAGCCGTAGGGGTCCTGAAAGACGACCTGCATGTTTTTTCGTAGTGGCCGCATCGATTTGGCGCCTAACTCTTCGATGCGTTGGCCCAAAAAGACGATCGGCCCCTCGGACGAGGTCAGCCGCAGCAGGGCGAGGCCGAGCGTGGTCTTGCCGGAACC
This sequence comes from Methylorubrum subtropicum, assembly GCF_038442325.1. Lineage (NCBI taxonomy): Bacteria > Pseudomonadati > Pseudomonadota > Alphaproteobacteria > Hyphomicrobiales > Methylobacteriaceae > Methylorubrum > Methylorubrum subtropicum. Next base: position 269,184 of record NZ_JBBXMW010000004.1, on the reverse strand, counting down.
CGACTCGCCGACGACGCCGACCGTCTCGCCCGCCCGCACGACGAGCTTGACGCCGTCGACCGCCTTGACGTGTCCCACCGTGCGCCGGAGCAGACCTTCCTTCAACGGAAACCACACCTTGAGCGGCCCGGCCTCGACCATCCGCTCGGCGGTCGGATCGACCGGGTTGGCCCGGCCCGAGGGCTCGGAATCGAGAAGCCGCCGGGTGTATTCGTGCTGCGGCCGGGTGAAGACGGTCGCCACCGGCCCGGCCTCGACGATGCGCCCGCGCAGCATCACGCAGACCTCGCCCGCGAGCCGCCGGACGATGCCGAGATCGTGGGTGATGAACAGGATCGCCATGCCGAGCCGCTCTCGCAGATCGGCCAGCAGGGCGAGAATCTGCGCCTGAACCGTCACGTCGAGCGCCGTCGTCGGCTCGTCGGCGACCAGCAGGTCGGGCTCGCAGGCGAGCGCCATGGCGATCATCACCCGCTGGCGCTGGCCGCCGGAGAGTTCGTGCGGATAGGCGCCCAGCCGCCGCTCGGCATCGCGGATGCCCACCAGTTCGAGCAGTTCGAGGATTCTTCTGCGCGCCCCCCGGCCCTTCAAGCCGCGGTGAATTTCCAGCACCTCGCCGATCTGCCGCTGGATGGTGTGGAGCGGGTTGAGCGAGGTCATCGGCTCCTGGAACACCATGGTGATGTCCGCGCCGCGCACCTTGCGCAGTTCCTTCTCGGGCAGCGTGAGGAGGTCGCGGCCCTTGAACACGATCCGCCCGCCCGGATGGTGGGCCGCCCCGTCGAGGAGCCGCAGGATCGACAGCGCCGTTACCGACTTGCCCGAGCCGGATTCGCCCACCAGCGCCAGCGTCTCGCCTTTACCGATCGAGAACGACACGCGGTCCACGGCCAGCGTCTCGCCCTCGCGGGTGCGGAAGGCGACCGAGAGATCCTCGACGGTCAGAAGGATGTCGCTCATCGGGCCCCGGCGGAAACGGACGGACCGCCCCTTCGGCTCAGGTGCGGGTCGGGAGGGGTTATAGCGCGCGGGGCCGGACACGCGAATCGCGCCGGACGCCGCAAGCGCGGCGGCGCTTGTGTGCAATGCACAGCGAACGGCTACGCATGGGCGTCCCGTGTCCTACATGGGCCGGCGTGTCCCGCGTCCTCCGCTCCCTCCCCTCGGCCCTCGCCGCGCTCCTCGCGCTCGCCGGCCCCGCCTTCGCCGTGGCCTCGCCCGAGAGCGAGACGGTGGAGCAGGCGCTCTGCCGCCTGATCGAGGGCTCGGCCAAGGCGCAGAACCTGCCGGTGCCGTTCCTGACCCGCCTGATCTGGCGCGAGAGCAGTTTTCGCGTCGGCGTCGTCAGCCCGGCGGGCGCTCAGGGCGTGGCGCAGTTCATGCCGGGTACCGCCAAGGAGCGCGGGCTGACCGACCCGTTCGATCCCGAGCAGGCGATTCCGCACGCGGCCCACTTCCTGTCCGACCTGAAGCGGCAATTCGGCAATCTCGGGCTGGCGGCGGCGGCCTACAATGGCGGGCCGGGGCGGGTGACGAACTGGCTCGCGGGCTCGGGCGGCCTGCCCGCCGAGACGCGGGCCTACGTCATCGCCATCACCGGCCGCCCGGCGGAGGATTGGCGCCCCGGCGCCACGGTCGAGCTGCCGGAAGGCGAGACCAAGAAGGACGACAAGAAACCGCCCGCGCCGGAGGCCGAGACCCAGAGCTGCCTTCAGGTCACCGCGGCGCTCCGCATCCCGTCGCGCGGCGACCGCTTCGCCCTGCCCGTCGAGGGCGGCCCGGCGGCCCCCTGGGGCATCCAGCTCGCCGGCAACTTCTCCAAGTCGCTGGCGCTGGCGAGCTTCCAGCGGGCCCGCTCCAGCTACGCGAGCGTAATCGGCGAGGTGCGGCCGATGATCATCGGCACGCGCCTGCGCTTCCGCGGCACCCGCGCCTTCTACCGCGTGCGCATCCCCGCCGAGAGCCGCGGGGCGGCCGACGCCGTCTGCCAGAAGATCCGCAATGTCGGCGGCGCCTGCATCGTGTTGCGCACGTGAGCCGCTGTTTTCCGAGCCTCTCCGGTTTCGCCGCGAGCGCGCCATGAATCCGCCGCGCCCGCCGCGTCAATCCAAGGACGACATGATCAAAGCGTTCGTCTCCCTCGTCTCGCTGATCTGCCTCGGGCTCACCACGGTGGGCCTCAGCGGCTGCTCGCCGCTGGCGCTGTTCGATGCGCTGGGCCCGCGCGACAAGGGCGGGCGCCTCGTCCTCAAGGACGCCGCCTACGGCGAGGACCCGCGCCAGCGCCTCGACGTGTTCGTGCCGAGCGTGCCCCACGACCGGGCGCCGGTGCTGGTGTTCTTCTACGGAGGCTCTTGGAACAGCGGCAGCAAGGCCGACTACGCCTTCGCCGCGCAGGCGCTCGCCGCGCAGGGTTTTGTCACCGTGCTGCCGGATTACCGGCTCTATCCGAAGGTGCGCTTCCCCGATTTCCTGGACGACGGCGCGGCGGCCATCGCCTGGGTGCGCGACAACATCGCGGCCTACGGGGGCGACGCCCACCGCATCGTGCTCGCGGGCCATTCGGCGGGCGCCTACAACGCCGCCATGCTCGGGCTGAACCCGGAATACCTGCGCCGCGCCGGCGTCGATCCGCGCTCCATCCGCGCGATTGCCGGCCTGTCCGGCCCCTACGACTTCCTGCCCTTCGACCAGAAGACCTCGATCGACGTGTTCGGGCAGGCCCCCGACGCGCCCGCGACCCAGCCGGTGAACTTCGCCGGCCCGCACTCGCCGCCGACCTTCCTGGCGACCGGCGACGCCGACACCGTGGTCCGCCCCCGCAACACCGAGAGCCTCGCGGCGCGCCTGCGCACCGCCCGCGTGCCGGTGCAGGAGCGGGTCTATCCCGGCCTCGACCACTCCGACACGCTGCTCGCCCTCTCGGTCACCTTCCGCCGCAAGGCCCCCGTGCTCGCCGAGATGAGCGCCTTCCTGCACCAGCACGCAGGCGCGAAGCGCCTAACGACGCTGACGATGCACTGAGGTTCGGCTCACGCCTCCGGGATCGGCCGCGGGCGCCGGTCCGGCCCGATGGCGACGAAGGTGAACAGCCCCTCCGTCACCTTCATCGTGGTCTCGCCCTCGCGCTCGCGCCGCCAGACCTCGACCTGGATCGCCATGGAGCTGCGCCCGGTGCGCACGATCCAGGCGTAGAGGCTGACCTCGTCGCCGACGAAGACCGGGCGGTGGAAGGTCATCGCCTCCACCGAGATCGTTGCGCAGCGCCCCCTGGCGCGGCGGGCCGCGACGTTGCCCGCCGCCAGATCCATCTGCGCCATCAGCCAGCCGCCGAAGATGTCGCCCGCCGGATTGGTGTCGGCGGGCATCGCGATGGTGCGGATCACAGGTGGGCCGTGCTCGGTCGGCGGCGTGGGCGTCTCAAGGGTCATCAGCGGCTCTGGACTCGGCGTCGTCGGGAAAAGCGTAGCAGTTCCCATGCCTTGCTTCATCCGCCCCGTCGATCGCTCGAATGCGACGGAAGGCGTTAACCGATCTTTAACCTTCCGATTGCCCCTGCCCGCCGCCTGTGAGAGCTTATTAACGTGAGCTTAAGAGTTCGGGTCGGGTCATGCGTAACGAGTTCGCCCAGCGCCGCTTTTCCACCCTCCGCCGCAGCGTGATCGCGGCCCTCGCCTTGGCCGGCCTCGGGGCGACCGGCGCCCTGGCCCAGGCGCTGCCGGCGCCGGGCCTCTCGGCGGTCACCACGGGCGCGGCCCGTCCGATCGCCGCCTGGGCCGAGTTCTGCGAGCGCTACCCCGGCGAATGCGCCGTCGATCGCACCGAGGCGGCGTCCGTCACCCTCACCCCGGCGCTCTGGCAGACCATCAACACCGTCAACCGCCGCATCAACCGGGCGGTCGAGGCGGTGACCGATCAGGAGCACTGGCGCTCCGCCGACCGCTGGGACCTCGCCGAGGACGGCCGGGGCGATTGCGAGGACTTCCAGCTGCTCAAGCGCCGCCTGCTGGTCCAGGCCGGCCTGCCCCGCCGGGCCCTGCGGATGACCGTCGTCATCGACGAGAAGGGCGAGGGCCACGCCGTCCTCACCGTCGTGACCAACCGCGGCGACCTCATCCTCGACAACAAGACCGGCACGGTCCTGCCCTGGACTCAGACCGGCTACACCTTCGTCAAGCGCGAGAGCCAGGACGCCGTGGGCTGGGTCGCGCTCGGCCGCGACGCCTCGCCGGTCACCGCCGCCAACCGCTGAGAATTTTAGGGTCCCGTTTCGGGACCGGATCGCAGGCACGCGCGTTATCCGGTCTTAACGGGTCGGCGGCGAAGGTTGACGGAAGGTTTTCGCTCTTCGCCCACGGCGCCGGAAACCCTGGTCCCGCCTACGGTTCGCCTATGCGTCGCGTGCTCCCCCTGATCGCCCTCGCCCTCCTCGCCGCCCCCGCCCGGGCCGACGAGAGCGCCGGCACGCGCCACGCCGCCTGGCAGACCTGCCTCGATGAGACCTTCGCCGAGCAGGCCCGCACCACGAGCCGCAGCTATGCCGCGACCAAGGCGGTCTCGCATTGCCGCGAGCCGGAAGCCGCGTATCTCGCCGCGCTCTCGACCTCGCCGATGCTCGACGGCGAGGACGTGTCCCGCATCCGCCCGGCGCTGATCGCGCGCGCCCGCGAGCGGCTGATCGGCCTGCCGCGCTTGAGCGCGCTCTGACGGTTTTTTCGCTTGGCTTCTCCTGAAGCTCGGCCCGGCTTCCGAGCCTTTCCAGGGCGCCGCCCGAGCGCCCATCAATCCGCGCTCCGAATCTATCGAAGGCGGGCGCCCAGATCGTCGTGCGGTTCAGACCGCCCGCAAGGCGGGCCCGCGCCGGACGAAGCCGACGATGTCCTTGACGGCATCCAGAGTCGGTGCCGCGATGGCCTCGGCGCGCGCGGCGCCGTCGACCAGCACCGCGTCGATATGGGCCGTGTCACATAAGAGCCGCTTCATCTCGGCGTTGATCGGCGCGAGGGTCTCGACGGCGAGGTCCGCCAGGGCCGGCTTGAAGCTCGAGAACTGCGCGCCCCCAAAGTCCTTCAGCACCTCTTCGCGGGTGATGCCGCGGAGCGCCGCGAAGATGCCCACGAGGTTGTCGGCTTCCGGGCGGCCCTTCAGGCCCTCGACCTCGGAGGGCAGCGCCTCCGGGTCGGTCTTGGCCCGGCGCACCTTCTGGGCGATGGCATCGGCGTCGTCGGTGAGCGCGATGCGCGAATACTCGGACGGGTCCGACTTCGACATTTTTTTCGTGCCGTCGCGTAAGGACATGACGCGGGCGGCCGGGCCGCCGATCAGCGGTTCGGTGATCGGAAAGAACTGCTCGCCGTGGCCGTGTGCCTGGATCGACGCGCCGAAGTCGTTGTTGAACTTCTGCGCGATGTCGCGGGTCAGTTCGAGGTGCTGCTTCTGGTCCTCGCCGACCGGCACGTGCGTCGCCCGGTAGGCCAGGATGTCGGCGGCCATCAGCACCGGATAGTCGTAGAGGCCGATGGAGGCGTTCTCGCGGTCCTTGCCGGCCTTGTCCTTGAACTGCGTCATGCGGTTGAGCCAGCCGAGACGGGCCACGCAGTTGAAGATCCAGGCGAGTTCGGCGTGCTGCGGCACCTGGGACTGGTTGAACACGATCGAGCGCTTCGGATCGATGCCCGCGGCCAGGAACGCGGCGGTGACCTCGCGGATCTGGCCGCGCAGCGCCTGCGGGTCCTGCCACAGGGTGATCGCGTGCAGATCGACCACGCAGTAGAGACACTGCGCGTCGCGTTCCTGCATCTCGACGAAGCGCTTGATCGCGCCGAGATAATTGCCGAGGTGCAGGTTTCCGGTCGGCTGGACGCCGGAGAAGACGAGTTCGTTGAACGCGGCCATCGGCTCGGGTCCCAGGTGCAGGCCGGGCCGAGGCGATCTCGCATCCCGTTCGAAGGGGCGTTCTCTGGCCCGCCGGTGCCGCCGGGTCAAGGCGAGGGAGCACGCGTTCCCCTCCCCGCAAGGGGGAGGAGAGGCGCCCTTCCCTACAGGCTCGCTTCCTCGAACGCCCGCACCCACTCGGCGCAGATGCCGGAGCGGACGATGTCGTCGAGGGTGAACTCCACGATCGGGATGTTCATCATCCGGCTCTTCACCAGATGGATCACGGTGCGCAGCCCCGAGGTCTCGCGCAGGTCGGTCTGCGAGACGTCGCCGTTGATGATGACCTGGCAATCGTCGCCGATGCGGGTCAGGAACATCTTAATCTCGGCCGTGGTGGTGTTCTGCGCCTCGTCCAAGATCACGAGGCAGTTCTTGAAGGTGCGGCCCCGCATCACCTCGAACGGCACCACCTCGATGTCGCCGGCCTTGACCGCGACGTCGAAGGCGCCGGCGCCCATGCGCTCCTTCATGGTCTCGGTGAGCGGCGCGACCCAGGGGGCGATCTTCTCCTCCAGCGTGCCGGGGAAGAAGCCGAGCGAGCGGCCGGAGGGGACGTTGGGGCGGGTGATGACGACCTTGGCGATCCGGCGCTGGCGGAGCTGGTCGGCTGCGCGGGTGCCGGCGATGTAGGTCTTGCCGGTGCCGGCGGGCCCCAGGACGATGACCTGGGGCGAGGAAGCGAGAGCGTCGAGGTATTGGCCCTGCCGGTCGGTCAGGGGTTGGATCGGGGCGGGATTGCGTTCCTCGTCGAACCGGGTCCGATGCATGCGGATCGGTCGGTCCTCAACCAGTTCAAGCCGTGCGCGTCGTCTCTTCATGGATCAACACTCCACCTTGACTCGTGCGTGACTCAGCAGCCTCGATATGTTGACAAGCCTCGACTGTCTCAAAACCTCCTGAGAACTGAACAGCTCTTCGGCCAAGGCCAGTGCTGTGATTGCAAGAGCAAAGCCAACCCTGCCGAGTCGGTTCCACGCTCGCGATGAATCGTTGTGGATGCGTCCCCGGAGCCACGCTTGCCCCTCGCGCAAAGCTTTTCAGCCGCGGGCGACAGGGGCGTGACGGGGGAGCGAAGAAGCGATGACGCGGCCCTCTGGGGGCCGGAGCCGGCGGATCGGGACGATCCAGGCATCGTCATCGCGGGCGTCGCCCTCCTCGGGCGAGCGGGAGCGAGGGGCAAAGCCCCTCGCCGCAGGCTTCATCCGGGCTGGAGGAAGCTCTCCAGCACCATCTTTCGGCCGGCCTTGTCGAAGTCAACGGTGAGCTTGTTGCCGTCGATGCCCGCGACCGTGCCGGGGCCGAACTTGGTGTGGAAGACCCGCGCGCCGTGGGTGAAGGACGAGGCCGTGGCGGTGGATTTGGCCACCAGCTCGCCCTCGATCTCCCGCGGGCCGCCGGAGCGCCCGCCGCCGCGATTCCCGGCACCGAAGCCGCCCGACGTGTTGGCCTGCGCCCGCTGCCAGCCGGGCGTGCCGTAGGACGAGCCGAACGGAGCCGGGTTGCGGTCGAACCGCGAGGCGCCGGCGGAGAAGTGGGCGGGCGCCTCGATCACGTCCACGGCCTGGGGCGGCAACTCGTCGATGAAGCGCGAGGGGATGGTCGAGGACCACAGCCCGTGGATGCGCCGGTTGACCGCGAACGACAGTTTCGCGCGCTTGCGGGCGCGGGTGAGGCCGACATGGGCGAGCCGCCGCTCTTCCTCCAACCCGGCCCGCCCGCTCTCGTCGATGGCGCGCTGGTTCGGGAAAAGGCCGTCCTCCCAGCCGGGCAGGAACACGGTGTCGAATTCCAAGCCCTTGGCGGCGTGCAGCGTCATCAGCGAGACGCGATCGGCGCCCTCGGCTTCGCTCGCTTCCATCACCAGCGAGACGTGTTCGAGAAAGCCGGCCATATCCGGGAATTCCTCCATCGAGCGGACGAATTCCTTGAGGTTTTCCAATCGCCCGGCGGCGTCCGCCGAGCGGTCCTTCTGCCACATCTCGGTGTAGCCGGATTCCTCCAGAATGGTCTGCGCCACCTCCGGGTGCGGCTTCGATTCGATTAGCCGGGTCCAGCGCGAAAAGCTCTCGACGAGGCCGCGCAGCATCGAGCGGGCGCGGGGCTTCAGCTCGTCGGTCTCGATCAGCTTTTTTGCCGCGCTCAGGAGGGGAATCCGGTCGGCGCGGGCGAAGGCGTGGAGCGTCTGCAGCGTCGCATCGCCCAGGCCCCGCTTCGGGGTGTTGAAGATGCGCTCGAAGGCGAGATCGTCGGCGCTGTTCATGGTGACGCGGAGATAGGCCAGCGCGTCGCGGATCTCGGCCCGCTCGTAGAAGCGCGGGCCGCCGATCACGCGATAGGGCAGGCCCACCTGCACGAAGCGATCCTCGATCTCGCGCATCTGCGCCGAGATGCGCACCAGCACCGCGATCTCGGAGAGCGGGTGCTGCTTTCGCTGGAGCGACTCGATCGATTCGGCGATCTGGCGCGCTTCTTCTTCCGAATCCCAGGAGCCGGAGACGGTGACGGGCTCGCCCGCCTCGTCCTCGGTGCGCAGGGTCTTGCCGAGCCGGCCCTCGTTCTTGGCGATGAGGCCGGAGGCGGCGGCCAGGATGTGGCCGGTCGAGCGGTAGTTGCGCTCCAAGCGGACCACGGTGGCGCCGGGAAAGTCGTGCTCGAACCGGAGGATGTTGTCGACCTCGGCGCCGCGCCAGCCGTAGATCGACTGGTCGTCGTCGCCGACGCAGGCGACGTTCTTTCGCGCCTGGGCGAGCAGCCGCAGCCAGAGATACTGGGCGACGTTGGTGTCCTGATACTCGTCGACGAGGATGTAGCGGAAGCGGTCCTGGTAATTGGCCAGGATGTCCGGATTCTCGCGCCACAGCTTGAGGCACAGCAACAGAAGATCGCCGAAATCGACCGCGTTCAGCGTCGCGAGCCGCGCCTGATAGGCGCTGTAGAGCGCCCCACCCTTGCCGAAGGCGAAGGCCTGCGCCTCGCCCGGCGGCACCTGCTCCGGCGACAGGCCGCGGTTCTTCCAGCCGTCGATGGTGTGGGCGAGCGAGCGGGCCGGCCAGCGCTTCTCGTCGATGTTCTGGTCGGCGATCACCTGCTTCATCAGCCGGATCTGGTCGTCGGTGCCGAGAATCGTGAAGTCGGATTTCAGCCCGACCAGTTCGGCGTGGCGTCGTAAAATCTTGGTGCCGATGGCATGGAAGGTGCCGAGCCAGGGCATACCCTCGCCCGCCGGCCCGATCAGCGCGCCGATGCGGTGCTTCATCTCGCGGGCGGCCTTGTTGGTGAAGGTCACCGACAGGATGTCGTAGGGGCGCGCCTTCCCCGTCGCGATCAGGTGGGCGATGCGCGTCGTCAGCACGCGGGTCTTGCCGGTGCCCGCGCCCGCCAGCACGAGGACGGGGCCCTCGGTGGCCTCGACGGCGCGGCGCTGCTCCGGGTTGAGGCCGGACAGGTAGGACGCGCCCTCGGGCCGCAGGGCCGCCATCGCGCGGGCGGCGATCGACGCGGGCGCGCCCGCCGCGGTGTCACGATCTTCCATCATGCGCGCATCCCTGGACCAAAAGGCGAACGCCGTCGAGACCCGGCCCGGAACCGTCGCCTGCCCTCGGGCGTCACTCCCCGAAACACCCTCCCTCCGCAAAGGACAAGCGAGGCCATGAGCGCCCTCAAAGTTCGCGCCCCGATACTCCGTGTGCTGACGATCGCCTTCTTCACGCTGCTCGCCGGCCTCACGGCTTCCGAGGCTCAGGTGCTGGGCCAGGGCCACAACAGCGGCACCAGCCGCATGAACCAGAATTTCGAGGTCCAGAACCAGAACCGCAATTTCCAGCAGCGCCAGACGCTGGAGAACAGCGCCGTGCGCAACCAGATCCAGCGCGCCCCCCTCAACCAACCGCCGCCGACCGGCCCGAGCTTCGCGCCGCGGCGGTGAGCGGCGGATCGCGCGCTTTCTGATCGCGGAGGCGCGAAGGCAGGAATGCCAACGGGGCCTCTCATTCTCGACCGTCATTCCGGGGCCGCGCAGCGGAACCCGGAATCCACCCGTGATGCGCGGCTCACACAAGGGGTCGAGGCCAGTCGTGGATTCCGGGTTCGCTTCGCGCCCCGGAATGACGGAGGTCGAGTGATCGCAGCCCGGACACCTTGAAGGCGCGCCGATTGCGCGTTTCATTGGCAGCGCCGCGGATCGGGCGGCGCTGCGAACGCTGCGGACCGGCATGGACAGAGCAACGAACAGGCAGGATGCTCAAGCCGCCGGCAACGACGGGCCGCTGGCCGCTCGCCTCGGACCGGCCCCGCCGCTCTCGGACCGCCCCCGCGCGCAAGAGCGTTTCGCCGAGATCGCCGAAGCGCTTCCCGCCGACCTGCGCGACGGGCCGGCGCGCGATCTGCTCCTGGCGCTCGCCGACCACTCGCCCTTCCTCTGGTCGCTCGCCGCCCGCGAGCCCGACTGGCTCGCGCGGCTCTTCCAAGCATCGCCCGAGGCGTCGGATGCCCGCATCCTTGCAGACCAGCGCGCGGCCGGGCGCGCCGCCCCCGATCTCGACGCGCTGGGCCGGACGCTGCGCCGGAACCGCGCGGAACACGCGCTGCTCGTGGCGCTCGCCGACATCGGCGGCGTCTGGCCGCTGGAGCGGGTGACGGCGGCGCTCTCCGACTTCGCCGACGCCTCGGTCTCCGCCGCCTTCGACGCGCTCCTGCTCCAGGCCGCGGCGGCCGGCCGCTTCCTGCCGCCCGACCTCAAGGATCCGCAGGCCGGCTCCGGCCTCATGGTGTTGGGGCTGGGAAAGCTCGGCGGGCGCGAGCTGAACTATTCGAGCGACATCGACCTGATCGTGTTCTTCGATCCCGAGACCGCGCCGCTGAAGCAGGGCCTGGAGCCGACGCCGTTCTTCACGCGCCTCGCGCAGGGCGCCGCGAAGCTGCTCCAGGAGCGCACCCGCGACGGTTACGTCCACCGGGTCGATTACCGCCTGCGGCCCGATCCCGGCTCGACGCCCACCGCGCTCAGCCTCGCCTCGGCCTACGTCTATTACGAGACGACCGGGCAGAACTGGGAGCGCGCCGCCTTCATCAAAGCCCGGCCCATCGCGGGCGACATTCCGGCGGGCCAAAAATTCCTGGCCGAGCTGACGCCCTTCGTCTGGCGTAAGTATTTCGATTTCGCGGCGATTGCCGACGTGCACGCGATGAAGCGCCAGATCCACGCCGTGCGCGGTCACGAGGCGCTCGCGGTCGCGGGTCACGACATCAAGCTCGGGCGCGGCGGCATCCGCGAGATCGAGTTCTTCGTCCAGACCCAGCAACTCGTCTTCGGCGGGCGCCGCCTCACCTTGCGCGGGCGCTCGACCGTGCCGATGCTGGACCGCCTCCACGAAGACGGCTGGATCTCGGGGCAAGCCCGCGACGAGCTGGCGCAAGCCTACGCCTTCCTGCGCACCATCGAGCACCGCCTGCAGATGGTGCGCGACGAGCAGACCCAGCGCCTGCCGACCGACGGCAGCGAACTCGACACCTTCGCCCGCTTTGCCGGCTTCCCCGACCGTCCCGCCTTCGAGGCGGCCCTGCTGCACCACGCCCGGCGGGTGCAGGCGCATTACGCCCTGCTGTTCGAGGCCGGGCCCGATCTCTCCTCGGAAGTCGGCGATCTCGTCTTCAGCGGCGCCGCCGACGATCCGGCGACGCTCGCGACGCTGCGCAGCCTCGGCTTCCGCGAGCCGGAGACGGTGGCCGAGACCGTGCGCGGCTGGCATTTCGGGCGGCGTGCCGCCGTGCGTAGTCCCCGCGCCCGCGAGGTGCTGACCGAACTCGTGCCCGCGCTCCTCAAGGCGCTCGCCGGCACGCCCGACCCGGACGCGGCGCTGGCCAACCTCGACCGCGCCTTCGGCCGGATGCCGGCGGCGGTCGAGCTGCTGACGATCCTGCGCGAGCACGAGCGCCTGCGCCTGCTCTTCGCCGACCTGCTGGGGAGCGCGCCGCGGCTCGCCGGCACCGTCGCCTTCAGCCCGCATGTGCTCGACGCGGTGATCGACCCGGATTTCGGCGATCCGGTCATCGACCCCGGGGCAATCGCCGCGCATTACCGCGCGCTGCTTGGCCAACCGACCGACCACGAGATCTTTCTGGACCGCAGCCGCGACGCCGCGCGCCAACTCCGCTTCGTCGCGGGCGCGCGGCTCCTGTCGGGCATCCTCACGCCCAAGGGCGCGGGCGAGGCGTTCTCGGCGATTGCCGACGCGGCCGTCGCCACTGCCCTGGAAGCGGTCTCGAAAAGATTCTTCGCCGAGCATGGGGCGGTGCCGGCGGGGCGGCTCGTCGTCATCGGGTACGGGCGCCTCGGCACGCGGCAACTCACGGCGGAATCCGATCTCGACCTCGTCGTGCTCTACGATTTCGACGCTGAGGACCGCACCAGCGCCGGCCCGAAGCGGCTCGACGCGGCGGTGGCCTACAACCGGCTGACGCAGCGCCTCGTCGCCGCCCTCACCGCCCCCACCCGCCGCGGCCTGCTCTACGAGGTGGACCTGCGCCTGCGTCCCGGCGGCGGCCAGGGCGCGACGGCGACGCAGTTCAGGAGCTTCCGCAGTTATCAGAGCGAGGAAGCCGAGCTGTGGGAGCACATGGCGCTGACCCGCGCCCGCGTGATCGCGGGCGACACGAGCCTCGCCGAGGAGGTCTCAGAGGTGATCGGCGAGGCCCTGCGCCGGCCGCGCGATGCGAAATCGGTCTATGCGGCGGTGCGCGACATGCGCGCCACCGTCGAGCGCGAGAAGGGCGACCACGGCCCGCTCGATCTCAAGCTCGCTTCCGGCGGCCTGCTCGATCTCGATTTCCTGGGCCAGGCCCTGGTGCTCGCCCACGCGCACGACCACCCCGATCTCGTCGGCCTCGACGCCCCGGCGCTCTTCGCCCGCGCCGCGGAAATCGGCCTCCTCCACGGCGGCGAGGCGGAGCGGCTGGCCCACGCCTACCGCCTCCTCGACGACGTGCATCAGTGGCAGCGCCTGATGGTCGAGGGCGACCCGACCGAAGCCTCCCCCGTCGCCATGGCGCGGCTTGCCCGCGCGGCCAACCTCCCCGACGCCAAGGCGCTCGCGGCGCAACTGGAGACCGAGCGGAAGGCGGTGCGGGCGATCTTCGACCGGCGCCTCGGTGAAGCCGGGTGAAGGACAGCGCCTTGCCGGCACCCCGCCCCACCCCCTAATCTCCCCCGATGAGCGTCGTCGCGATCGATTTCGAGACCGCCAACGAGCGGCGCGACAGCGCCTGCGCGGTCGGGCTCGCCTGGATCGAGGGGGGCCGCGTCGTGCGGCGCGAATCCCGTCTGATCCGGCCGCCGCAGATGCGGTTCTCGCCCGGCAACATCCGCATCCACGGTATCCTGCCGGCGGACGTGCGCGACGCGCCGACCTTCCCCGAGGCGATGGCGCCGTTCCTGCCCGACCTCGCGGGGGGCATCGTGCTCGCCCACAATGCCGGCTTCGACATGGGCGTGCTCGCCGCCTCGCTCGGGGCCTACGGCGAGCCGGTGCCGACGCTCACCGGCCACTGCACCCTTCAGATCGCCCGGCGCATCTTCCCCGATCCGGCGGGCTGCGGGTTGTCGAAGGTCGCGGGCCGGCTCGGCATCCGCTTCGAGCACCACGACGCGGGCGAGGACGCCTATGCCTGCGCCGAGATCGCGCTCGCGGCCGTACGCGAGACCGGCGCCCGCGACGTGCCCGACCTCGTGAGCGGCCTCGGGCTGACGCCGATCCGCGCGGTGAACGCCCCGCGCCGCGACCTCGTGCGCTCGACCTCGGCCCGCGCGCTGCGCGTGGCGGGCGTCGCCGCCGCCCCGGCGGAGCTGCGCTTCTCGCTGCGCGGCAGCACCGGCAACCGCTACGTCGTCGTCTTGGAGGAGAGCACCGGCGGCCCCTACCTGCGCTGCTCCTGCCCCGCCGGCACCCACCGCCGCCGCTGCCGCCACGTCGACGCGCTGGTGGACGGCGACATCACCGATCTGATCTCCAACAACCCCGACGACGTGGAACGCCTGCGCCTGCGTATCGGCGATGCCACGGTCGGGCCGGTGCGGGTGAAGGGCGTAGCGGCGGCGTGAGGGAGCCACCCATCGGCCCCTCCCACCCAACCCCCTCATCCTGAGGTGCTGAGCTGACGCTCAGCACCTCAGGATGAGGGGGTTGGGTGGGAGGAAGGGGCGAAAAAGGCGCCGAGCCAACGCCCGAAAAACTACGGCCGCACGCCTGGCGGCGTGATGTCGAGCGGCGGCGCGGGTGCCTCCGGCGTCGGTTCCGCCTCCTGCCGCGCACGGCGGGCGGCGTCCTCCGCTTCGCGTTGGCGGCGGGCTGCCTCTTCCGCCTCGCGCTGGCGCTTGGCCGCTTCCTCGGCGGCCTGTTGCGCCTTGATCCTGGCCTGTCGCGCGGCCTCTTCCGCGGCGGCGCGGGTGCGGTCCATCTCGATGCGGGCGCGGCGGCGCTGGCGCTCGGCGCCATCGGCGTCGAACAGCTCGATTTTTTCGAGTTCCCGTTGCAGCACCAGGGCGGCGAGGCCGGTCGTCAGCGGCGCGGCATCGACCCGGCGCTCGGGGGAGGCGAGCGGGCCGGAAAAACCCAGCTGTACGGCGGGCGGCGCGCCGGACCAGCCCTTGGGCGCGGTCGTGCCGGTCAGCGTGCCGCGGGCGTCGAGGCTGCCATGGCGCAGATCGACCGCGACCGTGCCGGTCCAGCGGCCGGGGCCGAGATCGAGGGTGAGCGGCGCGGAGCGCAGCACGCCGCCGACCAGCGTCACGGCGGCGCTCACCGGCCCCTTGGCGATGAGCGGGGCGGCGGAAAACTCTTCCGTCACCAGGGCCTGGGGGCGACCGTCGCGAAGCGGATCGTCCTCGGCGAGCGCGCGGTTCAGCGCCCGGTCGAGGGCGGCGGGATCGGCCTCGGGCAGGCGGATGTCGGACAGGCGGATGTCGCCGTTGCCCGAAAGGTCGTCGGCGAGCGCGGCCGGGTTCGCGCCCGACGCGCTAAAGCGCAGAGCGCCCGAGATCGTGGCGGCGACGCGTCCGCCGTCGAGGAGGCGGGACAGGCTCACGCCCTCGAGCCGCGCCTCGCCCGCGACGGCGGCTCCGCCGGCCGGTCGCGTCAGGGTGAGGCTCGCGCCGATGCGCCCGCCGCCGAGGCCGGCCGCGAGGTCGGCGATCTTCAGGGCGTCGCCCTCGCGCTGGAGCCGGAAGGTCGCGGCCTCGGCGACGAAGCCGCGGCCGAGATCGAGCCGCCCGACCCGCAGATCGAGGCCCGCCAGCGGCAGGCTCGGCGCCGGGGTAAAGCGCGTGCCGCGGGCGTCGGTCGGCAGGATCAGCGCCGCGGTCAGCGTCGGCAGCGCGAGTTGTCCGAGGGTGGCGGAGCCCGACCACGCGCCGTCCAGGCCGTGGTCGAGCCCCGCGGTGAGATCGGTGCTCGCGACCCGACCCGATAGGTCGAGATGCGGAGCGTCAGTGCGGCGCGACAGCGCGAGCGTCAGCGCGGCCGGAAGGGGTGCGGAGACAGGCACGCCGGCGAGCGCGAGGGCGGGGCCGAGGTCGGCGCCCTCGATTGTAACCTCGCCGCCGAGCGGCGGCCGGTCGGCGGAATCGATCAGGATCGGCTTGCGCGTGGCGAGGCCGAAACCCGGAAACGTGCCGTCCGCCGTGACCGCGAGCGGCGGCGCGCCGCGCTCCGGTGTCCAGGCGTCCGCGGCCCGCGTGCCGGTCAGGCGCAGGCGGGCGGGCTGGCGGAGCCCGGCGATGTCGTCGCGGCCGAACCACAGGCCGGCGCGCGGGGTGTCGAGGCTGGCCGAAAGGTTGTCGATCCGGCCCGCGCGGGTGAGCGCCGACAGTTCGATCTCGCCCCCTCCCGCCTTGCCGCGGGCCTGGGCGCGCAGCGCATCGGCCTCGCCGGATTCGCGCTCCAGGGTCAGGGCGAGGTCGAGGCCGGCCTCGCGGAAGGCGGGCGGCACGAGGCGCGCCTCGGCGAGGTAGCCGCGCTCCAGCAGCGCCAGCAGCGGGGCGGCCCGCGGCGCCGAGACCCGGCCCTCGATCCGGCCCGAGCCGTCCGGGGCGATTCGGCCCGCGAGGCGCGCGCTGGCGCCCGCGAGGTTCTCGATGTCGAGGCTGTCGACGACGAGGCTCGCCCCGTCCGATTGCAGCCGCACCGTGATGGTGCCGCCGGCCCCCGAGGTGGCGCCGTAGCGCACGTCGCGGGCGCTCAAGGTCAGGCCGAGATCGTGCCGGTCGAGCCCCTCCATCAGGCGGCTCGCGGGCGGCAGTTCGGCGATGTCGAGGCCGCTCGCCGCGATCTGCGCCTCCAGCCGCCCGCGCCGGTCGCCTTGCGGGCGGGTGTAGGCGGCGTTGCCGGTGACCTTCAGCGATCCGAGCCCGAGGCGCAGGTTGCGCAGCGACAGGTCGGCGGCGGTGGAGGACACGTCGGCGCCGAGTTCCAGCGCCCGTCCGTCGAGCAGGGCGGCGACCGCCTCCTCGGCCCCGAGCCGCCCGAGATAGCGCCCCAGCCCCTCGGAATTGCGCGCCGCGACGTCGATATGGCCGTTGAAGCGGGCCGCCGTCGAAAGGTCGATCTCGCCGGTCGCCGCGATCGTGGCGGCGCCCGGCGCGGTGCCGGAAAAGCGGCGCAGCACCAGCCCGCCGGATCGGTCGAAGGTGCCGCGGAAGGTCACCTCCGACCAGTCGTCGAGGCCGAGCGCCACGCTCTCGGCCCGCAGATCGAGGTCGAGCATCATCGGCAGCGAGGGCGCGAGGCTTCCCGTGCCGCGCGAGAGCAGCGCCCGGCCGCCGGGCGTCAGCAGCAGCCCGTCGAGATCGAGCCGGCGGGTGCGAAGCTCCAGCCCGGCACGCGGCGTGCGCAGGTCGATCCGGCCGGTGCCCGAGAGGCGCACCGCCTTGCCGCCGGGGTCGAGTTCGAGTTCGACGGTCTTGGCGGTGACGTGGGTGCCACGGGCCTCGAACTTGGCCGAGAGCGTCAGCGGCAGGTAATCGCCCGCGGCCTGGACCGGCGGGCCGACGGTGAGCCGGGCCGAACCCTCCGCCTCCGGCACGAGACCGCGGCGGGACTCGATGGATTCCGGCTTGAACGAGAGGCGCGCGTCGGCCTCCAGCCGCGGCAGCGCGTCGCCGCCGCCGGTGAGCTTGAGGGCGAGCGCGCCCTCCGGGCTCACGGTGCCGGTGGCCAGATGGAACGGGCTGCCCGCCACCATCCCTTCGGCGAGCCACGGCCCGGCGAGCGCGGGCGCCTTCAGCCGCACGTCGTCGGCGGCAAGGATCTCGCTCGGCGCGGCGCCGTCGTGGACGGTGGCGACGGAGAGGCGGCGCACGGTCAACGCCTCGATCACCACGTCCCGGCGGGGCGCCTCGCCGGAGCGCGGCAGCAGCAGCGCGTCCTGCGCCACCGGCAGGGTGATCCGGGCGCGCTCGATCATCGTGGCGGTGAAGCGCACCTCGCCCTTGAGCAGCGGCGACAGCGCGACCTCGGCATCGACCGCATGGGCGTCGAGCGCCGGCCCGTCCTCCGCGCCGAGGATCAGCCGGTCGAGGCGCAGATGCGGCGAGGGCAGCAGCCGCAGATCGACCGCGCCCTCGCTGCGGGCCGGGGTGCCGAGGGATTGCGTGATCGCCCGGTCGATCAGCGCGCGCTGGCCCGACCAGTCGATGAAGGGCGGCACCGCGAGCGCCGCCACGAGGATCAGCACGACGACGCCCGCGAGCGCGGTCAGGAGGTCACGCACCGAATTCGCTTTCGCCTCGCCTTTTGGGGGACCGTCGCCCTGGCGACGATACGACCCCTCCGGCCGCCATAGCACAGGCGGCGCCGGGATCGCAGCTCAAGCTTGACGGTCGCATCGGCTCAAACGGCGGGCTCCGGCGCCGCGTGGTGGCGCAGGTTGCGCCGGATGACCTGCGGCGGCTGGCCGAACGCCCGGAGAAAGGCCCGCCGCATCCGCTCCCGGTCGGCGAAGCCCGTCTCCTGCGCGACCATGTCCAGCGAATGCCGCCCGTCTTCCAGCATGGTCCGGGCGGCGTCGAGGCGCAGGTTCTCGACGGCCTTCGCCGGCGACTGGCCGGTCTCCTCCCGGAAGATGCGGCTGAACTGGCGCGGGCTGAGGCGGGCGGCCTCGGCCAGTTCCTCGACGGAAAGTTCGTTCCTCAGGTTGGCCCGCGCATAGGCCAGGACCTTCTGCACCCGGTCGGAGCGCGGCTGAAGCTCCAGCAGGGCGGAGAACTGCGACTGGCCCCCCGTCCTGCGGTGGTAGACGACGAGCATCCGGGCGATGCCCTTCGACATCTCGGGGCCGAGATCGTCCTCGACCAGCGCCAGCGTCAGGTCGATCCCGGCGGTCATGCCGGCCGAGGTCCAGACGTTGCCGTCGGCGACGAAGATGCGGTCGTCATCGACCTTGATCGACGGGTGCAGCCGCTGCAGGTCGCGGGCATGGGCCCAGTGGGTCGCGGCCCTCCGGCCGTCGAGCAGGCCCGCCTCGGCCAGCAGGAACGCCCCGGTGCAGGTCGCGGCCACGCGCCGCGCGGTCGAGGCCGTCTCGCGCAACCGCTCGATCAGGCCGGGGGGCGAGGCATCGACCCTGACCGAGCCGACGACGAGGACCGTGTCGAAGCGCCGGCCCGAGAAGGGCTCGGTGTCGATGACCATCCCGATGGAGGTCCTGATCGGCCCGCCGCCTTCCGACAGGAACGTCACGTCGTAGAAGTCGCGGCCGAGTTCCAGGTTGGCGAACTCGAACGCCGTCAGGGGGGCGAGGTTCATCACTTGGAATCCGGGGAACAGGACGACACCGATGGACGGCACGGCAGACCCCTGGCTCGAATGTCCGAAAACGTTGGATGTTCGACATATGGGATAGGGCGGGGCGCGTCTAGGTTCGATCACGACAGGCGTGGGCGACACCCCGCGCCGGACCACTCGCCCCGGAGCCGTACCCATGACCACGCCCAGCATCGCCGCACTCGGCCAGGAGGCCCAGGATTACACGCGCCGCTGGTTCGGCTCCGGGGAGATCGCCGTCGCGACCCTGCGGGACGGGACCCGCCTCCGCTACGTCCGGGCGGGACGCGGGCCGAACCTCGTCCTGACCCACACCGTGCGCACGCAGCTCGACCTGTTCCAGCGGGTGATCCCGCTGCTGGCGCCGCACTTCACGGTCTACGCCCTCGATCTGACCGGCTTCGGCTGGTCGGACCTGAAGCCCGACGCCCCGAAGGACGAGCCGACCCTGCGGGCCGCCTTGAGAGAGTTCATCGCCGCCCTCGGCATCGAGCGTCCGATCCTGGCGGGCGAATCGATCGGGGCGACGCTCTCGCTCTCGCTCGCCGCCGAACTCGGCGACGCGGTCGAGCGGGTCTTCGCCTTCAACACCTACGATTATCTGCCGGGCCTGGAACGCTCGAACCTTCTGGCCTCCATCATCATCAAGAGCGTGCGGGCGCCGGTCGTCGGACCGGTCTTCGCCGCTCTGGAGAACCGGGCCATCACCGGCGGCATCATGAAGGGCGGTTTTCACGATCCCCGCAGCCTGCCCGCCGACCTGTTGGACGAGTACGCCCGGGTCGGCGCGCGGTCCGGTTACAGCAGGGCGGCTCGGGCGCTGCTCAAGGCGCTGCCGAGCTTCGTCGCGGCCCGCGCCCGCTACGCTTCCGTCACCGCGCCCGTCACGCTGGTCTGGGGCGACGGAGATTGGGCGAACCTGCGCGACCGCGCCGGCGTGGCGGCCGCCCTGCCCTCGCCCGAGGTCGTGACCCTCGACCGGACGGGGCATTTCAGCGCCCTGGAGCGTCCCCAGGCCTGGGCCGACATCATCCTCGCCCGGACGGTGAAGCCGAAGCTCTCGGCCGTCGGCTGACGGCCCGCGCGACATCCCCCGGAGAAGAGAGGTCGAATCCATGTCCGAACCGATGACCTCGACCCCCATCACGGTCGAGCACGTGACGCTGCGGTCGCAAAAGTCCTTCGAGGCGGTGCGTGCCGCCCTGGAGGCTGCGGTGCCGCCCCTCGACCATGCCTATGCCGAACTGCTGCGGGACGGGAACGTGGACGCGGCGCGCGATCTGCTCGAACGGCAGGCGCCGCTCTCGATTTTCGGCAGCCGCGACCATGGCGGCCTCCTGCTCACCGCCGGGCTGACGCGCAAGGCCGTCCAGTACGACATCGGCAACCCGCTGACGGCGGCGCGGACGACTCGGCACGTCCTCTCGGCCGCCCTCTACGCGCCGATCCGGGTGCTGCTGCGCGAGGACGAAGCGGGCGGCGTCGCGTTCGAGTACGACCGCCCGGCCAGCACCTTCGGCCAGTTCGGACGGCCGGAGGTCGATGCGGTCGCCCGCGATCTGGACGCGCAGCTTCAGAAGGTTCTCGCGGAGGCCGCCGGCTGATCCGCGTCTCGACGGAGGGGTACGACGCTCACGCCGCCCGCAGGGTCGCCACGAACCGGCGGACCGTGTCGGCCAGGGTCTCGCACTCGCCGGCCAGCCGCGAGGAGGCGTCGAGGCCGGACGCCGCGGCGGTGCCGGTGAGGTCGGCGGAGCGGGTCAGGCCGTCGAGGGTGGAGAAGACCTCGCCGCTGCGCCGCGCCGCGCGCTCGGCGTTCTCGGCGATGGCGCGGGTGGCCGCGCCCTGCCCTTCGACCGCGTCGGCGACGGAGCGGGTGATGGCGTCGAGTTCGCCGATGGTGCCGCCGATGCGGGCGATCGCCGCCACCGCCTGATCGGTCTGGCCCTGGATCGCGCGGATCTGCGCCTCGATGTCCTGGGTCGCCCGCGCGGTCTTGCCCGCGAGCGCCTTCACCTCGCCCGCCACCACGGCGAAGCCCCGGCCCGCCGCGCCCGCGCGGGAGGCCTCGATGGTGGCGTTCAAGGCCAGCAGGTTGGTCTGCTCGGCGATGGTGCCGATCAGCGTCACGATCTGCTCGATGCGCTGGGCGGCGTCGGCCAGCGAGCGCACGGTCTCGTCGGTCTGGCCCGCCTCGCCGGTCGCCCGGCCGGCCACCTCGGCGGCCTGCGCCATGTGGGCGCCGATCGCCCGCACCGAGGCCGAGAGCGTGCCCGCGGCGGCGGCGACGCTGCGCACGTCGTCGGCGGTCTCCTGCGAGGCGGCCGACAGGGCCGCCGTCCGCTGCGCGGTGTCGCTCGCGGCGTTCGAGAGATCCTGCGAGGAGAGGCGGACGCGGGCGGCCGCCTCGGCGGCCTGCCGGACGAGGTGATCGACGCTGCCCTCGAACCGCTCGGCCAGCGCGTCGGCGGTGCGGCGGCGCTCGGTCAGCGCCTCGGCCTCGCCCGCGATCTCGCGGGCATGGGCCTCGGTCTCGGCGGTGCGCGCGGCGTCGGCTTCCGCGATCGAGCGGGCCGAGAGGGCGAACAGCCCGACGAGCTGGGCGGCGAGCCACGCCAGCACCGCGGTTTCCAGCACGACGATGACCGCGTGCAGCACCACGCGGCCGAGATCGGCCCCGTCGGGATAGACCGCCGCCGGCAGCAGCAGGTTCAGCGTCAGGTGGTGCAGCGCCGTGGCCCCGGCGGCCGCGAGCAGCACGCGCCAGTCGCAATAGACCGACAGCACGGCGAGCGCGGCGAAGAAGTACATATGCAGGTCGAGCTGCCAGGGATGGCCGGCCATCGCCTGGAGCAGCAGGGCGACCATGCCGATCAGCGCCACCGCGACCGTCAGGCGGGTAGCGAGCACCTCGCCGCGCATCCGCCACGTCGCGGTCGCCACCGCCGCGAGGCCGAGCGCCATCAGCGCCTCGGCCATCACCCCGCCGCCGCGCCACAGGGCGATGCCGGCGATCAGCGGCACGTGGAGCCAGATCAGGGCGATCAGCCCGCGGCTCGCCGCGCGGCGCAGGCTGTCGAGATCGCGCGAGGCTGTCGTCATGGTCGGCGAGTTCCGGCGGGGGTGCAGAGGCCGAGGCCTCTCGGATCGAACAGGAGCCACGCGCCCGCCGCGTGCAGGCGGGCCTCGAAGCCGGGGCTTGCGGATTGCGCGACGACGAGGCCGGACGGGCCGGCCCGGAGCACGGCCCCGCCCGCCGCGACGGCGGCGGACAGGCGCTCGGCGGCGCTCCACCACGGCGGAAAGATCGCCGCGACCGGCTCGCCCGCCTTCGCCGCCGGCAGGCCGAGCCAGACGGAGGCCATCAGGCTGGCCGCGAGCAGGGCACCCGGCAGCAGCCAGGGCGCGGGCTCAGGGGGGGCGACGGGTGCGGGCATGGCCCAGGCTCAAGTCGAGGACACAATCCGGCAAAGGTTCCGCCGGAAACGCAGCATGAGATATTTTATTCGCCCGGTTTCTTAAGGCTTCGTTACTGCTGTGTCCGCTTTCGGACAGTCGTCGGGCGCGGTCCAAGCCGTCGTGCCAGGTGCTGCAAAGGTGTCTTCCGAAAACTTTTGAAGTTTCAGCCGGTTGACAGACGGTATGCTTTTCGCAGCCGGAGCTCGCTTGACTGGCTGATCCCATCAAAACCCCTCATCCTGAGGTGCTGCGAAGCAGCCTCGAAGGAGGGCTCCAGAAGTCGCGCGATCCCTGGAGGGCTCCTTCGAGGCTGAGCTGACGCTCACTCAGGATGAGGGGATTTGGGGGGATCGACCGGGCGAAAAAAATTCTCAGACTTCGGCCGCCGGCAACGTCAGGGTGACGATCAATCCCGTCGCGTTGTCGCCGAGGCTCAAGTGGCCGCCGTGCATCCGCGCCACAGCGGCGACGAGGCTGAGGCCGAGCCCGAATCCGGGGCGGGTGCGGGCGGCGTCGAGGCGCACGAAGCGGTCGAGGACGCGGGCGCGCTCGGCCTCCGGCACGCCGGGGCCGTGGTCGGCGACGCGTAAGGTCACGTGGTCGCCCTCGCGCCGGGCCGCGACCGTGATCTCGGGGGCGCCGCCCTCGCCGTACTTGATGGCGTTGTCGATGAGGTTGGCGAGCGCCTGACCCACCAGCTCACGGTTGCCCCGCAGCGGCAGGTTCGGCTCGGCCGTGAAGCGGAGATGCAGGCCGCGCTCCTCGGCCAGCGCCTCGTAGAGCTCGGCCATCTCGCCCGCGACCTCGCCCGCGTCGAAGGTCGTGCCCGCCTGCTCAGGCGTACTGCCGGCCTCCAGCCGGGCGATGGTGAGGAGTGCGTTGAACACCCGGATCAGCCCGTCGCCGTCCTCGACGATGCCCTCGATCGCGGCGCGCAGGTCGTCGGGCGTCCGCGCGGTGCGCAGGGCCTCGTCGGCGCGGTTGCGCAGGCGGGTCAGCGGGGTCTTGAGGTCGTGGGCGATGTTGTCCGAAACCTCGCGCATGCCGCGCATCAGCTCGCCGATGCGCTCCAGCATCAGGTTGAGGTTCTGCGCCAACCGATCCAGCTCGTCGCCGCTGCCCGAAACCTTGAGGCGCCCGTCGAGGTCGCCCGCCATGATGGTGCGGGTGGTCTCGGTCATGTCGTCCACGCGCTTGAGCACCCGGCTCGCCACGAACCAGCCGCCGACGACGCCGAGCACCAGGACGAGCGCCAGCGAGGAGCCGAAGGTGTTGCCGATCGCGTCGCGCAGGCGGTCGCGCTCCTCGGTGTCGCGGCCGACCAGCAGACGGAAGCCGCCCGCGAGCGTGTAGACCCGCATGATCGCCCGGTGCTCGGCATGGTCGGATTCCGCGCCGCGACCGTAGGGCCCCTCGTACTGGCCGGGCGAAGACAGCACACCGACGGGCACGCGGCTGACATTGCCGACGATGTGTTCGCCGGCCGGCGTGGTGACGAGGTAGAGCGAGGCGCCGGGCTCCTTGGCGCGGCGCTCGACCACGGCGATGAGGCGGCGCAGGCCCCCCGCCGTGTACTGCTCCGACAACCCGTTGATCTCCGCCTCGATGGTCGAGACGATCTGGTCGTCGAGGACGCGACGCGCATTCCAGGCGACGTAGCCGAGGCCGACGCTGGCGAGCAGCGCGAACAGCACGAGATAGGCGAGCGACAGCTTGAACGCCGTCGTGCGGAAGATCTTTTGGAGGCGGGCGCGCAGGCTTTCGCGGGGCGGTTCGGTCCGAGCCGTCACGGCTCTTCCGTCCGCACCACGTAGCCGGCACCGCGCACGGTGTGGATCATCGGCCGCTCGAACCCGCGGTCGATCTTGCCGCGCAGGCGGGAGACGTGGACGTCTATCACGTTGGTCTGCGGGTCGAAGTGGTAATCCCAGACGTTTTCGAGCAGCATCGTCCGGGTCACGACCTGGCCGGCATGGCGCATCAGGTATTCGAGCAGGCGGAACTCGCGCGGCTGGAGCGGGATCTCACGGCCGGCCCGGCTGACCCGGTGGGACAGGCGGTCGAGTTCGAGTTCGCCTACGCGGTAGGCGGTGGGCTCGGCCGTGCCCGCGGGGCCGGCTTGGCGGCGGGCCAGCACCTCGGTGCGGGCGAGCAGTTCAGAGAAGGCATAGGGTTTCGGGAGGTAGTCGTCTCCGCCCGCGCGCAGGCCCTTCACCCGGTCATCGACTTGGCCCAAGGCGGAAAGAATCAGCACCGGCGTGGCGATGGCCTGCTCGCGCAGGGAGCGCACCAGCGAGAGCCCGTCGAGCTTGGGCAGCATCCGGTCCACGATGAGCACGTCGTAAGCGCCCTCGCGGGCGAGCGCGTAGCCGTCGAGGCCGTCGTCCGCGTGATCGACGGTGTGGCCGGCCTCGCGAAAGGCCTTGGTGAGGTAGGCGGCGGCCTCGCGGTCGTCCTCGATGATGAGCAGGCGCATGGGGATTCGGTCAATGATGTGCGCCGAACCCGACCGTGGGTCGGGATCGGCGCGTCCGGCGGACGCCCGCCGCCGCGCCGTCGCGCGGGCGTAAGGCAACGGACCAAGTCCGTTGCCTTACGATGTAATGTGGCGCGCTCAGGAGCGGGAGGCGCCGACCGTCAGCTCGGGCTTGTGATTGAGGGTCTGGAACACGACGCAGTAGCGCTCGGTGAGCTTGAGGAGCTGGTCGAGCTTCTCCTGCGGGGCGTCGGTGTCGAGGTCGAACTTCAGGCGGATCGCCCGGAAGCCGACCGGCGCCTCCTTGTCCACGCCGAGCGTGCCGCGGAAGTCGAGGTCGCCCTCGGCGCTGACGGTGCCGGCCTTGATCGGGATTTCGAGCGCGGTCGCCACCGCCTTCACGGTCACGCCCGCGCAGGCGACCAGCGCCTCGAGCAGCATGTCGCCCGAGCAGAGTTCGGCGCCGGAGCCGCCGGTCGCCGGGTGCAGGCCCGCCACCGCGAGCGCGCGGCCGGTCTCGACCTTGCAAGCGATGTTGGCGTCGTCGAGCGCGCCCCTGGCCTTCAGGGTGATGACGGCGGAATCCGGGTTCTCGCGGTACTGGCCCTTCAGCGGGGCCTGGAGTGCGCGCAGGGCGTTGGCGTCCATGGGGTTTTCCTCATTCGTTTCTTGATGCGCTGCGCTTAACGGGTTTCGCGCGGGCGCGACAGCTCAGAACGAGGAGCCGCCGGCCAGTTCCGGCGTGCGCGCGGCGTCGCGCGGGCGCAGCGAGCGGTCGAGCGCCCCCAGGATCTTTCGCGTGGCGGCTTCGCTCGTGGGGGCGGACGGCTCGCGCGGGCGGGCGAGGTCGAGGGCCACGCTCTCGTCGAGGCGACCGGGCTTGGGGCGCATCACGATGGCCCGGTCGGCGAGCGCCACCGCCTCGCCGACGTCGTGGGTGACGATGAGCACCGTCGGGCGCACCTCCTCCCACAGGGCCAGGAGATGCCGGTGCAGGTCCTTGCGGGTGAAGGCGTCGAGCGCCGAGAACGGCTCGTCGAGGAGCAGCACCCGCGGGTTGGCCACGAACGCGCGGGCGATCGAGACCCGCTGCTGCTGCCCGCCGGAGAGTTCCCGCGGCCAGCGCCCGGCATGCTCGGAGAGGCCCACCCGCTCCAGGGCGTGGGCGACGCGGCTCCCCCGCTCGCGCCGGGGCAGATCGGAGATGCCGAAGCCGACATTGCCGGCGACATCGAGCCAGGGCAGCAGCCGCGGCTCCTGGAACACCAGCCCGACGCCGGGATGAGGGCCGGTGATCGGCTCGCCGTCGAGGGCGATGCGGCCCGCGCTCGGCCGGTCGAGCCCGGCGATCAGGCGCAGCAACGTGGTCTTGCCGCAGCCGGAGCCGCCGATCAGCGCGACGATCTCGGCGTTCGGCACGGCGAGATCGATCGATTCGAGGGCGCGGGTGCCGTCGGCATAGGTCTTGGACAGGCTCTGGAGGCTCAGCATGGCGGGAGGACGATGCACGGAAGCCTATCAGGGGCAAGGCCCGGGATACGGAGTGACGAAACGGCCATAGTGTCCGCGATACCACGCGGTGGTTCGCCGCTTTAACCGCTCCTTATGCCGGACTTGTCATGGGTTAAGTCGATGCCCGTTTCGGGTTTGACGGTTCCCCTGCCATGAAGCTCGGCCTTCGCCATCGTCTCTACGCCGGTTTCGGCAGCCTCATGCTGATGGGCGCCGCGCTCGGCGCGTTCTCCTATCACGGGCTCGGCCGCGTGGTGGAGCAGTACGACAACCGCGGGCGGATCGAGGAGAACACCCGCAAGCTGTTCACGGTGAACGGGCTGGCCGAGCGCTTCATGGCCGAGGCCCTCGACTTCCGGGCCGACCCCAAGCCCGAGACGCTCCAGGCGATGGAGACGACCCGCGGACAGCTCCTGACGCTGAGCGGCGAGGTGGTGCGCAACACGATCAACGAGGAGCGGCGCAAGCTCTACGGCCAGATCACCGTGCTGGCCGAGACGATGAAGGGCGACCTCGACCGGCTCGGCCGCAGCGGCACCGCCATCGCCGAGACGCGGGCGCGGCTGTTCTCCGGCGGCGACGAGCTGACGAAGCTCACCGGCGCCCTCGTGCGCGAGGTGCGCGTGGACGGCAGCCAGACTCAGCTCAGCCAGGTGCAGTCGGCGGAGGCCGCCGTGCTGCTGGTGCGGGTGGCCAACTGGCGCTTCCTCGCCACCCTCGATCCGAAGGGCCCCAAGACCTTCGCGGACAACGTCGCCAAGGCTCAAGCTGCCCTGAAGGTCGTGCGGGCCTCGGATTCGGAAGGGCAGTTCGCTGCCGCGCTGAAGGCCGCCGAGGGCGCACTCGCGGCCTACGATGCCGCCTTCCAGGCCGCCTCCGCGGCGATCGAGGACGGGCGCGTCGCCTTCGCCGACGGCGTGAAGGCCAAGGCCGACCAGATCAAGGCGGTCGGCCGCCGCTCCCGCGAGATCGCCGAGGCCCGGATGGCCGAGATCCTCACCGAGACGCGGGCCAGCGTCGACACCGCCGCGACGGTCCAACTCGGCCTGATCGCGCTGGTGCTGGCGCTCGGCGCCGGCCTCGCCGTTCTCATCGCCCGCAGCATCGTGCGTCCGCTCGCCGGCATGACCGGCGCGATGAACCGGCTCGCCGCGGGCGAGACCGAGATCGTCGTCCCGGGCCGCGGCGGCGCCGACGAGATCGGCGAGATGGCCCGCGCCGTGGAGGTCTTCCGCCAGAACGCGCTCGCCCGGATCGAACTGGAAGCGCTGCAGGTCGCCGAGCAATCCGACCGCCAGCGCCGCGCCGACCGCGTCGATGCCCTGGTCCAGGGGTTCCAGCGCTCGATCAGCGGCTCGCTCGACATCGTGACCGCGGCGGCGACCGAACTCGACGCCACCGCCCGCTCGATGACGAGCGTGGCCGACGCCACCAGCCATCAGGCCGACGCGTCGAGCGGGGCCGCGGGCGAGACCGCGGGCAATGTCGAGATGGTCGCGGCGGCCGCCGAGGAGATGGTGGCGTCGCTGCGCGAGATCGAGCGGCAGGTGCTGCGCTCCAGCGAGGTCGCGGGCGGCGCGAGCCGCGAGGCGCAGGCGACGGATGCCGCGATGAGCCAGCTCGACGCGGCGGCGAGCCGCATCGGCGACGCGGTGACGCTGATCTCTGGCATCGCCGCGCAGACCAATCTGCTCGCCCTCAACGCCACGATCGAGGCCGCCCGCGCGGGCGACGCCGGTCGCGGCTTCGCGGTGGTGGCGTCCGAGGTGAAGGAACTCGCCGGCCAGACCGCCCGGGCGACCGACGAGATCTCGGGTCAGATCGCGGCGATCCAGTCGGCCACCGCCAAGGCGGCGGCGGCGATGCGCCAGATCGGCGGCACCATCGCCTCAATCAACGAGATCGCCGGGGTGATCCATTCCACCGTGGCCGAGCAGACGGCGGCCACGAACGAGATCTCGCGCAACGCCGCCGAGGCCGCCCGCGGCACCCAGGACGTGAGCGCCCATATCGAGCGGGTGCGCACCTCCTCGGTCCAGACCGGCGACGCCGCCGGTCAGGTGCTGTCGGCGGCGGCCGACCTGTCGATGCAGTCGCTGAGCGTGAAGCGCGAGGTGGACGGTTTCCTTGA
Organism: Methylorubrum subtropicum; assembly: GCF_038442325.1. NCBI lineage: Bacteria > Pseudomonadati > Pseudomonadota > Alphaproteobacteria > Hyphomicrobiales > Methylobacteriaceae > Methylorubrum > Methylorubrum subtropicum. The sequence goes on along the minus strand of NZ_JBBXMW010000004.1, from coordinate 240,857 downwards.
GGCCATCCGAGCGGCGTGAGCGGCGCACCCTCGGTCTTCGAAAGCCCCGGTCCATCGGCCGGGGTTTTTTCGATTCCGGGTCGATCACGCCGTCATTGCGAGGCGGAGCCGAAGCAATCCAGGGCGCGACCTCTTCGGAAAGGGCGAGACCGTGCCGACGGAACGGTGACGGGCGCGCCTCCTCCGGCGCGTGCGGAGCCCTGGATTGCTTCGGCTTCGCCTCGCAATGACGAGGAGGGTCCGAGCGAACGCGAGGACCCCCTTCAAAGGCTGTCGCGCGCCGTGTCCTGCCAGCGCACCAGCGGGTTCGTCAGCGCGACGAGCGCGGTGTCGGCGAGCTTGCCGACGACGGCGAAGCTGATGATCGCCGCCAGAATCTGGTCGGGCTTGCTGAACTGCTGACCGTCGACCAGCAGGTAGCCGAGGCCTTCCGAGGCGCCCATCAGCTCGGCGGCGACCACGAACAGGAAGCCGAGGCCGAGCCCGGTGCGCAGCGCCGTCAGCGTCGCGGGCAGCACCGCGGGGAGCAGGATGCGCCGCGCCAGCGCGAGGCGCGACAGGCGGAAGATGCGCCCGACCTCGACCAGCTTGCGATCAACCGAGGCGATGGCGCCCGCGACCCCGACATAGACCGGGAAGAACACGCCGACCGCGATCAGCGCCACCTTCGGCGTCTCGAGGATGCCGAACCACAGGATGAACAGCGGCACCCAGGCGAGCGAGGGCACCGCACGCAGCGCCTGGAGGCTTGGATCGATCAGCCAGCGCAACGGGGGGAGCGTCGCTGTGAGCGCGCCGATCAGGATGCCGGCGCCCGCCCCGAAGGCGAAGCCGAGCCCGACGCGGATCAGCGTCGCCTCGACATGCATCCACAATTCGCCGGACGCCGCGAGTGACCAGAGCGCGGCCCCGATCCGGCTCGGCGGCGGCAGCAGGCGCCCGGTGGCGAACCCGCTCGCCACCGCGATCTCCCAGGCGCCAGCGAGCACCACGGGCAGGAGAAGGCCGAGCACGGCCCGCCCTCCCCCGCCCAGCAGAGCGGAGCGGCGGGGTGCGGCGGTGGCGTCGGTGAGGAGGGCGGGGCCGCTCATGCAAGTCTGTCGGGGAGAACGGGCATCGGGGCGGGCTATCACACCGGAGCGGGGCCGCGAAACGGCTCAGCGCCGGGCGTCGGTCGCCATCCGCAGCGCCAGCGCCGCCAGCACCGTGCCCATCAGCCAGCGTTGCGCCCGCAGCCAGAGCGGGCGCCCGGTGAGGAAGGCGGCGACCGAACCCGCCGCCAGCACGATCCCGGCATTGACCGCGAGGCTCGTCGCGATCTGCACGAAGCCGAGCGCCAGGGATTGCGCCAGCACGTCGCCCCGCTCCGGCGCGATGAATTGCGGCAGCAGCGACAGATACATCACCGCGATCTTCGGATTGAGGAGGTTCGTCAGAAGCCCCATCGCGAACAGCCGGCCCGGCCCGTCGGGCGCGAGCCGGCGCGGGGCGAAGGGCGAGGTGCCGCCCGGCCGCACGGCCTGCCATGCGAGGTACAGCAGATAGCCCGCGCCCGCGAGCCGAAGCGCGTCGTAGGCGAAGGGCACGGCGACGAGGAGCGCGGTGAGGCCGAGCGCCGCGCAGAGCAGGTAGACGAGGAAGCCCGCCGCGACGCCGAGCAGCGAGACCAGCCCGGCCGCCCTGCCCTGAACCAGGGTGCGCGAGACGAGGTAGACCATGTTCGGGCCCGGCGTCAGCACCATCCCGAGCGCGATCAGGGCGAAGGCGGCGAGATGGGCGGCGTCGGGCATCGGCTCAGCGCCCCGGCGCCGGGTTGAACTGCGGGTCGATCAACCCATCCACCGCCGCCGCCACGTCGGTGCCGGCGGGCACGACGCCGGCCTGCTGAAGGGCCACGCCCGCCGCCTTGATGCTCTCGGCCTGGGCCGGGCCGACGGACGGCTGGCTGAGGTCGGTGCGCTCGATCTGCTTGGCGATCACCGCGTCGGGCAGCTTCGTGGCGTTGACCAGCGCGCTCTTGAGCGCATCCGGGTTGGCGAGGGCGAAGGTGCGGGCCTGTTCGTAGGCGGCGATCACCGTCTTCACCAGATCGGGGTGCTCCTTCAGGAAGTCCTCGCGCACGTCGAGCACGCCCCAGGTGTTGGCCGCCGCGTTCCGATGGAACAGTACGGCGCCGCCCTCGATCTCGGAGGCCGCCATCATCGGGTCGAGGCCGGCCCAGGCGTCCACGTCGCCGCGCTCCAGCGCGGTGCGGCCGTCGGCGTGCTGGAGCAGGACGAGCTTGGCGTCCTTCTCGGTCAGGCCCGCGCCCTGGAGCGCGCGGATCAGGAAGATGTGCGGATCGGTGCCGCGGGTGACCGCCACGCGCTTGCCCTTGAGGTCGGCGGGCTTGGAAATCCCCGTGTCCTTGCGGGTGACGAGGGCGGTCCATTCGGGGCGCGAGAAGGCGTAGACCACCTTGATCGGGTTGCCGTTGATGCGCGCGAGCAGAGCCGCCGCGCCGGCGGAGGAGCCGAAATCGATCGCGCCGCCGTTGAGGAATTCCAGCGCCTTGTTGGAGCCGAGCGACTGGGTCCAGCGCACCTTGATGCCGCGGGGCTTCAGCGCCTCTTCGAGAAAGCCCTTCTCCTTCAGCACGAGGCTGACCGGATTGTAGGTCGCCCAGTCGAGCCGGATCTCGGCCGGGTCCGCAGCGCGGGCCGCGGGCGCCGCCAGCGTCAGCCCGAGAACGCCCGCGAATGCGGACAGAAGGGTGCGGCGGTGCAGCATACGGCTCTCTCCCTGACGGTCTGGCGCGGTTCGTGCCGGCGCCCCTCGCGGCATGGCTAGAACAGCCGCGTTCGTTTCGTCAAACGAAAATTCGCAAAACAGAACGCGTTCCCTGCGCACAACCCGCCGCTGCCGAACGCCCCGTAACATGCTAACGGAACGGCCATGTTCGATCCTGTGACCGCTCTGGAAAAGGTCGTCGACGGCCTCGATCGCGATGCGCGCGAGCCGACCAAGCTGCGAAGCCTGCTCGTGCCCGAACTCCGTGAGGTGCTGGAGGCCGGCCACAAGGACGCGGAGCGGCTCCTGCTGAAGGAGCGCGACGGGCTCGCCTGCGCCAAACGCATCAGACGCCTCACCGACGCGGTGGTCCGCGCGATTTACGACGCGGTGGTCTGGCGGCTCTACCCGAACGACAACCCCTCCACCGGCGAACAGCTCTCGGTGATCGCCACCGGCGGCTACGGCCGGGGTACGATGGCGCCGGGCTCGGACATCGATCTGCTGTTCCTGCTGCCCTACAAGCAGACCGCGTGGTCGGAGAGCGTCGTGGAGGCGATGCTCTACGTGCTGTGGGACCTGAAATTGAAGGTCGGCCACGCCACCCGCTCGGTCGAGGAATGCCTGCGCGAGGGCCGCGCCGACATGACGATCCGCACCGCGCTCCTCGAATCGCGCTTCCTGTTCGGCTCGCGCGCCCTGTTCGAGGAGCTGGTGACGCGCTTCGATTCCGAGCTCGTCATCGGCACGGCGCCGGAATTCGTCGATGCCAAGCTGCGCGAGCGCGATGGGCGGGTCAGCAAGGCCGGCGCCTCGCGCTACCTCGTCGAGCCCAACGTCAAGGACGGCAAGGGGGGCCTGCGCGACCTCAACACCCTGTTCTGGATCGCGAAATACGCCTACCGGGTCCGCGACCAGATCGAGCTGGTCCATGCCGGCCTGTTCACCGCCGACGAATACAAATTGTTCGAGCGCTGCGACGAGTTCCTGTGGCGGGTGCGCTGCCACATGCACTTCGTCACCGGGCGCCCGGAGGAGCGCCTGTCGTTCGGACTCCAGCCGAAGATCGCCGAGCGCCTCGGCTACGGCGCCCGCGGCGGGCTGTCGGGCGTCGAGCGCTTCATGAAGGCCTACTTCCTCATCGCGAAAGATGTCGGCGACCTCACGGCCATCGTCTGCGCCGAGCTGGAGGCGCGCCACGCCAAGCGCACCCCGGTGCTCGACCGCTGGATCGGCCGCTTCCGCGACCGCTTCCGCGCCACCGCGATGGAGGCGGAGGATTTCTGGATCGACAACGGCCGGGTGAACCTGCGCGGCGAGGACGCGTTCGAGCGCGATCCGGTCAACCTGATCCGGATGTTCTGGCTCGCCGACCGGCACAACCTCCCGGTCCATCCCGACGCGACCCGGCTCGCCAACCGCTCGCTCCGGCTCATTACCCACGGGGTGCGCAACGACGGGGAAGCCAACCGCCTGTTCCTCGACATCCTCACCTCGAAGAACGCCCCCGAGACGATCCTGCGCCTGATGAACGAGGCCGGCGTGCTCGGCCGGTTCATCCCGGATTTCGGCCGCATCGTCGCGATGATGCAGTTCAATATGTACCACCACTACACGGTGGACGAGCACCTGCTGCGCACGCTCGGCGTGCTCTCGGCGATCGATTCCGGCCGGGTGCGCGAGGAGCATCCACTGGCCTCCCGCCTGATCGACACGATCCACAACCGCCGCGCCCTCTACGTCGCGATCCTGCTGCACGACATCGCCAAGGGCCGGCCGGAGGACCACTCGATCGCGGGCGCGGCCATCGCCCGCAAGCTCGGGCCCCGCTTCGGCCTCTCCCAGGCCGAGACCGAGACGGTTGCGTGGCTCGTCGAGCATCACCTGCTGATGTCGATGACGGCCCAGAGCCGCGACCTGTCGGACCGCAAGACCATCGAGAAATTCGCCAGCACCGTCCAGAGCCTGGAGCGGCTGAAGCTCTTGGCGATCCTGACGGTCGCCGACATCAAGGCGGTCGGCCCCGGCGTCTGGACCGCGTGGAAGGGCACGCTGATGCGCACCCTCTACGATGAGACCGAGGTCGTGCTCTCCGGCGGCCATTCCGAGATCGCCCGCACCGACCGGGTGCGCCTCATCCAGATGGCGCTGCGCGAACAGCTTGGCGACTGGGACGCCGAGACCTTCGACGCCTACGCGGCGCGCCACGGGCAGGCCTACTGGCTTAAGGTCGACGGCACGCGCCAGTACAAGAACGCCCGCTTCCTGCGCACCGTCGTGGAGGAGAACCGCACCAGCGCCACCACCTACGAGACAGACCCGGTGCGCGGCGTGACCGAGCTGACGGTTTACTCGCCCGACCATCCGCGGCTCTTGGCGATCATCACCGGCGCCTGCGCCACGGCGGGCGGCAACATCGTCGATGCGCAGATCTTCACGACCTCGGACGGTTTCGCCCTCGATTCGATCTTCATCTCCCGCGCCTTCGAGCGAGACGAGGACGAGCTGCGCCGCGCCAAGCGCATCGCCACCGCGATCGAGCGCGCGTTGAAGGGCGAGATCAAGATCGCCGAACTCGTGGCCGACAAGCACCCGAAGGAGCCGCCCAAGACCTTCCTCGTGCCGCCCGACGTGTCGATTGACAACGCGCTCTCCAGCCGCGAGACCGTGGTGGAAATCACCGGCCTCGACCGGCCGGGCCTGCTCTACGAGCTGACCACGGCGCTTAACCGCCTGAGCCTCAACATCACCTCGGCGCATGTGGCGACCTTCGGCGAGCGGGCGGTGGACGTGTTCTACGTGACCGACCTCACCGGCACCCGCGTGATGCAGCCCGACCGGCTGGCCACGATCCGCGCCGCGGTGATGGAGGTGTTTGCCAGCGACGTGGCGGCGCTCAGGGCGGAGGGGCTGGACGCGCTGGTAGATTCACCGCCGCCGCGGGAGCAGTAGGTTCTTTGGGCCGCTAACCCACCCCCGTCATTCCGGGGCTCGTCGCAGGCGAGAACCCGGAATCCACGACTGGCCGCGACGGTATGGTTGGCCGCGCATCACGGGTGGATTCCGGGTTCCGCTGCGCGGCCCCGGAATGACGGGGTGGTGGGTCGGCCCAAGCCGTGACCGAGCCCCCAAAGCTCCACCAAAGCTTGATTTCGGCATTTCGCCGAATGATATCACCGCCCATCCCGACACGAGAGCGCAACCGATCGCACGATGATGGCTGACGACACGGAACACCAGAACCGGACGAACGGCGCCGAGGCGAGCCCCGATGCGGCCAAGGCGGATGTCCAGAACGCGGGAGCCGACGCCGAGGCCCTGGCCGGCGCCATCGCCGAGCGCGACGAGTTCAAGGACCGGCTGCTGCGCACCATGGCCGAGATGGAGAACCTGCGCCGCCGCACCGAGCGCGAGGTCGCCGACGCCCGCACCTACGCGGTCACCAACTTCGCCCGCGACATGCTCAACGCCGCCGACAACATCCGCCGCGCGCTCGAAAGCGTGCCGGCCGACGCCCGCGGCTCCGCCGAGGGCGCGTTCAAGGGCCTGATCGAGGGCATCGAGCTGACCGAGCGCGATCTCGCCAAGACCCTGGAGCGCCACGGCGTGAAGGTGGTGGAGCCCCAAGGCCAGCGCTTCGACCCGAACCGCCATCAGGCGATGTTCGAGGTGCCGAATACGGAAGTCCCCAACGGCACCGTCGTGCAGGTGGTGCAGACCGGTTACGTCATCGGCGACCGGACGCTCCGCCCCGCCCTCGTCGGCGTATCGAAGGGCGGCCCCAAGCCGGATGCGGCCAAGGACAAGCCCGCCGACGCCGCCTGAACCTTTGCCCGTCCCACCCACACCCTCATCCTGAGGTGCTTCGCGAAGCGAAGCCTCGAAGGAGGGCTCCAGTTCGCTCAGCGATCCCTGGAGCCCTCCTTCGAGGCCGCTTCGCGGCACCTCAGGATGAGGGGGGATGAGCCGGTGAAACGGACCTTCAAACCGCGCCTGCCGCCGGCAGCGTGACCGCGAACGCCGCGCCTCTCTCGCCCGCGGGCAGCAATTCGATCGTCCCGCTATGCGCCCGCAGCATCGCCCGGACGATGCCGAGGCCCATGCCGGTGCCTCCGGCCTCGCGGCGGGTGGTGAAGAACGTCTCGAACACCTGCGCCCGGTTGCGCTCCGGGATGCCCTCGCCGTCGTCCGCGACATGGACCACGACGGTTTCGCCCGAAGCCTGCGCCGTGATCCGCAAGCGGGAGGCGCCGTGGCGCCGCGCGTTGTCGGCCAGATGCGCGAAGACGATGCCGGCATTCTCCGCCGAGATCGCGACGGTGCGGTCATTCCCGTCCGCCTCCACGATCAGCCCCGGATGGGCGCGCCGCAGCCCCGCCCACACCGCGTCGAGGCGGGTCGTGCCGCGGATGTCGGGATTGTCGGCGCGGGCGAGTTCGCGCAGCCGCCCGAGCAGCGCCGTGAGGCGGCCGGTATCGGCCAGGATGTTATCGAGGAAGCGGGTCTGCTCCGCCGGGCTCATGGCGTCGGCGGGGCTCGCTTGCGCGTCGCGCATCAGCTCGGCCGCGCCCTGGATCGCGGTCAGCGGCGTCTTCAGCTCGTGCGAGACGTGGGCCGCGAAGGTGGCGATGTAGTCCGAGCGCTCGCGCAGCTCGTGCGCCATGCGGTCGAGCCCGCGCGACAGCCGCGCGATCTCGCGGGTGCCGAGCGGGCCGGGCTCGGCCAGGACGGCGCGGTCGCCGCGGGCGATGGCGTGACTGCGGGCGACGAGCGCGTGGATCGGCCGGGTGATCGCCCGCGAGAACAGGGCCGCGATAGCGAGCACCGCCGCCAGCACCGCGGCGGCGGCGAGCGCCAGCTTCACCCGCTCGCCGTAGAGATGGCGCACGAGGTTGCTCGGCGTGCGCGAGGCGTAGACCACGCCCGCGACCCGCTCGCCGACCCGGATCGGCATCGCGGTGAACAGGCGCACGCGGGTGCCGCGGCTGATCGAGGTCAGCGCGGGCGCCGGCTCGTCGGAGACGCGCTGCCGCAGCACCGAGCGGAACGTGCCCTTCAGTGCGGCGGCGACCTCCGGCAGGTCGGCCAGCGAGCGACCGACCTCGTTGCGGCCGGCGATCACGGTGCCGTCCCGGTCGAGGATGCGGAAGCCGGCCAGCGTCACGCCTTGGGTCCGTTCCAGCACCGGCAGCAGGCCGGCCCCGATGGCCAGCAGGGCGGGATCGGGCGGCGTGCCCGGATCGGTCGCGTCCGGGCGGCGGCCGAGGATGTCGGCGGTCGCGAGGTCGAGGCTCGGCTGGATCGGCTGGTAACGCTCGTTTTCCACGGGCGGCGGCGCGGCGGCGCCGAGGACGCGTTCGGGCTCGGGCAAGGCCTCGATCGCGCGGGCCGTCACCGCGGCGAGCACGGCGCTCTGCGCGATCAGCTCGGCCTCGGCCTCGCGGATCGGCCCGTTCTCGTAGACCCGGATCAGGAACAGGCCGAACAGCGGCAGCGTCGCGACGATCGCGAGCACGCCCAGCACCACGAGGCCGAGGCTCGGGCGCCACTTGTCGGCCGTCACGGCCGCGTCTCGCAGGCGCCGAGCCGGAAGCCGATGCCGTGGACCGTCGCGACGCCGTCCTGGCAGCCGACGCCTGCGAGCTTCGCCCGGATGTTGCGCACGTGGCTGTCGATGGTCCGGTCCGAGACGTGGACGCGGCCGGAATAGGCCGCGTCCATCAGCTGGTCGCGGCTCAGCACGAGGCCGGGCCGCGCGGCGAGTGCCGCCAGGATCGCGAACTCGATGGCGGTGAGCGTCATCGCCTCTCCGCCGAAGCGCGCCTCGTGCCGCCGCGGATCGAGGGTGAGGCCGCCATGGGCCAGCACCGGGTCGGGCGCCGCCGGAAGGCGCGGGGCGCTGCGGCGCAGGATGATGCCGACCCGCGCCACCAGCTCGCGCGGGCTGAACGGCTTGGTGACGTAGTCGTCGCCGCCGATCTCCAGCCCGAGCACCCGGTCGATCTCCTCGTCGCGGGCCGAGAGGAACAGGATCGGCACCTCCGAGGTGCGCCGCACCTGTCGGCACAGCTCCAGCCCGTCCATGCCCGGCATGCCGACATCGAGGACGATGAGGCGCGGCGGCTGGGCCGCGATCCGGGCCAGCGCCTCCAGCCCGTCGCGGGCGGTCGTCGTAGCGTAGCCGGCCTTGGTCAGCGCGAAGCCGATCACGTCGCGGATATGCGGGTCGTCGTCGACGATGAGGATCGGACCTGACATGGCTCGCCCTATCGCATTGTCCTGGATATCGCATCCCGGACGATGCGATCGGTTCTCTTGTTGCATCGGCTCTTTCCGAAAGCCGGCGGCCACCTTTCGGGCCGATGCTCAGCGGATGCTAGGCGCCTTGAACATCGGGTGCAGCGTCAGCGGCGCGAACGGGCGGCGCTCCAGGTAGCGCTCCAGGCGGTACCGGCGGAAGCTCCAGCCGCGCCAGTCCGCCGGCTCCTTGGCCCGCTCGACCTGGGCTGCGCGCCACTTCGTCGGGCAGTCGAAATCGCGTCCGAAGGCGACGGGGAAGAACCGATCGACCGCCGGGATCGCCTCCGGCCCGAGCTGCATCGCATAGCGGAGGTCGAACGGCTCGCCCGTGCCGCCGAGTTCGCGGCTGTGCGCGACGTTGTAGCTGCTGACGATCGCGGAGAAGTTGGCGAGCGCGCAGCCGTACAGCGTGACGAGGAGCACGATCCCGTTCATCGCGACGAGCCAGCGGTTCGAGCGCCGCAGGGCGATGCGGGCGACGATGAGCAGCAGGCCGATGGCGACGAGCCCCATCCAGACGAAGGCGGCGGCGCGCACCAGCGTCAGCGAGTAGACCGCGACGTAGAGGTCGAGCCGCAGGATCGCCGAGACCACGAGCAGGACGTTCTGGCCGATCCAGAGATAGACCAGCCGGCGGATCGAGCCTGAGCGCTCCCCGGCCCAGCACGGCCCCATCGCGATCAGGACGAAGGCGGCGGCGAGCAGGGCGGTCGCGATCAGCGGATAGGCGCCGCGATGGGCATAGGCCGCATAGGTCAGCCCCTCGGGCAGGGCGAGGCCGCCCCAGAGATAGAGCAGATCGAGCCCGCTCTGGACCGCGAACAGCAGGTTGAACAGCACGAGGCAGCGCCCGATCACCGCCGGACCGAGCAAGGCGACCGGGGCCGGCGTCGCGGGGGCGGGCGTCGCCGTGATGGCCATCTTGGGGGCGCGGTGGCGCAGCCGGACGGCCACGAACGGCCACGCGAGCGCGGCCAGCAGGCCCCAGGCGAAGAGCCGCCCAGTCGCGATCTTCGGATCAAGCGACAGGCGCGGGAGGTCGCGGAGCCACGCGTCGATCAGCGGGTTGGCCGAGGCGAACAGCGCGCCGAACAGCCCGGTGAGAATCACCGGCAGGATCCAGCCGACGACCGAGGCGTCCCGCCAGCCTCGCACCGTCGCGACCGGACGGTGCAGCCCTGCGGCGGCATCGAAGCCGATCTGCAACGGGCCGGCCAGCAGCATCCGCCGCATGGCCGCGAGCGTCGCCGCCCAGCCCGGCGCGAGCCCGCCGGTGACGATCACGGCGAAGGCGACGAGGCCACTGACACCGAAAAGGACGGCGAGGAAGCCGGCATCCTCGATGAGCGGCAGCAGCCCCAGCACGAGCAGGATCGACGCGAGCCCTAAGCTGCGCGCATCCCGCCGCACCGGGTTGGCGAGCGGCACGGTGACGGCGAGCGCGGCCAGGAACAGGGCGAGCGATATGCCGATTGCGTGGCCGTAGAACAGCCGGTCGCCGAGCACGACCAGGGCGGGCAGCAGCAGCCACCGCGCCGGCCTCAAGGATGGCAGCGCGAGGGAGAGGGTGGGTGAAGCGAGCATCGGGAAACCTCGGTCGCGGCGCCGCTCGCACCCGGTCTGGGCTGCGGCGTCCGTCTCATGAGATTGCCCCGGCGCCCGGCAGCCGGTTCGGAGGTTCTGCGCAGAGGTTCAGGCGTTTCGTGCAGGTTTCGTGCAGAGGGCCTCAGCCCCGGGTCGCGATCCACACCACATGGCGCGGGCCGCTGGTGCCGCTGGCCGGGATGCGGGTTTCCTCCACCGCAAAACCCATCCGCTGGAGCCGGGCCTTGAACTTGCGGTCCGGCGTGCCGGACCAGACGCCGAGCACGCCGCCGGGCTTGAGCGCCCATTGCGCCCGCTTGAGGCCCCATTCGTCGTAGAGCCGGTCGTTGGCGCGCCGCATCAGCCCCTCGGGACCGTTGTCGACATCGAGCAGGATCGCGTCCCAGGCCTCGGCGCCGGCCTGCACCAGCCGGTTCACGTCGATCTCGCGCAGCTCGACGCGGGGATCGTCGAGGCAGCCGCGAAACACCTCGGCGAGCGGCCCGCGGGCCCAGGCCGCCACCGCGGGCACCAGTTCGGCCACGACGATCCTTGCGTGAGGCCCGAGCGCCCGCAAAGCCGCGCGCAGGGTAAAGCCCATGCCGAGGCCGCCGACGAGCACCCTGGCATCGGGCCGGTCGGCGAGATGCGCGCAGGCGAGCGAGGCCAGAGCCTCCTCCGAGTGGCCGCGCGTGGAATTCATCAGCTCCTTGTTCTCGACCACGATCGAGAACTCGCGTCCCCGCTGCATCAGGTCGAGACTCTTGCCGCCGCCGGGCACGGGCCCGGTGCCGAGATGGACCCAGCCGTTCATCGTGACCTTTTGAAGCTTGCGCTGGATGCAACCCCGGCCGCGTCGCCGACGATTGCCCTGCATGAGGCCCCGCGTCTATCAGCGCGCATGGCCAAGCGCATCAAGTCTCTGCCGCAGCAACGCGGGTTCGTGAGTTTCGACGTCGTCTTCGCCGACGGCTCCCGCGCCTCGAACCGGCGCGTCCCGATGGAGATCCTCGGCGGCCTCGACGGCGACCTCCCGGCCCACCAGCTCATCGCCGAGCAGGAGGCCGAGATCGCCCAGAAGGCCGGCCGCCCGCCCCGCGAGATCGAGAGCCTCACCCGCTCGCCCGCCCCGCAGAAGCCGGTGACGGCGGGCTGATTTTTTTGGGATTCCGGTCGCGCTTCTTGGCTTCCGCTCCAACCCCGTCATTGCGAGGCGGAACTGACGCAATCCAGGGCGCGACACTGATGAAAGAAGCGCCGCAGCTTTCTCACCAGTGCGCATCCACCCCATCCCCCTCATCCTGAGGTGCTGAGCGTCAGCTCAGCCTCGAAGGAGGGCTCCAGAAGTCTCCGCGATCCCTGGAGCCCTCCTTCGAGGCCTCCGCTGCGCTCCGGCACCTCAGGATGAGGGTCAGGGGTGGACGAGGATCGAAGAAGCGTCGTCTTCTGAACCTGCGGAGCGCTGGATTGCGTCAGTTCCGCCTCGCCATGACGGTGCGAGTCCGAGGCGATCCTGTCGGGCCGCTACGCCTCCGCCTCGATACGGATCGAGACGGCCTGCGGCTCCGCCCCATCCAACGGAAGCACGAACCGCCGCTCTTCCGCCTCCTCGCCCTCGACCTCCTTAAACCCCAGCCGCGGATACAGATCGCGCACCATCCCGTTCTTCGGGCTCGGCCGATACACGCCGACGAGCTGGGCCGCGCCGAAATCCCGCGCCGCCGCGACCACGGCGTCGCGCATCGCCGCTTCCGCGCCGCGGCCGATCACCCGGCAGCTCATCAGCCACGTGTCGAGGACGAGGTCGCGGCCCGATCTACGCCCGATGACGATGCCGACGATGCCGTTGTCGGCCAGCCGGTCAGTGAGGCGGAAGCGCAAAGCCAGGGCGTCGGGATCGGTGAGGAGCGCCTGCGCCTCACCTTCCGTGATGCGCCGGGTCGTCAGGTTGAACTGGTTGGTCTTGTTGACGAGCTGGACGATGCGGGGAAGGTCCGGCGCGGTGAAGCGCCGCCACGAGAGCCGCATGTCGAGGCCCGCGAGGTAGGCCGGCAGATCGCCGCCCTGCGCCGCGACCTCCTGGCGAACGGCGTAGTGACGGCCGCGGGCGCGGTCCTCGGCGGTGACGGACAGCGCCTCGAAATAGCCGGCCCCGGCGATCCGGTCGGCGTAGCCGCTCGGATCGGGCGGGAGTTCGGGCACCGCCACCTCGGGGAGCGCCGTGCGCACCCGGTCGCGCTCGAACGGGTTGTCGTCGGCGAAGACGAGGGCGTCGAGGCCGAGGTTCAGCTGCGCGGCGACCCGGCGCAGGTTCTCCGCCTTGTCGTCCCAGTTGGCCAGGAAGGCGGCGATGTCGCCGCGCTTCAAGACCATCTCGGGATGGCGCTCGAACGCCTCCAGCGCGTTGGCCTCGTCGTTCTTCGAGACTACCGCCAGCACGATGCCGCGCCGCGACAGGTCGCGGGTGTAAGCCTGGAACGCGGCGAAGGCCTCGCCCTCGGCGCTGCCCGGCCCGAGCACGAGGGCGGCCGGGCCGTCGTCGCCGACGATGCCGCCCCACAGGGTGTTGTCGAGATCGAGCACCAGCGCCTTGCGCGACAGGCCGCGGCGCGCGGCGAGCATCCGGGAGACGAGGTCGCCGTAGAAGGGCGCGGCGGAGGGCGCGACCTCCTGCTTGGCGCGCCACCACCACACGCTGTCGTGCCAGGCCGGGAGGCCGTGGCGCTGGACCGCGGCGTCGAGCGCCAGCACGTCGATCCCCTCCCCCGCCGCCATGTCGTGGAGGGCCGCGTTCAGCCGCGCGACCGCTGCCGCGCGCGAGCCCGGCAGCCGGTGCTCGCCCGAGCCCGCGAGCGGCACCGGCGTCGGCAGCAGCGTCTGCTGGATCAGGCCGCAGCCGAAACCCGTCCGCGCCGCCCGCCACAGCCGACGCCAATCGTCTCGCACCGCGTCCTCGGCGCGGCGGGCCTGCTCGGCATCCTGCGCCACGTCGAAGCCGGCGGTCGCGTGGGCGGCATCGAAGAGGAGCAGGATGTCGTCGGGGGCGAAGGCGTGGAGGCCGGAGGCGGGATCGAGGATCTCCTGGCGATAGCCGCCGTAGGGCCCCTCGTAGAGATAGATCCGCAATCCGCGCCGCAGGCCGGCGACGCGGATCGCGGGCAGGAGATGCGAGACGGTCGAGGAGCCCAGCACCGCGAGCCGCACGAGCGGGCGTGCCAGCCCCTGCGGCGGCTCCGGAAAGGCGGCGTCGAGGGCACGCGCCAGCGCGTTGGTGCGGACCGCGTTGAGGCGGGTGTTCGCGAGAGCGACGAAGCCATCCCACGAAGGGGCTTGGCGCAAGGCCGCCAGCCGCTCGGCCCAGGGGCCGGGATCGGGCAGCCAGTCGAGATCGGGCACGTCAGGTCCGGCCGAGCTTGCGGGCGACCGTCTCCGCGAGGTCGCCGACGCGGGCGAGCGCATCGACCTCGCGGGTGGTGAAGGTGATCCCGAACGCCTCCTCGGTCCCCATCAGGATCTCCACCATCCGCCCCGAATCCCAGCCGGCCACGTCGCGGGCAGTCATCTCCGGCCGCAGCACGAGGGCCGGATCGTCGAAGACCTCGCGGAAGATGTCGGTCAGGCGGGCGTCGATGGCGTCCGGGGTCATGCGCGGTCCGGGTTTTTTGTCGGTCGAGCGCTCATAGCAGGAGGACAATCGCTTGAAGAGCGATTGTACCGAATCCCGGGCGCGAAGAGCGCCCCGCGCAGCGGCCTCGGCTTGCCGAGGCGTCGAGCGGAGCGAGAAGCCTAAGCCCGCGGACGCGGGCGCCGGCGTCTGAGGCAAAAAAAGAAACTTGGCACCCGCCCCGCATTCAGCCGCGCGCCAACAGCCGGGCCAAGAGAGGCGGGCGCTCGGCCGCGTCCGGCTCGGGGCTCTCGGCAAAAACCCAGCCGGCGGATCGAAAGAAGCCGGCGTCGCGGCCGCGGGAGACGAGGCCGACCCGCAGCTTCCGGTGCTCCTCGGGCAGCGTCGCGGTGACGTGGACCTTCTGCCACCGGTCCCGCAGCGCGAGATCGGCCTCGCGCCAGCGGATGCGCCGGTCGCCGATGGCCGCCGCGATCCCCTCCCCGCGATAGCCCTTCGGAATCCAGACCCAGCAGGTCAGGGCATGCACCGCCTTGCGGTCGCGCGGCTCGAGATCGATGAGCGGGCCGAACACCGTCTGGTCCGCGCCAGGATCGGGCCGGTGCCGCCGCGGCCGGCGGTCCAGGGGCGGTAGGAGGTTGCGCGGGGGTGTCGGAGCCGAATCGGGCAGATCGTAAACGTGACTCCACGTGCGGCGGCACAGGTCGAGCCAGGGCGGCAGGTGAACGGCGGCCGCGAGATCGTAGGGGGCGAAGCGCGCCACCGTCCCCTCCCACCAGCCGCCCTCGTGGCGACGCACGGTGGCCGGGCCGTCCGTTGCCCGCACGACGAGAAGCTCAGACGGCCCGTGCCGGCGCAGCGCCCGCAGCAGCGCGGCGGCTTCCGTGGGGCCTTCCTCCGGCCCGGCCTTGCGCAAAAGAATCTTCTCGCCGAGTCGCAGGTCTTCGAGCAGGCGACGCTTGAGGTAGCCGACCTTGCGGGCCTCGCGCTTCAGCACGGCGGCGGGATCGTCGCTGCCGTCCAGATGTCCGGTGTTGTACTCGAACTCGTAGCGGCGGCTGCGGCAGAACAGGTAGCCGGTCACGTGGGGATAGACGAACAGGTCGTCGCCCCGGCCGTAGAGTTCGAAATCCGAATCGAGGGCGTGGAGCAGGGGATCGATCCGCGAGGCGGAGAAGCGCAGGAGCCCGAGCGGCTCGATGCCGGCATAGCGCTGCACGAGGCCGAACTCGCAATTGTCGCCGATGCTCTCGAACCGGCCCAGCAGCGCGTGGAGGGGAAGATTTTCCCCGCCGGACGCATCGTAGGGGCTGTCGGGAGGCATTTTGGGGGACCGATCGCGGAAAGCGTAAGGCGGCGGCGGGGGAGAGATCGGCCCGGATGCGGCCGACGAAGGCCCCCTGGCCGGGCCGCCTTATGGCGCGGTGTGCCGCTTCCGCCAACCGGCCGGTTCACGGGCGATACGGTTCGTTCACCGCCCCGTCCCTAGGCTTGCCGGCATGAGCACCATCGCCGCCCAAGCCGTCCAGATGCAGGCCGCCGCGTTCTCGCAGCAGGTCGGCACCGCCATCGCCCGCCAGCAGATCGCCACCGAGCGCTCGGTGGCGCAACTGGTCGCCCAATCGGCCTCCCCGCCAGCCCCGCCCGGCCAGGGTCAGATGGTCGATATGAAGGTGTAGCGCGCCCGCACAGAGAATAGCCGGGATTTCGGGAGCGCGTGCCGCAGGGCGGAGACACGTCTATGTAGCCTCAGCATCAAGCTGAGAGACAGCGATCTCGATTTTCTAGGATGATGTCGTGGTGTGAATGGTGCTGCGAGAGAGGATTGAACTCTCGACCTCCTCATTACCAATGAGGTGCTCTACCACTGAGCTACCGCAGCGCGGGTCCGGCGGGCAGTGCCTTTCGCCGAACGTGAGGGGGCATTAGCGGATCGGATCGCGCTTGGCAACGCTCCCGCCGCGGTTCGGGGACAGGAAAATCGAGGGGGCCGGACTCGTGGTGAGACTGTCACACATATTCCTGCCGTCGCAGGAGGCACGGCCGCATGCCCGGCGCGAAGAGCGCCGCGCGGAGCGGGCCTCGGCGTCAGCCGAGGCGTCGAGCGGAGCGTTAGCCAAAGCCGCGGATGCGGCTGCCGGCGCCTGAGGCAAAACAAAAAACCCCAGCGCGGTCGCGCTGGGGGATTTGTTGACGACATGCGGGGGCGTCGCTATAGGACGCGCTCCGCGGCCGGTCGCTTCGAGTGACCGGACGCTTCGCCATTTGCCAATCATTCAGGCTGCGCTGACCGACACGGGGAAGAGCCCGCTCGGGTCGTTGCCGCCGCGACCAGACGAGGATGCCCCATGGCCAACACCGTGTCGGCCAAGAAGATGACCCGCAAGATCGCCAAGCGCACGGCGATCAACCGCTCGCGCCGCTCGCGGATGCGCACCTTCGTCCGCAAGGTCGAGGAGGCCATCGCCTCCGGCGACCAGAACAACGCGCTGGCCGCGCTCCGCGCCGCCGAGCCGGAGATCATGCGCGCCGCCCAGCACGGCATCGTTCACAAGAACAACGCCTCGCGCAAGGTCTCGCGCCTCGCCGCCCGGGTGAAGGCCATCGCGGCCTAAGGGCCCCTCCCCCGGTCGATCGACCGGGGCCCATCAATACGGACGACCCGAGCCCGGCCTTGCGCCGGGCTTTTTCGTTGCCCGGAGCGCCCCGCCGGCCCCTCCGCGCCATGCACCGGACTCTGCCGCTTCTCCACAGCCGCAGCGCGCTTGTCCCCGGCCGCCTCTTGCGTCGGCTGATTCCGGCCCCGGCAAGTCTTCGTTAACCACGTGTGAAACGTTAACGACTCCCGAAGTCGTGTCGGAGCGTGTAGCTTAACGAAACCTTGCGGGGGCAAGCGCCCCACAAGGTCAGCACCGGCCGCGCGCGAGTCTTCCCCAAGATGCCCCCATGCCTACGACTCTGGCAGCGCGCGATCACGACTCCGTGCCGGCGAAGAAGTTGTCCCCGATCGTCCCGTTGTTAGGAGAACGATAGAGGATTGTTGATACACAGCCTTCTTGAGCGATGACCGCAGGCCTGCCTCTTGACAGCGCCGCGGGGTTCCTTCGGTCCCGCCCGATTCGGGTGGGCCCTCTCGTTTTGTACTGCGTACGCAGCCGTCCGGTCCGCCGGGCGGCTGCGAGGAGAGTTTCGATGCACCTCGACGGCAGCATGGCGGACGGCGGGAATGGCGGAGATGGGCGGGGCGTCGATGTCTCCGCCGCCTGGGGGCGGGTGAAGCGGCGCCTGCGGGCCGAACTCGGCGAGGACGTTTTTGCGAGCTGGTTCGCCCGGCTCGAACTGGAAGAGGTCTCGGGCGGCGTCGCCCGGCTCACCGTGCCGACTCGCTTCCTCAAGAGCTGGATCGAATCGCACTATCTCGACCGGGTGCTCAGCACCTTCCGGGCCGAGGCCGACGGCGTCGGCCGGATCGAGGTCGGCGTGCGCGGCGCCTCGGCGCCGGTCCGCCCGGCCCCGAGCGCCGGCAAGCCGAGCCCGACCAGCGGCCCGCTGACCCGGCTCCACGCCACCGCGACCCCGGCCGCGCTCCAGGGCCCCGGCCCGATGGTCGAGACCGAGATCGCGGTGCCCCGCGGCGAGGCCGGCGCGGTCGATCTCAACGGCGCGCCGCTCGATGCGCGCCTCACCTTCGCGAGCTTCGTCGTCGGCCGCTCTAATGCGCTCGCTCACGCGGCGGCCGAGCGAGTCGCCCGCAACGACGGCGAGGGCGCGCTCTACAACCCGCTCTACGTCCATGCCGGCGTGGGCCTCGGCAAGACGCACCTGCTGCACGCGGCCGGCCACGCCGCCCGCGAGGCGGGCCGGCGCGTCATCTATCTCACCGCCGACCGCTTCATGTACGGCTTCGTCAACGCCCTGAAGACCCAGAGCGCGCTCGCCTTCAAGGAGAAGCTGCGGGCGATCGATCTGCTGATCCTCGACGACGTGCAGTTCATCCAGGGCAAGTCGATCCAGACCGAGTTCGGCCACACGCTCAACGCCCTGATCGATTCCGGCCGCCAGGTGGTGGTGGCCTCCGACCGTCCGCCGACGGAACTGGAGACGCTGGACGAGCGGGTGCGCTCGCGCCTCGCGGGCGGCCTCGTGGTCGAGATCGGCACGCTCGACGAGGGGCTTCGCACCTCGATCCTGTCGGCGCGGCTCGCGGCCGTGCGCCAGAGCCATCCGAACTTCGAGGTCTCGCCCCAGGTCTCATCCTACGTGGCCCGCGCGATCACGGCCAACGGCCGCGACCTCGAAGGCGCAGTCAACCGGCTGCTGGCGCACGCCACGCTCACCGGCGCCCCGGTGACGGTCGAGACCGCGGAATCGGCGATTCGCGACCTCGTGAAGAACCGCGAGCCCAAGCGCGTGAAGATCGAGGACATCCAGAAGCTGGTGGCCTCGCGCTACAACGTCTCGCGCTCCGACATCCTGTCCGAGCGCCGCACCGCGGCGGTCGTCAAGCCGCGCCAGATCGCCATGTACCTGTCGAAGGTGCTGACGCTGCGCTCGCTCCCCGAGATCGGCCGCCGCTTCGGCGGGCGCGACCATACGACGGTGCTCCACGCCGTGCGCAAGATCGAGAAGCAGATCGGCGAGGACGCGGTGCTGGGCGACGAGGTCGAGCTGCTGAAGCGCATGCTTCAGGATTGAAAACCTCCACCGTCATTCCGGGGCCGCGGAGCGGAACCCGGAATCCACCCGTGATGCGACGCTGAACGATGCGTCGCGGCCAGTCATGGATTCCGGGTTCGCTTCGCGCCCCGGAATGACGGTGTGGGTGAATGGGGCTGCGCACTCAGCGAGCCCCGTTGCGCGCAGGGGCGGGACAGCCCCCTCCACGCCCTTGCCTTCGCGGGGGCGCTTCGCCAAGCTGTGCGGCCCCTCCCCGCTCGGGCCGCTAGCGGGCGGGCTTCGTTGCGAGAGATCACGGGTTCATCGATGAGAGTCACTGTCGAGCGCGCGGCCCTCCTCAGATCGCTCGGCCACGTGCACCGGGTGGTGGAGCGGCGCAACACCATCCCGATCCTCTCCAACGTCCTCCTGCGCACCGGCGAGAACGGCCTGCAGCTCAAGGCGACCGACCTCGACATCGAGGTGACCGAGACCGTGCCGGCCGACGTGCTGGACGCGGGCGCCACCACGGTGCCGGCCCACGTCATCTACGACATCGTCCGCAAGCTGCCCGACGGCGCGCAGGTCTCGCTCGAGACCTCCGGCGAGACCGGACAGATGACGATCCGCTCCGGCCGCTCGCGCTTCGCGCTGGGTGCGCTCCCCGAGGGCGACTTCCCCGATCTCGCCGCGGGCGAGCTGCCGCATTCCTTCTCGATCCCCGCCGCCGAGCTGAAGCTGCTGATCGAAAAAACCCAGTTCGCGATCTCGACCGAGGAGACGCGCTACTACCTCAACGGCATCTATCTCCACACCGTGGAGGTCGAGGGTGAAGCGAAGCTCCGCGCCGTCGCCACCGACGGCCACCGGCTCGCCCGCGTCGAGACGACGGCACCCGAGGGCAGCCGCGGCATGCCGGGCATCATCGTGCCGAGGAAGGCGGTGGCCGAGATCATCAAGCTCGTGGACGACGGCGGCGAGAGCGTCGCGGTCGAGATCTCGCCGGCCAAGATTCGCCTCACCTTCGCGGGCGGCGTGACGCTGATCTCGAAGCTGATCGACGGCACCTTCCCGGACTACCAGCGCGTCATCCCCACCGGCAACGACAAGCGCCTGACGGTGGAGCGCGACGCCTTCGCCCGCGCGGTGGACCGCGTCTCGACCATCTCGTCGGAGCGCGGGCGCGCCGTGAAGCTCTCGGTGACGGAGGGGCGGCTGGCGCTTTCGGTGACCAACCCGGATGCCGGATCGGCGACCGAGGAGCTCGACGCCGACTACGAGGCCTCCGCCCTCGATATCGGCTTCAACGCCCGCTACCTCCTCGACATCACCGCCCAGCTTCAGGGCGACACCGCCCTGTTCAAGCTCGCCGATCCGGGCTCCCCGACCCTGATCCAGGACCGCGAGGGCGCGCCCGCGCTCTACGTGCTGATGCCGATGCGGGTGTGAGGCCGCTTCCGGCGCGCGGCGGATCGGCTATATCGCTGAGATGGATATGCCGCCGGGAGGCACGCGCCTCACCCGCCTGATCGCCCGCGACTTCCGCAACCACGTCGATCTCGACCTCTCGACCGCGCGCCGCTTCGTGGCGCTGGTCGGCGAGAACGGGGCGGGCAAGACCAACGTGCTGGAGGCGGTGTCGCTGTTCTGCCCCGGCCGGGGCCTGCGCCGGGCCGACCTCGCCACCATGGCCCGCGTCACCGGCCCCGGCGGCTTCGCGGTCTCCGTGACGCTCAATAGCAGCGAGGCCGAGCATCGGCTCGGCACCGGCTACGAGCCGCCGGTCTACGAGGCGCGCGGCACGCGGGTCTGCCGCATCGACGGGGCGGCGGCGCCCTCGCCCGTCGCCTTTTCGGAATTCCTGCGGGTCGTCTGGCTCACCCCCGATCTCGACGGGCTGTTCCGCGGCCCCGCGGGCGACCGCCGCCGCTTCCTCGACCGGTTGGTGCTCGCGGTCGATGCCAGCCACGGCGCCCGCGTCTCGGCGATGGAACGCGCTTTACGCTCGCGCAACCGCCTGCTCGACGAGCGCCCTGACGATACCCGCTGGCTCGACGCGGTGGAGCGCGAGGTGGCCGAACTCGGCGTCGCCGTGGCCCTCGCCCGCCGCGAGACCGCCGAGCGCCTCGACCGGCTCATCGCCGAGACGCGCGACGACGCCGCGCCGTTCCCCTGGGCCTCGGTGCGGCTCGAAGGCGACCTCGACGACCTCGTCGCGGTCTGGCCGGCGCTGGAGGCCGAGGACCGCTTCCGCCGCGCCCTGATGCAGGGCCGCCACCGCGACCGCGCCGCCGGCCGCACCCTGATCGGCCCGCAGACCACCGACCTCGTCGTCCGCCACGGCCCCAAGGACGTGCCGGCGGCCACCGCCTCCACCGGCGAGCAGAAGGCCCTGCTGATCGGCCTCGTCCTGGCCCATGCGCGCCTCGTGCGCGCCATGAGCGGGCTCTCGCCCCTCATCCTCCTCGACGAGGTCGCCGCCCATCTCGATCCGCGCCGCCGCGGCGGGCTGTTCGATGCGCTGGAGGCGCTGGAGAGCCAAGTGTGGATGACGGGGGCCGACCCGGCGCTGTTCGGCGAGCTGGAGGGCCGGGCCGACCTCGTGCGGGTGGCCGACGGTCGGATTCTTTTGGATGGGACGTGAGGTTACGGCAGGGCCGACGGGATGTCGGTGCGTGAGAAGTCGTTGCCGACGAACAGGAGCGGCACGCCGCGGGTCTTCGCGCAGGCATAGGCGAAGCAGTCGCCGAGATTGAGTTGCGCCGGATGGCCCTGGCCCTTGCCATACCGGGCGTAAGCGCGGATCGCCGCGCCCGATTCTTCCGCGGAGATCAGGAACTCCTCGATCGCAGCATCCTTCAGGAACTGGCGCACCAGCTGTTCTGCCTGCTCGACCGTTCCGCCGCCCAAGCGGCGCAGCGCCATCACCGTTTCGAGAATAGCGACGGCCGACGTGAGGCGAATCGAAGCGTTCTCAACGGCATCGAGCATGGCTCCCGATCCGGGCTCCCGCGCGATGATGGCGACCATCGCGGACGCATCGACGAACATCGGGGCTCGCCGTTCATCTCATCGAAGAACGCTTTGTCGGCCTTCAAGCCTGTTTGCGGCCATGCGGCGAACGCATCCTGAATCGGCTTGATCCGATCCGCCAGCGACCCTTCGCGCCGTTGCAGCTCGTTGGCGAGTGCCATACGCACCGCCTCTTCCTTGTCGACCCGCGCGACCGAGGCCAGCCGCTCGGCGAGCCGGTCGATCTCGTCGTCGTCGATCGTCAGGGACATGGCTGCGTGCCTCGCGCTCCTGCGATAAGCTAGAAGGCGTGCGGCGCGCGGGCAAGCGCGCCGGCCCTCCCCTTCCTTGAGCCTTCGAGACCCCATGTCCGCTCGCCTCGCCGAGGCCCGTGCCGCGCTCCAAAAAACCTTCGGCTACGACGATTTCCGGCCCGGGCAGGACGAGGTGATCGGCGCCGTGCTCGATGGGCAGGACGTGTTCGCCGTGATGCCGACGGGCTCGGGCAAGTCGATGACCTACCAGCTGCCCGCGCTGGTCGATGACGGGCTGACCGTGGTGGTCTCGCCGCTGATCGCGCTGATGCACGATCAGGTGCAGCAGATGCACGCCTTCGGCATCGAGGCCGCGACCCTCAACTCCACGGTTGCGGAGACCGCGTCCCGCGAGACGTGGCGAAAGATCCGCTCGCGCGAGCTGCGTCTGCTGTTCGTCTCGCCCGAGCGGCTGCTGATGGACGGCTGCATGGACGCGTTGCAGAGCGCGGGCGTGCGCCGGCTCGCGGTGGACGAGGCGCATTGCGTCTCGCAATGGGGCCACGATTTCCGCCCCGAATACCGTGAGATCGCCCGCGCCCGCGAGGCGCTGGGCAACGTGCAGACGCTGGCGCTCACCGCGACGGCGGATGCCGCGACCCGCGCCGAGATCGCCGAGCGGCTGTTTCCGGCGGGGCGGCCCCCGAGAACCTTCGTCCACTCCTTCGACCGGCCGAACATCCGCCTGACGTTCCAGCCGAAGGACAACCCGACGCGGCAGTTGGAGCGCTTCCTGAAGAACCGGCGCTCGGAGAGCGGCATCATCTACTGCTCGTCGCGCAAGCGCGTGGAGCAGCTGGCCGACACGTTGAAGGCCGACGGCTTCAACGCCCTGCCTTATCATGCCGGTCTCGACCAGGGCACGCGGGCGCGGAACCAAGATACGTTCCTGCAGGAGGACGGGGTGGTGATGACCGCCACCATCGCCTTCGGCATGGGCATCAACAAGCCGGACGTGCGCTACGTCTGCCACGCCGACATGCCGACCAACATCGAGGGCTATTATCAGGAGATCGGCCGCGCCGGCCGCGACGGGCTGCCCTCCGACACGCTCACCCTCTACGGCCTCGACGACATGGCGCTGCGCCGCCGCCAGATCGACGAGAAGGAGATTCCCGACGAGCGCCGCCGGGTCGAGCGGCGCAAGCTCGAAGCCATGATTGCCCTGTGCGAGGGCGCGGTGTGTCGCCGCCAGTCGCTGCTCGGCTATTTCGGCGAGGCGAGCGCCCCTTGCGGCCGCTGCGACCTCTGCCGCGGCGGCATCTCGCTCATCGACGGCACCGTCTCGGCCCAAAAGCTCCTGTCGGCCATCGTGCGCACCGGCCAGCGCTTCGGCGCGGCCTACGTCTGCGACGTGGTGCACGGCAAGGAGAGCGAGCCGATCCGTCGCAACGGCCACACGGCGCTGAAAACCTTCGGCGTCGGCGCCGACAAGCCGGTGGCGGCGTGGCGCGCGCTCCTGCGCCAGCTCTTCGCCGCGGGCGCGGTCGCGGAGAACACCGACGGCTATGGCGGCCTCGTCATGACCGAGAAGGGCGAGGCGATCCTGTTCGGCCGCGAGACCGTGCAGGTGCGCCCCGACCCGGAGCCGAAGAAGGCGGAGCCGAGGAGCCGCCGCACCACCCGCAGCGAGGACGCCGCGGACGGCCTGAACGAGGCCGACGAGGCGCTGTTCCAGCATCTGCGGGGCCTGCGCGCCACCATTGCGCGCGCGGAGGGTATCGCCGCCTTCATGGTGTTTCCCGACCGCACGCTGATCGAGATGGCCCGCGGCAAGCCGGTCGATCTCTGGGCCCTGCGCTCGATCCATGGCGTCGGCGAGCGCAAGCGCGAGGCGTACGGCCAGCGGTTCGCGGATGCGATCCGCGAGTTCCTGAGCGATGCCGCGAGCGGGCGCGGCACGCCGGGCTGAGGCGCCAACCCGTCATCGCGAGGCGGAGCCGAAGCGATCCAGGGCGCACGTGCCCCGGAGAGGGCGAGACCGCGCCGACGACACGGCCACGTACGCGCCTTTCATTGATAGTGCGGAGCGCTGGATTGCTTCGGCTCCGCCTCGCATTGACGGAGTGACGGGGAAGCCGACGCGACCCATTAACAGCCTTATCCACAGCCCCCAGCGACCGGCCGCCGCAGGCGGGCGCGTTGCGTCGTCCACACTTATCCACATATAAATCATCAACAGAACAAAACACGAACAAGCGCGGCCGCAGCGCACCCCCTCACGGGCCTCAGGGACGTCACCATGAGAACCGCCGACAAGCAGATCGCCGACATCCTCGTGCGCTACGGCGAGCCCTTCGCGGGCAATGTCTGGCGCGTGCAGGGCACGGCCGTGATCTACCACAAGACGCTGGAGCGCATCGCCGCCCACACCCGCATCCGCTTCGACCCGCCGACGCTGATCCGCTCGGAGCGCGACGAGGCGGTGATTCTGGTCACCGGCCGGATGCCCGGCGAGAAGGCCGGCGAGGAGCGGATCGAGTGGTCGATCGGCGAGGCGCTGGTGAATGTGAACTACCGCGTCTCGGGGCGGCAGGCGGCCTATGTCTACGCCATGGCCGAGAAGCGGGCGAAGGACCGGGTGATCCTCAAGCTGATCGAGCTGCACGGCCTCGTCTATTCCGAGGAGGAGGCCGACGAGTTCCGCCAGAGCCACGGCGTGCCGATCCGCGCGGTGGACGAGGATTACGACGCCCCGCCCGCCTTCGACGAGGTGACTGAGCAGGAGGCCGACCTGAAGCGCCTGATCGACGAGGCCGAGTCGATCAACGCCGTCACCGACCTGATGCTCGACGAGCGGACCCAGGGCATCCTCAACGCCATGCCCCACGGCACGCGCGAGGAAGTTCGCGACTACGCGAAGGCCCGCCTCCGCGCGCTCGGTTGGCCGCCGGCCAAGAAGGCCGGGCGCGGACGAGCCGCGTAAGTCCGGGGTTCCCAAAGGGATCATCCCTTTGGCGGGGCACCGGGGCAGAGCCCCGGTTTCCCACCAAGACCAGGGCTCCGCCCTGGACCCGCGAAAGGACTTGTCCGTTCGAAACCTCGACTTGGTGACGCATGGATGTGCTGGCGGGCTCCGTCGAGCGGGTGACCTTCCACAGCGCCGAGACCGGCTTCTGCGTGCTCAAGGTCCATGCCCGCGGCAAGCGCGATCTCGTGCCGGTGGTGGGGCACGCGCCGGCCATCGCCGCAGGCGAGTGGATGACGGCGTCCGGCCGCTGGACCACCGACCGCGAGCACGGGCTCCAGTTCCGCGCCGAGACGCTGCAGGTCACCCCGCCGACGGGGATCGAGGGCATCGAGCGCTACCTCGCCTCGGGGCAGATGCGCGGCATCGGCCCGATGATGGCCAAGCGCATCGTCGCGGCCTTCGGCGAGGCGGTGTTCGCCATCATCGAGGCCGAGCCGGCCCGCCTCACCGAGGTCGAGGGCATCGGCCGGACCCGCGCGGCCCGGATCGTGAAGGGCTGGGCCGAGCAGCGGGCGGTGCGGGAGATCATGATCTTCCTGCACGCCCACGGCGTCGGCACCGCGCGTGCGACCCGCATTTTTCGGACTTACGGCCAGGACGCCCTCAAGGTGATGGCCGAAGATCCGTATCGCCTTGCGCGCGACATCCGCGGCATCGGCTTTCGCACGGCCGACGCCATCGCGATCCGCCTCGGCCTCGCCCGCGAGGCGCCACAGCGGCTCACCGCCGGGATCAGCTACGCGCTCCAGAAGGCGATGGACGAGGGCCATTGCGGGCTGCCCGTGGAGGCTTTGGTGCGCTCGGCCGCCGAACTGCTCGAAGTCGGCCCCGACCTCGTGCGCTGCGCCGCCGCTTTGGCTTTGCGCGAGGGCCGCGAGGTCGTCGCCGACACGCTCGCCGGCGAGCCGTGCCTGTTCCTGAAAGGTCTGCACGGGGCCGAGCGGGCGATGGCCGCCCGGTTGCTGGAGCGCGCCGCCGGTCCACCGCCCTGGCCCCCAATTGACCTCACCCTCGCTCGCCCCTGGGTCGAGGCGAAGACGGGAAAAGCGCTTTCCGCCTCCCAGGCCGAGGCCGTGGGCCTCGCCCTCTCAAAAAAGCTCTGCGTGCTGACCGGCGGGCCGGGCGTCGGCAAGACCAGCACGCTGGACGCGATCCTGCGCATCCTCTCCGCCAAGGGCGTGCGCGTGCTGCTCGCCGCTCCGACCGGCCGGGCCGCGAAGAGGATGGCCGAGCAGACCGGCATCGAGGCGCGCACGATCCACCGCCTGCTGGAGATCGACCCCCGCCACGGCGGCTTCCAGCGCGACGAGGCCAACCCCCTCGACGCCGATCTCGTCGTCATCGACGAGACCTCCATGGTCGACGTGCCGCTGATGCACGCCCTGCTCAAGGCGGTGCCGGAGCGCGCCGCCCTGATCCTCGTCGGCGACGTCGATCAACTGCCCTCGGTCGGGCCGGGGCAGGTGCTGGCCGACGTGATTTCCTCCGGCCGCGTGCCGGTGGCGCGCCTCACCGAGATCTTTCGGCAGGCCGCCGAGAGCCGGATCGTCACCAGCGCCCACCGGGTCAACACCGGCCGTCTGCCCGAGGCACCGCCGCGGGGCGAGACGAGCGATTTCCACATCGTCGAGATCGACGAGCCCGAGGCCGGACTCGACACCCTGGTCGAACTGGTGGCCCGCCGCATCCCCCGCCGCTTCGGCCTGGACCCCGCCCGCGACATCCAAGTGCTGACGCCGATGATCCGCGGCACGATGGGGAGCCGCAACCTCAACCACCGGCTCCAGGCGGTGCTGAACCCCGATCCGCCGATCCTGGTCGAGCGTTTCGGCTGGCGCTTCGCCCCCGGCGACCGGGTGATGGAGACCCGCAACGACTACGACCGCGACGTGTTCAACGGCGATCTCGGCACGGTCGCGGCCCTCGACGTGGCGGAAGAGGCGCTGAGCGTCGATTTCGACGGGCGGCTCGTGGTCTATCCGTTCAACGAACTCGACACCCTGGTGCCGGCCTTCGCCACCACGATCCACAAGGCGCAAGGCTCGGAATATCCAGCGGTGGTGATCCCGCTGGTGACGCAGCACCGCACGATGCTGGCGCGCAACCTGCTCTACACGGGGCTCACCCGCGGGCGCCGCCTCGTCGTGCTGGTCGGCCAGCCGAGGGCGATCCGCATGGCGGTGCAGGACGGCACGGTGCGCCGCCGCTGGACGAAGCTGCGGGAGTGGTTGGAGGCGGGGTGACACCCCAACCCCCCGTCATTCCGGGGCTCGCCGCAGGCGAGAACCCGGACCCGAAGGGGCGCGCCGGAGGCGTGCAATCCACGACCGGCCGCGGCGCCTCGTATAGCCGCGCATCACGGGTGGATTCCGGGTTCCGCTTCGCGGCCCCGGAATGACGGGGGTGGTTTGAAGCCTTCGGCGTTGCCCTTTTGCCCTCGCGCCGCCCGCGCCCCATCGTGTAGGCCAGGGGACAGGCCGCCGGCCGCATCTCGGACAAGAAAGGCCGTCCGCCATTTCCCGCCCCGACCCATCCGAGCCGGTGCGGCAGGTCTTCTACCTGCCGGGCTTCGACCCGCGCGAACCCGAGACCTATTGGGGCCTGTTTCGCCGCGAGAGCCGCATCACCTCCGATCGCCGCGGCATCCGCATCGCCGTGAGCGAGCCCGTGCGCGCGGGCGACGGCATCAGCCTCGACTGGGACGTGACGGGCGCGATCGACGGCGCGACGACCCAGGTGCGCTACAGCCTGCTGCGCTGGGACGACATCGTCCGCGCCCGCTTTCCCCGCACCAACCTGCGCCGCCTCGTCGAGGTGCCGGCGCTGTGGTGGCGGCTGTGGCGCAGCGGCTATCTCAAGGTTTTTCGACGCGAGGCGCGGCGCTTCCACCGCGTCATCCTCGGCGTTCATGGGCTGTATCTCGCTTTCGTGGTGCTGAGCCTCGCGCTTGCCGCGGGGCTGGTGTCGCTTGCACCCCTGCCCGGCCTCGCCCAGACGGCCCTCGTCCCGCTGCTGGCCTACGCGATCCTCGGCCTCGTCATGCATGTGACGCGGGGCAAGCCCCTCTACGTCGCGCATCTCGTCGACGACACCGCCTTCACCCACGAGCACGCCTCGGGCCGCGAACAGGCGATGCACCGGCGGCTCGACCCCTGGGCCGAGCGCATCCGCGCCGCCGAGGGGCACGCCTCCGAGATCGTGGTGATCGGCCATTCCTCGTCGAGCTTCCTCGCGCTGGAGGCCCTCGACCGGGCGCTCGCGCAGGATCCCGGCTTCGGCAGCCGCGGCACCCCGGTGACGCTGGTGACCATCGGCAGCGTCATACCCTGGATCACCCTCGACGCGCGGGCCGAGCGGGCGCGCGCCGCGCTCAGCCGCATCGGCGCCGAGACGCGCTTCGGCTGGCTCGACATCCGCGCCAAGTGGGACTGGCTGTCGATCCACCTGCGCGACCCGCTGAGCGCATCGGGCCTGACCGCTCCGCCGCCGGACCGCATCGGGGTGCTGCGGGTCTCGATCGCGGACCTGATCGAGCCCGAGATCGTCGCGCGGCGGCGCTGGAACCTGTTCAGGATGCACTTCCAGCTGCTGATGTCGAGCCGGGCGCCCGGCGCCTTCGACTACGCCGCCTTCGTGGCCGGCCCGGAGCCGGTCCACGAAGCGGTCGCCCGCCTCGGCGCGCCGGCCAAGGTCGGCGCCTGACGTCGGGCCCACATGGGCTTGCCGTCCATCGGCCGATCAAGGAAATGTGAGGAAAAGCCCGGACCGGATCGCGCGCGATCCTATTGCGATGCCGTTCGGCGTTTGCAGCCGCACCCGTTCCGCACTAGAGCGGAGCCCGCGTCGCGCCAGCCCTCACGCGGGGGTAGGCTGCGGATCGAGTGGGGCCGTTTCGGGCTCTCGCGCGGCGAAGGTTTTAGGCAAGGTCTGCGGATGTTTCGCAACGACGTTCCGATCACTCCCGAGCTCGTGCGCCAGCACGGTCTGACGCCCGACGAGTACGAACGCTTCCGTGCCCTGGTCGGCCGCGAGCCGACGCTGACCGAACTCGGCATCGTCTCGGCGATGTGGAACGAGCACTGCTCCTACAAGTCCTCCCGCAAGCACCTGCGCGGCCTGCCGACCTCGGCCCCGTGGGTGATCCAGGGGCCCGGCGAGAACGCGGGCGTCATCGATATCGGCGACGGTCT
Source organism: Methylorubrum subtropicum (assembly GCF_038442325.1). NCBI lineage: Bacteria > Pseudomonadati > Pseudomonadota > Alphaproteobacteria > Hyphomicrobiales > Methylobacteriaceae > Methylorubrum > Methylorubrum subtropicum. The sequence continues at coordinate 211,436 of NZ_JBBXMW010000004.1, read as the reverse complement.
GGCCTGCGTCTTCAAGATGGAGAGCCACAACCATCCGAGCTTCATCGAGCCGTATCAGGGCGCGGCGACCGGCGTCGGCGGCATTCTGCGCGACGTCTTCACTATGGGCGCGCGCCCCATCGCGGCGCTCAACGCGCTGCGCTTCGGCTCGCCGGATCACCCGCGCACCCGCCATCTCGTCTCGGGCGTCGTCGCGGGGGTGGGCGGCTACGGCAACTCGTTCGGCGTGCCGACCGTCGGCGGGCTGGTGGGCTTTCATAAGCGCTACGACGGCAACATCCTCGTCAACGCCATGGCGGTGGGGCTGGCTCGCACCGATGCGATCTTCTACGCCGCCGCCACGGGGGTGGGGAATCCGATCGTCTATCTCGGCTCCAAGACCGGCCGCGACGGCATCCACGGTGCCACCATGGCCTCGGCCGAGTTCGACGACGCGAGCGAGTCGAAGCGCCCGACCGTGCAGGTCGGCGATCCCTTCGCGGAAAAGCTGCTGCTGGAAGCCTGCCTGGAGCTGATGGCGTCCGGCGCCGTCATCGCGATCCAGGACATGGGCGCGGCGGGGCTGACCTGCTCGGCGGTCGAGATGGGCGCCAAGGGCGACCTCGGCGTCGAACTGCATCTCGAGAAGGTGCCGACCCGCGAAGAGGGCATGAGCCCCTACGAGATGATGCTGTCCGAGAGCCAGGAGCGCATGCTCATGGTGCTCAAGCCCGGCATGGAGGCGGAGGCGCAAGCCATCTTCGTGAAGTGGGGCCTCGACTTCGCGGTGATCGGCCACACCACCGACACGCTGCGCTTCGTCATCAAGCACAACGGCGAGACCGTCGCCGACCTGCCGATCAAGGAACTCGGCGACGAGGCCCCGCTCTACGACCGCCCCCACATCGCCAACACCCACCAGCCGGTGATCGCCGCCGCGGACGTGGCCGCGCCGGTCCCGAACGCCCAGGCGCTCAAAGCGCTGATCGGCTCGCCGGAACTCGCCTCCAAGCGCTGGGTCTACGAGCAGTACGACCACTTCATCCTCGGCAACACCGTGCAGAAGCCCGGCGGCGACGCGGCGATCGTGCGCATCGAGGACGGGCCGAAGGGGCTCGCCATCTCCACCGACGTGACGCCGCGTTATTGCGAGGCCGATCCGGTCGAGGGCGGGCGCCAAGCGGTCGCCGAGGCGTGGCGCAACATCACCGCGGTGGGCGGGCGCCCGCTCGCCATCACCGACAACCTCAATTTCGGAAACCCGGAAAAGCCCGAGGTGATGGGCCAGCTCGTCGGCTGCCTCAAGGGCATCGGCGAGGCCTGCCTCGCCCTCGATTTCCCCGTAGTGTCCGGCAACGTCTCGCTCTACAACGAGACCAACGGCGTCGGCATCCTGCCGACCCCGACCATCGGCGGCGTCGGCGTGCTCGACGACGTCGAGCGCCACGCCACCCTCTCGCTCAAGCGCGAGGGCGACGTGCTGGTGCTGATCGGGCGCACGCAGGGCTGGCTCGGCCAGTCGCTCTACCTGTCCGAGATCGCCAGCCGCGAGGAGGGCGCGCCCCCGCCCGTCGATCTCGCCGCGGAGCGCAAGGCCGGCGACTTCGTGCGCAGCCTGATCCTGTCGGGCATCGCCGACACGGTCCACGATCTCTCCGACGGCGGCCTCGCGGTCGCGCTCGCCGAGATGGCGATGGCCGGCGGCCTCGGCGCGACGTTGCCCGCGGTGCCGGACGGCGCGATGCCGGCCCACGCCTACCTGTTCGGCGAGGACCAGGGCCGCTACCTCATCGCGCTCCCGGCGGAGGCCGCCGCCGACCTGCTCTACAGCGCCTCGGCCCAGGGGATCGACGCCACGACCGTCGGCATCGTCGGCGGCCAGGACCTCGTCCTGCCGGGCGAGGAGACGGTTGCCGTGGCTGACCTGAAGGCCGCGCACGAGGGGTGGTTCCCGGCCTACATGGCGAGCCAGCCGGCCGCACCCGCGGCCTGACGAGAACACGGGAGACACCCCCATGCCGATGGATGCCCACGAGATCGAGTCGATGATCCGCGAGGCGCTGCCCGACGCGAAGGTCGAGATCAAGGATTTGGCCGGCGACGGCGACCACTACGCCGCCACCGTCATCTCCGCCGCCTTCAAGGGCAAGACTCGCGTCGCCCAGCACCAGATGGTCTACGGCGCGCTCCAGGGGCGCATGGGCGGCGTGCTCCACGCCCTTGCGCTGACCACGGGCGTCCCCCAGGATTAGGGCTCCGCCTGGAGCCTGGCGATGAGCAATTCGTCCTCAGTTCTGATCGAGGATACCCAGACGCTTCCCACCTGGGGGGAGGCGTTGGTCTGGGAGCGTGAACTGCTCGCGGCCGTTCTCTCGAACCCCTCGGCCTACGACGGACTTCGCGACCTCGTCGCGCCGGAAGACTTCGCTGTCAGCCTCCACGAGCGCTTGTTCGAGGCGATCCCGAAGTCTCTCGGCTCTGACGGACGCATCGACCGTCGGGCCCTCCGCGCGGCGCTCGGTGTCTACGCATGGGATGCGGAGGGCGGCATCGACACGTGGCTCGACCGGTTGCAGATTGCCCGCCCCGTGGGCTCCGACCCGGCACGGCGCGCACGCGACATCCATGCTTTCGCCGAGCGCAGGCGCAGCCAGCCTGACGCGATTGAGATCGACACAGCCGCTTGGTGCCATCAGCAGGCAGCCTTGCTCGTGCGCCTCGCCGAGCGGTCCGATCCCCTGTCGCGCCAGATCGACTGGCCGGACCTGATCGAGGAGCTTCTGTACGTGGGCCGCTCGCAGACCGGCGGCGTGGTCCGCAAGATGGAGCTGCTGTTCGAGCATCTCTTGAAGCTGTTGGCCGACCCGGACGCCCCGAGCCGCAACCGTTGGCGCGTCGAGATCGCCGCTTTCAGGAAGCGACTCCAAGAGGAAGCGAAGCCGTCGACGCGGCGAGTGATCGATCTCGATGCCGCTTGGCAGCGAGGCATGACGGCCGCGGCCGGCGACCTCGCCGAGTATGCCGCCCGCCTCCCCCGCAATCTGCCGCAGACATGCCCCTTCACCTTCGAGGAACTGACCACGGAGGCCCTGACCGTGGCGGCCCTCCTTGAGAAGCTCGCCGCGACCGGCGATATGACAGCAACCGAAAGGCCTTGAGGTTACCCATGACTGACACCAACACCACCATCCAGAACGAGATCGCGTCCCAGGACGTCGTCGTGTTCATGAAGGGCACGCCGCAATTCCCGATGTGCGGCTTCTCGGGCCAGGTCGTGCAGATCCTCAACTACCTCGGCGTGCCGTTCAAGGGCGTGAACGTGCTCGACGACATGGGCATCCGCGAGGGCATCAAGGCCTTCTCGAACTGGCCGACCATCCCGCAGATCTACGTGAAGGGCGAGTTCGTCGGCGGCTGCGACATCGCCCGCGAGATGTTCCAGTCGGGCGAGCTGCAGCAGTTCCTGTCCGAGAAGGGCGTGCCGGTGAAGTCCGCCGCCTGAGCAGGCTGCGACTGAACTCTTCTTTATCCGAACACTTGTCTCCCGGGTCAGCCCGGGAGGCTCCATGGATGACTTGACCTACGACGTGATCATCGTCGGCGGCGGCCCGGCCGGTCTCAACGCTGCCCTGATCCTCGGCCGCGCCCGGCGGCGCGTGCTGATCTGCGACGCAAACAAGCCCCGCAACGCCGACACCCCGGCCACCTGGGGCCTGTTCACCCGCGACGGCACCCCGCCAACCGAATTGCGGGCGAAAGGACGGGCCGACCTTTCCCGCTACGACACCGTCGAGCATCGCGAGATCGAGGTGACCGGCGCTTCCCGCGACGGGGACGGTTTTTCCGTGCGCCTCGCCGACGGGCGACGCGCGCGATCCAGGCGCATGATCCTCGCCACCGGCCTGCGCCAGGATCTGCCGCCGGTCGCCGGCTTCGACACCTACTGGGGCACGGGCGTCCATTCCTGCCCCTATTGCGACGGCTACGAGGTGCGCGACCGGCCGCTCGCCATCTACGGGCGCGGGCACGGCGGCTGCGGGCTCGCCCTCGAACTGTCGGCCTGGAGCCGCGACGTCACCCTCTGCACCGACGGCAGCGATGGCGATCTATCGGCCAAGGACCGCGAACGGCTGGCTCGCAACGGTGTGCGCGTGGTCGAGGCGGCGGTGGAGCGGCTCGACGGCGACGGAGCACGTCCGCACCGCCTGCATTTCCGCGACGGCAGCGACATCCCCTGCGCGGCGCTGTTCGTGATGCCGTTCGCCTGCAGCCCCTCCCCGCTCATCGCGCAACTCGGCTGCGATCTCGACGAGGGGCGCGGCGTCGTGCCGACCCGCGAGTACGAGCGCACCAACGTGCCGGGCCTGTTCGTGGCCGGCGACGCCTCGCGCCGCGTCCAGTTCGCCGTGGTGGCCGCCGCGGAAGGCGCGATGGCGGCCTTCGCCATCAACACCGAGATCATTGCGGAGCAGACCCGCTAAGAGCTTGGTCGACCGGCTCGTCCTACCCAATCCCCTCATCCTGAGGTGCGGAGCGAAGCGGCGCCCTCGAAGGAGGGCTCCAGCCAGTCGCGCGATCCCTGGAGCCCTCCTTCGAGGCTCCGCTTTGCTCCGCACCTCAGGATGAGGGTGATGAATGGGGCGAGCCCGCCAAACAGGTCCCGAGACTTCGAGACCAACGGTGCGGATCGGCGTTAACGGTACGTGCCGTCTCGCGCCTGGAGCCCCGATGACCCCGACGACCCATCCCGATCCGGTCCGCGTCGCCGTGGCCTGCGGCTGCACCCTCGGGGAGGAAGTGCTGTGGGATGCGCGCGACGCCTCGTTGCTCTGGGTCGATATCGAGAACCCGGCGATCTGGCGGCATTGGACGCGGTCGGGTGAGACGAAGCGGATCGCCCTCGACGAGAAGCTCAGCTTCGCCCTGCCGACGCCGGACCCGCAGATCGTGGTGGCGGGCTTCCGCTCGGGCGTGGCGGCGCTGAACCTCACCGACGGCACGCGCCGCCCGATCGTCCGCCCCGACGATTTTCCGCCCGGCAACCGTCTCAACAGCGGCAATATCGGCCCCGACGGCTGCCTTTATTTCGGCAGCATGGACGACGCGGAGGAGGCCGAGACCGGCAGCTACCACCGCTACGACGGCAAGAACCTCGTGACCTTCGGCGGGCACGCGGCGGTCACGAACGGGCCGGTGGCGAGCCCGGACGGGCGGCGCCTCTACACCATCGATACGGCCGAGGGCATCGTGCGGACCCATGACCTGAAGAGCGAAGAGATCGGTCCGGCGGAGCCGCTGATCCGCTTCGAGGACGGCTGGGGCAAGCCCGACGGCCTGACGCTCGACGCCGAGGGCCATCTCTGGATCTGCCATTACGGCGCCTCGCGCATCACGCGCTTCCGCCCCGACGGCACGATCGAGCGCGTGGTGCCGATCCCGACGGCTTTGGTCACGAAATGCGCCTTCGGCGGCCCGGACCTCACGACGCTCTACGTGACGACCTGCCTGCGCGGGCGCGATCCGGCCATCGATCCGATGGCCGGTCACCTGTTCCAGGTCGAGACCCCGTTCAGAGGCCTGCCGGCGCGGCTCTACGAATTGCCGCTACCCTGAAAATCAGCCGTGGCAGGTGCAGCCGGCGTGGTCGCAGCCGTCCTTCTCGGGGTGACCGTCGGCGCAGGCGTCGCAGCAGAACGCCTTCTCCTCGCGCTTCACCGCGCCTTCGAGCGAGACCACGCAGACGCAGTCCGGGCAGGCGCACTTCACCATCTCGACGTTCACACTGGTCATGATCGGCCCCTAGGGAAGAATCGTTTCGCGAACCGGTCAGGCCGGAACAGGACGATCTTCGTTCCGGCCAAGCGTAAGTGCAACGATCCAAAGCTAAGTTCGCGCGAATGTGGCGGCCGGGACGCGGCTGAAGTGGTAATTCGGCCGCCTAGACAACCTCACGCCGACGGAAAGGATCAGGCGCCGCCGGCCAACAGTTGGGACACCCGCGCGGCGAGTTCGGCCGAGGCGAACGGTTTCTGCATCACCGGCAGGTCGTCGGGAATCGGCACGGCCTCGGCGTGGCCGGTGAGCAGGAGCACCGGCACGTGGGCGAAGCGGCTGCGGATCGCGGCGGCGAGTTCGACGCCGGTCATGCCGGGCATGGCGAGGTCGGCCACGACGAGGTCGAACCCGTCGCCCTCCTCCATCATGGCGAGCGCCGTGCGCCCATCCTTGGCCTCGGTCTCGGTGTAGCCGAAACCGCTGAGGAACGACGCCGTCACGTGGCGCACCTCCGGGTCGTCGTCGACGACGAGGATGCGGGCCGGCGCCGCGGCGGTCGCCACCTCCGGCGCGGGTTCGACGGCGTCCGCCTCGGGCACGTCGCCGGCCTGCGGCAGGGCGAGCTCGATCCGGGTGCCGACGCCGACCTCGCTGGTGATGCGCAAGCGACCGCCCGCCTGCTGGGCGAGGCCGAACACCATGGCGAGCCCCAGCCCCGTGCCTTGGCCGACCGCCTTCGTCGTGAAGAACGGCTCGCACACTCGCTCCAAGAGTTCGGGCGGGATGCCGGTGCCCTCGTCGGTGACGGTGACGACGGCGTAGGGGCCGGGGGGCAGGTCGGGATCGTCACTGATGTCGGCGCGCCGCGTCATGATCGTCACCCGCCCGCCGTCGGGCATGGCGTCGCGGGCGTTGATGCAGAGGTTGAGCACGGCGAGTTCGAGCTGGTCGGGATCGACCAGAGCGCGCGGCGTGTCCGGGTCGAGGTCGCGCGCCACGGTGACGAGGCTGCCGAGGCTCGATCCGAACAGAGCGCTCATGCCCTCGATCAGCGCGTTCGGATCGACGGGGCGCGCCTTGAGGTCGTTCGAGCGGCTGAAGCTGAGGAGGCGCTTGGTCAGGGCCGAGCCGCGTTGCGCGGCGCCCGTGGCGTTGTCGACGAGGCGCTTGACCCGCGGCTGGTCGGCGATCTTCGGGCCCACCAGTTCGAGGCTGCCGAGGATGGCCGTGAGCAGATTGTTGAAGTCGTGGGCGATGCCGCCGGCGAGCGTGCCGAGCGCCTGCATCTTGTCCGATTGGCGGAGCCGCGCCTCCAGGCTCTTCTGTTCGGTGACGTCGCGCTCGATCGTGGCGAGGTGGGTCACCTCCCCGTTGAGCCCGCGGATCGGCACGCGGATGACGTGCGACCAGCGCTCGGCGCCGAGCGCCCCGCGGGCGATCACCGTCGAGCCCGCCTCGCCCGCGGCCACCGCGCGCGCGTCGGCCTCCACGGTCTCGTGCGCCTCGGGCGTGTCGGTGATCGCGGTCTCGGTGCGGCCGAGGCTCGCCTCGACCTCGCCGCCCATCAGCGCGGCCTTGCGGGCGTTGAGGCGCACGAAGCGCCCGCCCGCATCCTTGAACGAGATCGCCTCCTCGGCGTGGTCGAGCAGGCCGCGCAGCAGGGCGCGCTCGGTGGCGAGATCCCGGCCGAGGCGGTGGCGCTCGTAGGCGTTGCGCACGGTGGCGCGTAGCAGCGTCGGGTCCCAGGGCTTGGCGACGTAGCCGATGATGCCGCCGCGGTTGAGCGCGGCGATCACCGCCGAGATGTCGGCATAACCCGTGAGCAGGATCGCCTGCGCCTCGTGGAACAGGCGGGCTTCGGCCAGCAGCGCGTCGCCGGTCATGCCGGGCATGCGCTGGTCTGAGACGACGACGGCGATGTCGGGCTCGGCGCGCAGAATCTCGAGTGCCTCCTCCGGCTTGGCCGAGGTGAGCACCCGATATTCGTCCTCGAACAGGTCTTCGAGGGCGATCAGGATGTCCGGCTCGTCGTCGACGGCCAGGATCGTGCCTCTGCTCATGCCGCTGCCGACTGCCTCGGGATGCCGATGACGAAGCTTGCGCCCCCACCCGGGGCCGTCTCCACGGTCAGCGAGCCGCTATGCGCCTGAACCACGCTGTAAGCAATCGCCAAGCCGAGCCCGGTGCCCGATCCGACCGGCTTCGTGGTGAAGAACGGCTCGAAGATTTTCTCCCGCAAGTCTTCGGGAATGCCGGGGCCGGTGTCGCTGATGCGGATGGTGTCGGTCTCCTCGTCCGACGCGGTCGCGATCGTGATGGTGCCGTCACCGGGAATCGCGTCGGCGGCGTTGCCGAGGATGTTCATCACGACCTGATTGAGGAGCGCGGGCGTGCAGTGAATCTCCGCCCGGCCCGAAAAGTCGCGCCGGACCGCGATGCGGGTGCCGAGCTTGTGCTGGATCAGCGCCAGCACCGTCTCGATGGCCTCGGGCACGTTGACGAGGCCGCGCTCGCCCTCGTCGAGGCGCGAGAATTTTCGCAGGTTCAGGACGAGGTCCTGAATGCGGGTGAGGCCGAGCCGCATCGAGCCGACGCGGTCGCGGGCTTTGGTCAACGCACGCGCGCTGTCTGGGGCTTCCGGGGCGGGCAGCTCACCCAGGATGCGCTCGACGGTGCCCTGGTGGGCCAGGATGAAGGCGAGCGGGTTGTTGATCTCGTGGGCGATGCCCGCGACCAGCTCGCCGAGCGAGGCCATCTTGGCGGCTTGGACCAGCTTGGCCTGCGCCTCGGTCAGCTTGCGGTTGGCGTCCTCCAGATCGCGGTTGGCCTGCTGGAGCGCGTCGGCCAGCGCCGCGCGGGCGGCGGCGGCTTCCGCTTCGGCGCGGGCGCGCTCGACGGCGCGCTCGCGGTCGCCGAATTCGCCGGAGATGCGGCGGTTGTCCTCTTCGAGCAGGCGGCGGCGCACGAGGCCGCGCACCCGCATCGCCAGCACCTCGCCGTCGGCCTTCGACACCACATCGTCGGCGCCCGCGGCGAAGGCCGCCACCAGCAGGCTCTTGTCGGGCTTGGCCCCGGCCATGCCGATCAGCGGGAAGCCCGCGCCGTCGGCCTCCCCCTGCTTGAGGCGGCGCGCGCCGATCTCGGTGCAGAGCGCGATGCCGTCATAGGGGCTGCCGACGAGGTCGAGGGTGACGCAGTCGAAGCTCGCCTCCGGCTCGTCCAGCGCCGCGAGCGCGGCGGCACGGTCGGCGGCGGCCACGACGGTGTGGCCCTCCTGCGAGAGCAGGCCGGTGAAGAAGGCCCGGTAGGTAGCGCTGCCATCGACGATCAGCACCCGGCCCCGGCGGAAGGCGGCGCCGGACGGGCCTTCCGCGGCGCCGCTCTTGCGCTCGCGCAGCAGGGCGCGGATGCGCAGGACGAGCAGGTCGCGGTCGGCGGATTTCTCGACATAGGCGTCGGCGCCGCTCTCGAAGCCGTGACGCTCGCCGTCGCGGGCGCTCGTCAGCATGACGACGGGGAGCGCGCGGGTGCGCAGCGACAGGCGCATCTGCCGGGTGAACTCGTCGCCGTTCATCCCCGGAAGGTGATGGTCGGCGACGACGAGGTCGGGCAGGTCGGTGTTGAGGAGATCGAGCGCGGCTTCCGCCGTGGCGCAGCGCTCGACGGAAAAGCCCTGCGCTTCGAGCTGGAGCCGCAGTTCGAGCGCCTGGGTCTCGGAATCCTCCACCAGCAGCAGGCGGTGCTCCCGCGCCGCCGCCTCGGCCACACCCGCGCTCATGCCTGCACTCATGCCGGCCTCCCCTGCGCGAGGCGGAGGAGATGCGGCGCGACCTGATCGAGCGGCAGCACCCGCGAGGCCGCGGACAGCCGCACGGCTGCCGCCGGCATGCCGTAGACCACGGCCGAACTCTCGTGCTCGGCGACCGTGGCGGCGCCGGCCCGGCGCATGTCGAGGAGGCCGGTGGCGCCGTCCTCGCCCATGCCGGTGAGCAGCACGCCGATCCCCTGCGGGCCCGCTTGGCGGGCGACGGAAGCGAACAGCACGGTCGCGGCCGGGCGCTGGCCGCCGACCGGGGCGGCGTCGCTCACGCGCAGCACGCCACCCGAACCGAGTTCGAGATGCCGGTCGCCCGGCGCGACGTAGACGCGGCCCGGCGCCATCATCTCGCCGTCGCGGGCGAGCCCCACCGGGAGCGCCACCACGCCGTCGAGCCAGCTGGCAAAGCCCTCCATGAAGGCCGCGCCCATGTGCTGGACGAGCAGCACCGGCAGCGGGAAGTCGGCGGCAAGCCCGCCGATCACTTTTGCCAAGGCGGGCGGGCCGCCGGTGGAGGCTGCGATGGCGAGCACGCTGGGGGTGGCCGAGACCGGCTCGAAGAGAGGCGGCGGCTCGGCCGCAGGCGCGGTCTTGCGCGCGGCCCATTCGGCGCCGATGGGGCGGCGGCGGATGACCGGAACGGCGGCCATGATGCGCAGCTGCGTGCAGATCTGCCCCGCTACCGCGTCGTAGCCGTCGTTCGTCGTCGCCACCGGCTTCTCGACCACCGACAGGGCACCGGCCCTGAGCGCGTTCATCGAGATCTTGAGCGAGGAATCCTCGACCGAATCGGCGATGACGACGATCGGCGTCGGCCGGTCGGCCATGATGCGGCGCGTCGTCTCCAGTCCGTCGATGCCGGGCAGCCGGATGTCCATCGAGATCACGTCGGGCCGCACGGTGTCGAGGGCGGCGAGCGCCGCCTCGCCGGACTCGACCGCGCCCGCGAGTTCGAGCCGCGGATCGCGGCCGATGATGTGGGTGAGGAGCGTCCGGACGACGAGCGAATCCTCGACCACCAGCACGCGCACGCGCCCCTTGGGCGCGGAAAGGTCGCTTCCCCGGCTCACAGCAGCTGACCGATGGTGTCCAGAAGCTCGCGCTGGTCGAATTTCTGCTTGGTGAGGTAGGCGTCGGCGCCGAGTTCGAGGCCGCGGGCCACGTCCGCCTCGTCGCCGCGCGAGGTCATCAGGACGACGGGCAGGCGCCCGAAATCCTCCTCCCGGCGCAACGCCTCGACGAGGCCGAAGCCGTCGAGGCGCGGCATCTCGACGTCGGCCACGACGCAATCGACGGGCTCGATGCGCGCCCGCAGGCGGTCGAGCGCCTCCTGTCCATCGACGCAGACGATGACGCGGTAGCCCGCCGCTTCCAAGATACTCTTCTCCAGGGTGCGGGTCGTGATGGAGTCATCGACAACGAGAATCGTCGAACGCCGCGTCTCCGCCATCGTTCCGTCCGTCGAATTGTATGGTTTCGTACGGTTCTGGGAAGCCCTCGGGCCGGCTTGTCCGAGCCGCGCGAGGAGGCCGTCGGGGTCGAGCACCAGGGCGGGGGTGTCGGTGCCGAGCACCACCGTGCCGGTGACGAGCGCCGGATCGACGCCGAAGGGCGGGGCCGGCAGCACCAGCAGCCGGCGCACGTCGTGCAACGCATCGACGGTGACGACGCAGCGCCCCTGCGCGCCGCGTAGGCGCAGGGCCGGCACCGTCGCGCTGTCCCGCGCGGCTTCGGGCACGCCGAGCAGGGCGCTGAGCGAGGCGACGGGCGGCGTGGTGCCGGTGCGCTCCGCGTCGCCCTCGACCGGGACGACCGGGCGTCCCGCCACGGTCTCGAGCGCATCCGGGTCGAGCCGGGTCAGCGCCTCGACGGCGCCGCTCGGCAGGGCGTAGCGGGTGCCGCCGGCCTCGACGATCACAACGGACCGCCGGGCGGCGGAGAGCGGCAGCGTCAGGATCAGCGAGGTGCCGTGCGGGGTGCGCGGGGCGAGCCTAACCTGCCCGTGCAGCGCGCGCGCGACTTCGGCGACGACCGAGAGGCCCATGCCGCGCCCCGACAGCGCGTCCACCGTGCCCGCCGTCGAGAAGCCGGGCTCGAACGGCAGGGCGAGCAGTGCCTCCGCGTCGGGCTCGTCGCCGGGGGCGAGCAGACCGCGCTGGCGGGCGGTCGCGGCGATCGCTGCGAGGTCGGGTCCGCGCCCGTCGTCGTGGATGCCCATGACGAGGCGTCCGCCCTGCGCCTCGACGCTGAGGAGGATCGACAGCGCGTCCGGCTTGCCGGCGCGGCGGCGCGTCTCGGGCGGCTCGGCGCCGTGGCTCAGCGCGTTGCGCAGCGCGTGCAGCACCGGGTCCTTGAGCGATTGGAGCATGGCGCGCTCCACCGGGAGATCGAGGCCGCGGGCGCTCACCTCCACGTCGCGCCCCTCGGCGCGGGCGAGGTCGCGCACCATCCGGGCGAGCCCGCCGAACACGGTCTCGGCGGGAACGAGGGCGAGACGCTCGGCCTCCTCGCGCACGCGGGCGGCGGCGGTCTCGACGGCGAGGTTGGCGGCCTTTTGGCCGAGCGCGAGATCGGAGGCTTCGCGGGCCAGTGCGCCGAGCCCGGCCTCGATGTCGGCGAGCGCCCGGCGGAGCGCTGCGGCGTCGGCGAGCCCCCCGGTCTCGCCGGGGCGCTGGGCGGCCTCGGAGCGGCGGCGCATGTCGCGCAACTGCGCCGTCAGCCGGGTCGCGCGCTCGGCCGCGGCCGTCTGGCCCGGCAGCGCGGCCCAGAGCCCGTGGCTTGCCCGCGTCAGCGCCTCGACGGCGGCGGCGGGCACGCGCAGGACCGCGAGCGAGGGCTCGCCCGCCGACTGTTCCGGCGCGGGGGGCGGCGACGAGGCGGGCGGCGGCGCGGGTGCCGGTTCGGGCTCCGGGGCGGGCTTGGGCGCGGACGGGTCGAGGCAGGCGGCGAGTGCGGCGAGCGCGTCGTCCGGCATCGCCGCCGAGCCGCCCGCGGCGACGAACGCCTCGATCCGGTCGAGCGCGAGATGGGTCGCGGCGCGCGCCTCCCGGTCGAGGGGATGCTGGCCGGTGTTGATGCGCTCGAACAGGGCCTCCAGCTGATGCGCCACCGCCTCGACCGGCGGCAGATCGACGGCGCGCGCCGCGCCCTTCAGGCTGTGGGCGCGGCGAAAGACGTCGTGCCAATCGACGCCGCCCTCGGCGGCGAGCGCGGCGCGGATCGCTTCGAGATGCTCGCGGTGCTCGACCTCGAAGGCGGCCAGCAGCAGTTGGCGGATGTCCATGTGGCTTTAGAGCCGGTAGCGCTCGGCCAAAGCCATCAGCCCCTGGGCCAGCTCGGTGAGGTTGGCCGACGCGGTCTCGACCTCGCGGGTGCCGGCGGCGGTCTGCTGGCTCGCCTGACGAATGTTCTGGAGCGCGCCCATCACCTGCTCGATGCCGAGCTGCTGCTGGTTGGTCGAGGCCACGATCTGCTGGAAGGTCTGGACGCCCTCCTCGACGCGGGCGGCCATCTCCTCGATGGTGCGCACGGTCGAGTCGGTGCGGGTCTTGCCCGCGGCGGCGCGCTTGACCGCCTCCTCCGTCAGCATGACGGACGCGTTGATGCCGCGCTGAATCTCGCCGAGGATGCCGCGCACCTGCACGGTCGCCTGCTTGGCCTGATCGGCCAGGAGCTTCATCTCCGAGGCGACGACCGCGAAGCTGCGGCCCTCCTCGCCCGCCGCCGCCGCCTCGATGGCGGCGTTGAGCGCGAGGAGATGCGTGCGCTCCGAGATGTCGTTGACCGTGACGATGATCTCGCCGATGGCCTGCGTCTTCTCGCTCAAAGCCACGATGTTGCCCGCGACCGCCTCGCCCTGCTCGCGGATCGAGTCCATCGCCTTCGCGGTGTCGGTGGCGGCGCGCAGCCCCGAGCGGGCGGTCTGCGCGGCGGCCTGGGCCGTGGCGATGACCTCGCTCGCGCGCTTGGAGATCTGCGCGCCCGAATGGGTGATCTCGTCCACCGTCGCGGCCGTCTCCTGCACGGCGGCGAACTGTTCCTCGACGCTCGCTGCCTGCTCCTGGGCCGAGGCGCGGATTTCGGCTGCCGCCGCGTTGAGGTCGGCGGTGGCGGCGCGGTTGGTGCGGGCGAGGTCGGCGAGCCCTTCGGCCATGCCGTTCAGCGTCGTGCTGAGGCGGCCGATCTCGTCCCGGCCGGTGCGCTCGATGCGCCCGGTCAGGTCGCCCGCGCCGATGCGCTCGACGAAGCGCATGACGGTCTCCAGCGGGCGCACCACGGCGCGGCTGATCAGGATGGTGACGAGGATCGACAGGATCACCGAGGCGATGACGGTGATGCCGATCGACAGGCGGCTCGCCTCGTAGACCTCGCGCACGCTGGCTTGGCCGACCGCGATCACGCCGTCGAGCGCGGTGCGGGCGTTGCCGATGCTGCGCAAGAGGCCGTCGTGCAGGCGGTTGATCTCGTCGTTGCGGCCCTCGACCGCGGCGATGTCCTTGGCGGCGACGGCCTGCAACTGCACTTCGCTCGCGGTGCGCACCTGCTTGAAGCTCTCGTTCACCTCGTCGATGACGCTGCCGAAGCGGATCCAGGCGGAGGCGCGCTCCGGCGAGATCGCGGCGGCGCGGTATTCCTTCACCTCCGCCGCGACGATGCCGAGCAGGCGTTCCAGCTCGCCGGCGTTCTGGCGGTAGCTGCCGAGATAGTCGTCCTGCCGCTGCGCATTGCCCTGCGACGAGGCCAGCACCGCGATCACCGCGTTGCGGCGCACGAGCCCCATGTTGCGCGAGACGTTGCCGAGATCGTCGAGCTGGCGCAGCACGCCGATGTCGCGGCCGACGATGGTATCGGTCACGTCGCGCACGGTCGCGATCTGGCGCAGGGCGTAGGCGCCGAGCAGCGCCACGATCAGGCTCGCGGCCACGAAGCCGAAGAGGATGCGTTTTCCGATCGAGAGCGACACGGGCGTTCGAAGGCTCCGGTGCGGGGCCGGCCGGAAGGGCCGGGCCGTCAGGTGAGGAAGCGGGCCAGCAGCGCCGGCAGGTCGAGGATCGAGAAGCCGTCGCGGACATCGCCGGTCCGGTCGGAGCCCGGCGGGACATAGCCCAGAAGCGCGCCGTCTCCCAGGGCGTCGGCGGGCCGTGCCTCGATGCGGGCGATGCCGACGACGCGGTCCACGGCCAGCGCCATCGCCGGCTCCTGCGCCCGCAGCCGCACGAGATGGCTGTCCTCCGCGCCCGTGCCGAGGCCGAGGCAGGCGGACAAGTCGAGCACGCTGACGATGGTGCCGGATATGGCGCAGATGCCGCGTAAAGTCGTCGGCGCGCCGGGAAGCGCGGTGCAGGGCGGCAGCGGGGTCACGCTCGCGACCGCGGCGAGCGGCAGGCCGATGCGCTCGGACCCGCAGGCGCAGACGAGGAAGCCTTCAGTCTCGACCGTGCGCTCGGCTTGCGTCGAGCGGGCGGCGAGCGCCGCCGCGCGGGCGTCGAGCAGGGCGTCGCGTTGCGCCTCGAGGGCCGCCTTCATGCGGCGGGCCCGCTCGCGAGGAGCCGCCGCACGTTCTCGGCCAGGCGATGGGCGCTCACGCCGTCTCCTTCGGGCAGGATTGTCTCGGGCGGCAGTCCTTGCGCGAGGCGTAGCGCATTGTCGAGGGCGCGCATGGCCTCCTCCCGCCGCCCGTGCCGGGCGAGCAGCAGGCCGAGCTGGTAATGCGCCATGACGAAGCCGCGGTCGAGGAACAGCGCGCCCCGCAACGCCCGCTCGGCCTCCGCCTCGCGGCCGAGATCGAGCGTCAGCAGACCTTCGTAGTAGCGCAGGGCCGGATCGGTGCCGCGCCCGCCGATTTCTTCCTGAAGGAGCCGCCACGCCTGCGCGGTCTCGCCCGCATCCGCGAGTCTTCGGATTTCTTCGAGGAGGTCGGCCGCTGCCGGAGCCTCGATGTCCGGGACCGGCTGCGGCGGAGCGACCGGCGCTGGAGGCGGTTCGGGGAGCGTCGGTGGCACGAAGGCGGGCGGGGCCTCCGGTGTCCACGGCAGGAACGGCTGCGGCGCGGGCGGCGCCTCGCCGGTTTCCGTGCCCGCGGGCCGGTAGGCGACGGTGCCGGGCAGCGCCACCGGCTCCAGCCATTGCGCGAAGGCCGGGTTGGGCTCGGCGTGGCCGATCAGCAGCCAGCCGCCGGGCTGGAGCCGCTGGCCGAGCGCCCGGACGATGCCGTTCACGTGCTCGGCGTTGAAATAGATAAGGACGTTGCGGCACAGGATCAGGTCGAAGTTCGTGCCCATCGCCGGCTGCGGGCCCTCGATCAGCGAGAGCAGGTTCTGGCGCTCGAACCGGACCATCCGGCGATAGACCGGCCGCAGGGCGTAGGAGCCGTGCGGGCGGCCGGGCCGGGCCGGCTGACGCCGGAACCAGCGCAGGCGGTCGGCCTCGTCCAGCGTCCGCAGCGCCCAGGGGCCGAACTCGGCCTGGCGGGCGGTGGCGAGCGCCTCGACGCTCAGATCGGTGCCGAGGATCGTCACCGACCACTCCGGCAGCGCCTCTCCGAGCAGGTCGCGCACGAGGATCGCCACCGAGTAGGGTTCGGCCCCGGTCGAGCAGCCCGCGCTCCAGATGCGTAAAGCGCGGACATCGGCGCGCGCGGCGATCAGGTCGGGCAGGATGCGGGCGCGAAGCGCCTCGAACTGCTCGGCGTAGCGGAAGAAGAAGGTCTCGCCGATCGTGATCTCGGCTTCCAAAGCCGCCCACTCGTCGCGCCCGCCGGGGCCTTCGAGGCGGGCGAGGTAGGCGGTGCAGTCGGGCAGGCCGCAGACTTTGAGCCGCCGCCGCACCCGGTCGTGCAGCAGGTCGTCCTTGTCGGAATAGTAGCTGTGGCCGGTGCGCGCGATCACCCGCTCCTTGAGCGCGGCAAAGCCCGGATCGTCGGCATGGGTCGCGGCGCGGCGCGCGCGTTCGGGCGGGCGCGTCACGCGGGTCGGGCAGCCTCGGGGCTCCCGAACCGGGCGAGCCGCTGCCGGGCGCTCAGGGCGAAGGCGTCGAGCCGCGCCCGCTCTTCGAAAGTCAGGACGCAGTCGAGCGACAGCAGATGGACGAGACCCTTGCCGTGGGCGAACTCGGCGACGACGCAGCCGTTCAGGCTGCGCGCCGGATCGACCGGCTTGAGGCTGCCGCCTGCCACGGTCACGACGTCCAGCGCCCGGTCCACCAGCAGGCCGAGCGGGCGGCCCCGGGCCAGCACGATATGGCGATAAGGGTCGTCGGTGGCCGCCTCGTCGCGCAGGCCGAACAGCACCGCGAGGTCCACCACCGGCACCGGCTCGCCGCCGAGATCGAGCAGCCCCGCCACCGGCCCGCCGACGGTCGGCGGCGCGTGCAGGCGCGGCAGCGGCAGGATCTCGCGGATGTCGGCCTGCGGCAGGGCGCAGGGCGTGCCGGCCACGTCCACGATGAGATGGGCCGCGCCCGCCATGCCTTGCCCCGAATCGAAAGCGCCGGCCGCCCCGAGGAGCGGTCCGGCACGGGATGTAGAACAACGGTCGCGACCCGGAAACGCGTCGCGCCGTGGGCTCAGGCGACCTTCTGGCGCGAGCGAGACGGCTTCGTGGTCTCGGGCTGGGGCTCCGGCTCCTCGATGCGACCGCCGGGGCGGCCCAGGCCGATCGACTTGGCGAGCGCCGAGCGCTGCGCGGCGTAGTTCGGAGCCACCATCGGGTAATCGTTCGGCAGGTTGTAGCGCTGGCGATACGAGTACGGGTCGAGACCGTGGGTGCCGAGATGGCGCTTGAGGGTCTTGTAGGGCTTGCCGTCGATGAAGCTGATGATCGCGTCCGGGGTCACGGACTTGCGGACCTGCGCCGGGGTCGGCTTCTCGATCGCCTCCTCCGCCGGGGCGGCCGCCGCGGTCGGGCCGCCGAGCCCGGTCAAGGCTGCGTGAACGTTGATGATCAGGCCGGGAAGCTCGGACGCGGGCACTGAGTTGTTCGACACGTAGGAGGAGACGATGTCACTCGCCAGTTCCACGAAGTCGTTGAACGATTTCTGACTCTCTTCCGTCATCCTGCTTGTCCGCTCCTTGGGCCCCTCGGGCGCCAAGATCATACGGGTCGCACGAAGACGCAAGGGAGCAATTTAAAAAACTACGTTTGCGTTGTGGGTTATTGGGACCAAAACACTCAAGTCGAGAGGCCGGGGGGAGCGTAATCCGTCAAATGCAAGACACTTCGATCCAGTTCGAGCCGGCGCGGGTAACGAAGCAGCGATTCAGACGGCCGGGCGCGGGGCGCCGAAGCGGCCGTAGCGCAGGGCCAGCGTCGGCAGGATCAGGAGATTCAGTACCGTCGAGGTGACGAGGCCGCCGAGGATCACGAGCGCCATCGGCCCCTCGATCTCGCGGCCCGGTTCGCCCGCGCCGAGCGCCAGCGGCAGCAGGCCGAGGCCCGTGACCAGCGAGGTCATCAGGATCGGCACGAGACGATCTGCCGCGCCCTCGATCGCCGCCACGCGGCCCCAGACCCGTCCCTCGACCGCGGTGATGTGTTCGTAATGCGAGACCATCATGATGGTGTTGCGAAGCGAGATGCCGAACAGCGTCACGAAGCCGACGATGGAGCCGAGCGAGACCACCGCTCCGGTGGCGGCGACCGCGGCGACCCCGCCGACGAAGGCGAAGGGCAGGTTGACCAGCACGAGGATCAGGTTGCGGGTCGAGCCGGTGACGACGGCGAGCAGCACGACGATGCCGAGACCGGCGAGCGCCGAATAGGCGATCAGGTCGCGCCGCGCCTTGGCCTGGGCCTCGGCGGCACCCGCGAAGCTGACATAGACGCCCGGCGGCAGCTTCACCTCCTTGGCGAGCTTGCGCCGGGCCGCCTCGACGAAGGAGGCGACATCGCGCTCCTCGACGTTCGAGGTGATCGTCTGCACCCGCTGCGCGCCGATATGCTGAACGGCGTAGCGGCCGGAGGTCTCGTAGATGTCGGCGACTTGGGCGAGCCGAATGAAGCTGCCGCCGCGCACCCGGATCGGCAGATCGCCGAGGCTCGACAGCCGGGTGCGGACGGCCTTCTCCAGGATGACCGTGACGTTGAACACGGCGTTGCCCTGGTAGGTCTGGCCGACGACATCGCCCTGATAGGCGGTGCGGACGATCTCCAAGACCTCGACGGCGTCGAGGCCCCAGTGGCGCAGATCGTTGGCGCGCAGCGACACGTTGATCTGCGGCAGCCCCGCGGGCGAGACCACCTGCACGTCGGCGGCGCCCCTGACCTCGGCGAGTTCGCGGGCGACATCGCGGGCGGCGGCCTCAATCGCGGCAAGGTCGTTGCCGAAGACGTGGACGGCGACCGGCGCGGTGAACCCTGAGACCGTCTCCTCGATCCGCTCGGTCAGGAAGGTCTTGAGCGAGAAGCCCGCGCCCGGCGTCCGGGCCATCAGCGCGCGGATGCCGGCCTCGGCCTCCTCCTGGCCCGCGCCGTCGAGGCCGGCGGTGAGATCGATATGGATCTCGCTGTAATGCGTGCCGCCGACATCGTAGCCGGCTTCCGCCCGCCCGACCTGCTGGGCGACGGCGCGCACGCCGGGCACTTGCTTCAGCGCCTGCGTGATGTGCTGACCCAGCCGCAGCGACTGCTCCAGCGAGGTGCCCGGCGCCGCCGCCATGTGCAGGATGAGGTGGCCCTCCTTCAGGTCGGGCAGGAAGGCGCCCCCGAGGAACGGCACCGCGGCGCCTGCGGCGATGACGGCGGCGAGCCCCATCGCCATGATGGTCTTTGGCGCGCGGTCGATGCGCGCGAGGAGCCGCATGTAGGCGGCACGCGAGGCGCGCATCGGCAGCGGATCGTGGGTCGGCAGCCGCTTGCGGCGGGCCAGCAACAGCACGGCGAGCGCGGGCGTCAGCGTCAGCGCCACCGCAAGCGAGGCGATGACGGCGAGGATGTAGGTCAGCGCCAGCGGCCCGAACAGGCGACCGGCGACCCCCGTCAGCGCCAGCACGGGCAGGAAGACGAGGAGCACGGCGAGCGTCGCGTAGGCGACCGAGGTGCGCACCTCCATTACGGCGTCGAACACGACGGTCGGGCCCGGCAGTGGGGCGTCCAGACGGCGGTTCTCGCGCAGGCGCCGCACCACGTTCTCGACGCCGATCACCGCGTCGTCCACGACTTCGCCGATAGCGATGGCGAGCCCGCCGAGCGTCATCGCGTTGAGGCTCTCGCCGAGTGCGGCGAGCACCGCGACCGCGGCGATGAGCGAGAGCGGGATCGCCACCGCGCTGATGAGGCTGGTGCGCCAGTCGAGCAGGAACAGGAACAGCACGACGACGACGAGCAATCCGCCGAGCGTCAGTGCCTGGATCACGTGGCCGTTGGCGACGGTGACGAAGTTCGCCGGCCGGAACAGGTCGGTGCGCAGTTGGATGCCCTCGCGTTCCAGGCCGGGGCGCAGTTCGGCGAGCGCGGCCTCGACGCGGGCGGTGGCCTCGACCGTGTTGGCGCCGATCTGCGCGCCGACGGAGAGCATCACGCCGGGTACGCCGTCGATCTGCGCCGCGCTGATCGGCGGCTCGGGGGCGTCGCGCACGTCGGCGACGTCGCCCAGCGTGACGCTGGCGCCGCCCTCGTTGACCAGCACCGTGCGGGCGACTTCCTCCGGCGTCAGCGATTGGCCTTCGGTCTGCAGGGCGATGCGCTGGTTGGACGTATCCACGAAGCCCGCGCCGCGCACGCCCGTCGCCTTGCGGGCGGCCGACAGCACGTCGTTGAGGCCGATGCCGAAGCGGATCAGGTCGCGCGGGCGCACCTGCACCTGGATCGAGCGGAGATCGCCGCCGTAGACCAGCACCTCGGCGATGCCGGGGACGGCGAGCAGGCGCAGGCGCAGGCGCCAGTCGGCGACGGTGCGCAGATCGAGCAGCGAGCGCGTCTGCGAGGTGAGGCCCAGCACGAGCACGGTGCCGGTGGACGAGGTCAGCGCCGTCATGGTCGGCGCCATGACGCCCTGCGGCAGGCGGCTCGCGATGGTGGCGAGGCGCTCGTTCACGAGCTGGCGCGCCCGGTAGATGTCGGTGCCGGTGGTGAAGGTGGTGGTGACGACCGACAGGCCTTGGATCGAGGTGGACCGCAGAGACGCGATGCCGGGCAGCCCGTTGATCGCGCCCTCGACCGTCTGCGTGACGATGACCTCGACCTGCTCCGGGCTCAGGCCCGGCGCCTCGGTCTGGACCGAGACGGTGGGCGGCGCGAATTCCGGGAAGACGTCGTACTTGGCTTCCCCCAGCGCCATGACGCCGTAGACGAGCAGCGCGAGGCAGAGCGCCAGGACCACGCCGGGAAAGCGCACCGCGAAGGCGACGAGGGCGGCCTGGGGGCCCGTGTGTGGTACGGCCGGAGACTCGGCCATCTCAGTCGTCGTCGTCCATCGGCGCGGGCGCCTGCGCCCTCGCCTCCTCGGACAGCAGCGCCTGCGCGCCGCCGACGACGATCTCGGTCTCCTCCGCGAGATCGCCGACCACGTAGGAATCGGCCGACATCGCGGCGTTCGGCGGCAGCGGATGGCGGGCGAAGCCGTCCTCGCCGACCTCGCGGTAGAACCACGCCCCGCCCTGCCAATGCACCACCGCGTCCTCGGGCACGAGGATGCCCTGCGCCGCCCGGTCGCCGGTGATGAAGGCGAGCGTGCTGAGGCCCGGCAGCAGGCCGCTGTCGCCGGCGACGAGGTAGAACAGGCTCATGCCCTGGATGCGCTGATCGGTGCGGGTCGCGGGCGAGACGTAGCGCAGCGCCACCCGCTCGCTCTGCGGCGGCACCTCGGCAAACGCCGTGTCGGGCCGCCCCTTCAGGGTCTCGCCCGGCGGTAGCGTCACTTGCACGAGGAAGTCGGTGCGCTCGATCAGCCGCGTGACCGTGGGCGAGCGCTCCACGATCGCCTTGCCGATCACCGGGCCCCATTCCTGCTGGGCGGTGGCCGCGAGCGTGCGCAGCTGCGACTGCGCCGCCGAGAGCGTGGCCTGATCGGTCTGGTAGGTTCCCTCCGCGGTCTCGACCTGCACCTGCGTGGCGTAGGCGCCGAGGTTGCGCGCGCGCTGGAACGCGCTGCGCGACACCTCGGCCTTGGCCTGGGCGGTCTGGAGCGCGGCCTGGGCGCTGGCATAGGCGTTGGTGAGTTCGGTGACGCGGGCGAGATCGAGCACGGAGCCGTAGGCCTGGATCTCGATGCGGTGGCTGCCCGGCACGACCTTCCGCGTCTCGACGCCGATGCGCGCGCGCTCGTCGGCATCGAGCTTGACGACGATGCGACCGTTCTCGAGCGCCGTGCGCTGGACCGGCTTGGCCTCAGATTTGGCTTCGGGCTGAACTGCCGGCGCGCGAGCGGCGGCCGGCTTCTCGGCAAATCTCGCGAAAAGGCCGTCGAGATCGGGCAGGCGGCTCACGACCCGCGGTTCGAGGGCCAGAACGAGGCCCCCCAGCGCCAGCACAAGGGCGACGACGAGCCAAGCCTGTGAGCTGCCCCGCCCCTTCACCCGCGCATCCTCCCGCCGACGGCCCGGTGCCGTCAGGTTGGATTACCGAATGATCCCGGGTTTGGATACCGAAATTGCCCGACCGCGGGTCGCCATCGCAGAATTTTGCGTTGCTGCGGTAAACGGCCTGCCCGCCGTATCCCACCCATCCCCCTCATCCTGAGGTGCCGCGAAGCGGCCTCGAAGGAGGGCTCCAGCTCGCTCAGCGATCTCTGGAGCCCTCCTTCGAGGGCGCCGCTTCGCGTCGCCACCTCAGGATGAGGGGGTGGGGTTGGATGACCGGTTCAGTTCTTCTTGCGGAACGCATCGAGGCTGACGACCTCGGCGCTCGCTTCCTTGTCGCCCTTCTCGGCGGCTTCGGGCTTCGCCGGGTCCTTGGCCTTGCCGCCGTCCTCGGCCTCCTTCGCCTCGCGGGCGATGGGCAGGGCCGGGACGATCTTCGGGCCGGCGGCGACGGGGGCGAGGCCGGTGCCTTTCGGCTTGATCTCGGCGGGCTCGGAGGCCGCGCCGCGGGGGCCGGGCTTCGGCGCGGCGGCGGGCGCCTCGGCGGTATCCTCGGCCTCGGTCCCCTCGTTCAGGTCGAACTTGAGGCCGAATTGGACGGAGGGGTCGAAGAAGCCCGACAGCGCGTCGTAGGGAATCAGCAGCCGCTCGGGCACGCCGGAGAAGGACAGGCCGACCTCGAAGGTGTGCTCGGTGACGTTCAGGTCCCAGAACTGATGCTGCAGGACGATCGTCATCTCCTGCGGGTACTTCTCGCGCAGGCGCTGCGACATGCGCACGCCCGGCGCCTCGGTGCGGAACGAGATGTAGAAGTGGTGCTCGCCCGAGAGCCCCTCGCGGGCCGCGTCGGTCAGCACCTTGCGCACGACGCCGCGCAGGGCATCCTGAACCAGGAGATCGTAACGGATCAGATCTTCGGCCATCGGCGCTCGCTTGTCCGGTCACGGCCGGAGGGCGGCAGCGCCGGGACGTGGAAATTGAGTGGAGGTTTCTGTTGCCAGGTACCTCCGAACCCCGCCTAAACGGTGCTACCCGCTAGGACTTTAGGTCGGTTTTTGGCACCGCTTACGCGGCGACAGCCACCGGAGCAAAGTTGTCGTTGGCAACTATTGCAAAGGCCCGATAACGGCGGAACCATGCCGAGCGAAAGTGCTCCCTTTACGCCCTCGTCGATCCTATTTCGCCCCCGCCGGAACCCAGCATCGCGACCATGCGGCCATCGGTCCTGGGTTCGGGTGGAGGCGCCGGGTACCGCCCCCGGGTCCGATAGGTTTATTGCGAAGAACGTTTATCGCCATAGCCGGCCTTGCGACCGGCAAGGCGAATATAGAGGGGCCGACGGCGGTTTTGAAGAGCGATCCGCGCTCAGACCCGCTCCGCGCTGGAAGCGTGGCCGATTTGCCGCCCCCCGAGGGTGGCCCGAACGCGCATTTCGTCCCCGAATCGCCCCGGATCACCCTCGCCAGCGCCCCGGTCGCGTGGTTGGCCCGCATGCTCGGGCTGGTGCTCGTGCCGCTCGCGATCCTCGTCGCCGCGACGCTCGTCGCCGGTCCGCTGGTGCGGCTCGTCGGCGATTGGCGCCTCGGGATCGATCCGTTCATGCCGACGCAGCTGCGCCCGCGCCTGCCGCTGGCCGAACTCGCCGCCCGCGGCGTCGTCACCGATGCGTTGCGCCAGGTGCTGATGGCGCTCCTCGTCGTCGGGCTCGCGGCCTTCGCCTGCCGCGGTGCCGGGCCGGGCGCCCTGGGTCGCCGTCTCGGCTTCGCGGAACCGGCGCTGCCGCGCGCCTCGACCCGGCGGCTGCTCTGGCTCCTGCCGCTCTGGCCGCTGATCCACATCGCCTGGGTGACCGCGACCGCGGCGGCGCTCAACGTCAATTTCGGGCACGGCGTGCGCATCTCGCCGTTCCTGTCCTCCACGATGATCGTCCTGTGGTTCGCCTTCGTCGTCCTGCTGGCGCCGCTGGCGGAAGAACTGCTGCTGCGCGGCGAGGTCTATGCCCGCGCCAGCGCCTTCCTCGGGCCGGCGGCGACCATCGTGGTCACGGCGCTGATCTTCTGCCTCGCCCATGTCGGGCTGGAGCCGGCGCCCCGGAACGCCACCGCCCTCAACGCGCTGGCCCGGCCGCTGACCCTGCTGCCGCTCGCGCTCACCCTCGGCTGGCTGCGCTGGCGCACCGGCCGGCTCTGGCCCTGCATCCTGCTCCACGCCTGGAGCAATCTCGCGCTGGTCACCTACCAGCTCGGCTGGTTTACGCTGAAGTGAGCCGCGACTCGACATCCGCCGCGCGCCCCGTCAGACCGGAGCGGACATGCGCGCGTATCACGATCTCCTGACCCGCATCCTCGAGGGTGGCACCCGCAAGGAGGACCGCACCGGCACCGGTACACTGTCGGTGTTCGGCCACCAGATGCGCTTCGACCTCGCCGAGGGTTTCCCCCTCGTCACGACGAAGCAGCTGCATCTGCGCTCGATCATCCACGAGCTGCTGTGGTTCCTGAAGGGCGACACCAACGTCCGCTACCTGCGCGAGAACGGCGTCACGATCTGGGACGAGTGGGCGGACGAGGCCGGCGATCTCGGCCCCGTCTACGGGCGCCAGTGGCGCTCGTGGGAAAAGCCCGGCGGCGGCACGGTCGATCAGATCGCCTGGGTGCTCGACGAGATCGCCCGCAACCCCGATTCGCGCCGCCTCGTGGTCTCAGCCTGGAACCCGGCCGACCTCGACAGGATGGCGCTGGCGCCGTGCCACTGCCTGTTCCAGTTCTACGTCGCCGACGGGCGGCTCTCGTGCCAGCTCTACCAGCGCTCGGCCGACGTGTTTCTCGGCGTGCCGTTCAACATCGCGAGCTACGCCCTGCTGACCGCGATGATGGCGCAGGTGACCGGATACGCTCCGGGCGACTTCGTCCACACCTTCGGCGACGCGCATCTCTACGTGAACCACCTCGATCAGGCCCGGCTCCAGCTCTCGCGCGAACCCAAGGCCCTGCCGAAACTGCGGCTCAACCCGGAGGTCCGTTCCCTGTTCGACTTCACGTTCGCCGACATCGCCATCGAGGATTACGCGCCCCATCCCGCGATCAAGGCCCCGGTGGCGGTCTGATGGCCTCCCGCGTCTCCCTCATCGCCGCAATCGCCGAGAACGGCGTGATCGGCCGCGACAACGGCCTCGTCTGGCGCCTGTCGAGCGACCTCAAGCGCTTCAAGGCGCTGACGCTCGGCAAGCCCATCCTGATGGGCCGCAAGACCTGGGACTCGATCGGCCGGCCGCTGCCGGGCCGGCGCAGCCTGGTCCTGACCCGCGACCGCGCCCTGACGATCCCCGGTGCCGAGATCGTGCATTCCTGGGACGAGGCGGTGGCGGCGGCGGGCGAAGACGAACTGATGGTGGTCGGCGGGGCCGAGATCTACGCACTCGCCCTGCCGTACGCCGACCGGCTCCACCTCACCGAGGTCGAGGCTGCGCCCGAGGGCGACGTGCATTTCCCCGAGTTCGACCGCTCGCAGTTTCACGAGACGCTGCGGGAGCGTCATCCGGCGGGGGAGCGCGACGAGTTTCCTTTCCACTTCGTGGATTGGGAGCGCCGGTCCGGCCGTTGAACGAACCGGGGCGCATTGGCCGCAGGGCCCCGGCGGGGGATGAGCCGGTGGTTGCGGTTGCCATTGACGGCGCCCGCGCCCACCTGCCAGCCTTGACAGGAATGCCCGCGGCCACTCTGGTGCGCGGCGTGTTCCGAGGCTGCGGTAAACGCGTTCTCGCGGCTTGAGAAAATCGTCGCGCCGTGCCGGCGCAGCCTGAGCAGGAGTTCACGTCGAGAATGCCTTGGAGCAATCAGAGCGGCGGCGGTGGCGGCCCCTGGGGCCGGCCCGGCGGCGGTGGCGGCGGTAACGGCGGCGGTCCCTGGGGTGGCGGGGGCGGCGGCAAGACGCCTCCCGATCTCGAGGATCTGCTCCGGCGCGGACAGGACCGCCTGCGCGGCGTGATGCCCGGCGGCGGCTTCGGCGGCGGCAAGGGCCTCCTGATCGCGGCGGGCCTCGTGGTCGGCGCGTGGCTGCTCACCGGCTTCTACATCGTGAAGCCGAACGAGGTCGGCATCAACACGATCTTCGGGCGCTACACCGGCTCGACGGGCGAGGGCCTGCGCTACAACTTCCCCTACCCGATCGGCACCGTGCAGAAGCCGAATGTCGGCGTCGTGAACTCGATCCCGATCGGCTACGTCGCCGGCGGCACCACCCGCACCCGCGACGTGCCGGAAGAGAGCCTGATGCTCACCGGCGACGAGAACATCGTCGATCTCGACTTCGAAGTGCAGTGGCGCGTCAACCCGCTGAAGGCCGAGGACTACGTCTTCAACCTCGCCAACCCCGACGGCACCATCAAGGCCATCGCCGAGAGCGCCATGCGCGAGGTGATCGGCCGGCGCAACATTCAGCCGATCCTGACGAACGAGCAGTCGAGCATCGCCCAGGAGGTCAAGGAGATCCTCCAATCGGCGCTGGACGAGTACGGCGCGGGCGTGCGCATCGAGGTGGTGCAGCTCACCAGCGTCAACCCGCCGCCGGAAGTGCGCCCGGCCTTCATCGATGTGAACGCCGCCCAGCAATACGCCCAGCAGGTGCGCAACGAGGCCGAGACCTACGCCAGCCGCGAGGTGCCCCAGGCCCGAGGCAAGGCGAGCCAGGTGGTGCAGGGCGCCGAAGCCTTCCGCACCCAGGCGACCGCGGACGCGACCGGTCAGGCCGCCCGCTTCAGCCAAGTGTACGAATCCTACAAGGCCGCGCCCGCGGTGATCCGCGAGCGCATCTTCCTGGAGACGATGGAGAAGGTGTTCGGCTCCGTGAACAAGGTGATCATCGATCAGAACGGCTCCGGCGTGTCCGGCGCCGGGGCGGCGGCCGGCGTGCTGCCGGTCCTGCCCCTGACCGACACCCTGCGGGCCCCTGCTGCGAGCGGAGCGACGAGCCGATGAACAATCCCGCCCTCCGCACGGGCCTGATGGTGATCGCGGCCGCGATCGCCGTCGGCCTCTACGCCTCGGTCTTCACCGTCGGGCAGATGCAGCAGGCGCTGGTGCTCCAGCTCGGCCGCGTCCGCGACGTGCTGAACCCCGTCGGCCAGAACAAGCCGGGCCTCTACTTCAAGGTGCCGTTCGTCGACAGCGTGGTGCTGTTCGACAAGCGCGTGCTCGACCTCGACCTGCCGGTGCAGCCCCTGCTGACCGCAGACCGGCAGAACCTCGAAGTCGATGCCTTCGCCCGCTACCGCATCGTCGATCCGTTGAAGTTC
Organism: Methylorubrum subtropicum; assembly: GCF_038442325.1. Classification (NCBI taxonomy): domain Bacteria; kingdom Pseudomonadati; phylum Pseudomonadota; class Alphaproteobacteria; order Hyphomicrobiales; family Methylobacteriaceae; genus Methylorubrum; species Methylorubrum subtropicum. The sequence continues at coordinate 184,058 of NZ_JBBXMW010000004.1, read as the reverse complement.
TACCAGTCGGTCGGCACGATTCCCCAGGCCAACCAACGTCTGGCGAGCTTCACCAACTCGGCGCTCCGCAACGTACTCGCCCGCTCCAGCCGCGACGCGCTGGTGCGGACCGACCGCGCCCAGCTGATGAACGACATCCAGGAGAGCGTGAACCGCGAGGCCAAGGGGCTCGGCGTCGAGATCGTCGATCTGCGCATGACCCGCGTCGATCTCCCCGCCAAGAACAGTCAGGCGGTCTACGACCGTATGACCTCGGAGCGGAAGAAGGAGGCGACCGACATCCGCGCCAACGGCGATCAGGCCGCGACCCTGATCCGCGCCAAGGCCGACCGCGACGTCACCGTGATCCTGGCCGAGGCCAACCAGAAGGCCGAGGAGCTGCGCGGTGCGGGCGAGGCCGACAAGAACCGCATCCTCGCCGAGGCCTTCGGCAAGGACGCCGACTTCTTCGCCTTCTACCGCTCGATGCAGGCCTACGAGCACGCGCTCAAGGGTCAGGACACCCGCCTCGTGCTGAGCCCGAACTCGGACTTCTTCCGCTACTTCGCCGATCCGCAGGGGCGTAAGCCCGAGGCGAAGGGCGACGCGGCGAAGTCCGACGCGAGCCCCGGCACGACGGGGACGGTGCGCTAGAGCATCGACCCGAAAGGTGGACACCGGCTTTCGGAAAAAGTCGATGCGGCACTAGAGAGACCACTGCGGCATCCGCGGCCGGCACCTTGATCGGGGTGCCGGCCGCGGAATCTATAGGCGGGCCCGACGAACGGGGCCGCACCCGAGACCATGAGGAAACCGCCCATGATGCCCGCTGCGAGACTCGCCGCGAATGCCGACCGGGCCCGTCGGCCCTCGTTCGCCCGGCGCGCCGCCTCGGCGCTCACCGGCGTCTGTCTGGGCGTCGCGGTCGCGCTGCCGCTGCCCGCCCTGGCCAAGGGCCCGGAATCCCTCGCCGACCTCGCCGAGAAGGTGACGGACGCGGTGGTCAACATCTCGGCCTCGACCACGGTGGAGGCCAAGAGCAGCGGCCGCAGCCTGCCGCAGCTCCCGCAGGGCACGCCGTTCGAGGACCTGTTCGAGGAATTCTTCAAGCGCCGCGGCGGCGGGAACAACCAGGGCAGCCCCAAGAGCGAGGACGACAGCCCGCGCTCGCCCTCGCGCAAGTCGAACTCGCTGGGTTCGGGCTTCATCATCGACGCGTCGGGCATCGTGGTGACCAACAACCACGTCATCGGCGACGCCAACGATATCCAGGTCATCCTCAGCGACGGCGTGAAGCTGAAGGCCGAGATCGTCGGCAAGGACCCCAAGCTCGACCTCGCCGTGCTGCGGGTGAAGCCCACGGCCGAGCGCCCGCTCAAGTCCGTGCCCTTCGGCGATTCCGACAAGATGCGCCCGGGCGACTGGGTGATGGCGATCGGCAATCCGTTCGGGCTCGGCGGCTCGGTCTCCGCCGGCATCGTCTCGGCGCGGGGCCGCAACATCGATTCCGGTCCCTACGACAACTACATCCAGACCGATGCGGCCATCAACAAGGGCAATTCGGGCGGTCCCTTGTTCAACATGGACGGCGAGGTGATCGGCATCAACACGGCGATCCTGTCGCCGTCGGGCGGCTCGGTCGGCATCGGCTTCGCCGTGCCCTCGGGCACCGCCTCGCCGGTGGTGGAGCAGCTGCGCCAGTTCGGCGAGGTGCGCCGCGGCTGGCTCGGCGTGCGCATTCAGAACGTCGATGACGCCACCGCCGAGGCGCTCGGCCTCAAGGGCGGCGCCAAGGGCGCGCTGGTGGCCGGCATCGACGAGAAGGGCCCGGCCAAGACCGCGGGGCTGGAAGTCGGCGACGTGATCGTGAAGTTTAACGGCGTGCCGGTGAAGTCGTCGAGCGAACTGCCCCGCATCGTCGCGGCGACCCCGGTCGGCAAGACGGTCGACGTGCAGGTCGTCCGCAAGGGCGAGGAGCAGACCAAGTCCGTGCTGCTCGGGCGCCTGGAGGACGGCGAGAAGGTCCAGACCGCCAACGCCAAGCAGCCGGAGCCGGAATCGGTCAACCGCCAGATTCTCGGCCTCAACCTCACCGGTCTCTCGGACGAGGCGCGCAAGCGCTACAACATCAAGGAGACGGTGAAGAGCGGCGTCGTCGTCACCAAGGTCGATCCGAACTCGACCGCCGCCGACAAGCGCATCCAGCCGGGCGAGGTGATCGTCGAGGTCGGCCAGGAGGCGGTGTCGTCCCCCACCGACGTCACCAAGCGCGTCGAGGCGCTGAAGAAGGACGGCCGCAAGTCGGTGCTGCTGCTGGTCGCCAGCCTCAGCGGCGACGTGCGCTTCGTCGCGATCGGCCTCGACTGATCACCGACTGACGGCGGGTGGGCCTGTTCGCGGTCAAACTCGCCGTCACGCCGCTGCTGATGGCGCTGGTCACGCTCGTGAACCGGCGCTTCGGCGCGGCCGCGGGCGGCATCGTCGCCGGCCTGCCGCTCACCTCCGGGCCGATCTCGCTCTACCTCGCCCTGGAACAGGGCCTGCCCTTCGCGGGCGCCGCCGCCCACGGCTCCCTCGTCGGCGTCGGCGCCGTGCTGGTCTCGTATCTCGCCTACCTCCTGGCGAGCCGACGTTCGGTTCTCTTTTCCTGCTTCGCCGGGTTCGGCGGATTCGCGCTCTGGGCGCTCGCCGCCGGCCGGATCGGCTCGGACACCGGCCTGGTCCTCGCCGACCTCGCCTTGACCGGTCTCTTGCTGGTTCTCACCCGCGGCGCCTCCGCGGGCACCCGCCCGGCTCGCCTGCCGCCCTGGGATCTGCCCGCCCGCATCGCCGTCTCGACCGGCCTCGTCGTGATGGTGACGCTCGCTGCGCCGCTGCTCGGCCCCGCGCTCAGCGGCCTGCTCGCGCCGGTGCCGGTGATCGCGTGGCCGCTGATCGTCTTCGTCCACGCCCAGAGCGGCCGGGATGCGGCGGTCGCCACCATCCGCGGCACGGTGTCGGGCGCAGTGGGGCTGTGCGCCTTCAACCTCGCAGTGATCCGGCTCGCGCCGACGGAGGGCATCGCGCTCACCTACGTCGCGGCGCTGTCGCTCTCGCTCGCGGTGTCGCTGGCGCTGGTCGGCGTCCTCTACCGCCGGAAGGCCTCAAGCTGAGGCGCGCCGTCATTACAAGGCGTCTCCCATCCCACCCCCTCATCCTGAGGTGCCGCGCCGCAGCCTCGAAGGAGGGCTCCAGGGATCGCGCGCGAACTGGAGCCCTCCTTCGAGGCTGCGCTTCGCTCCGCACCTCAGGATGAGGGGGTTGGGTGGGAAGAAGGCTTCTTCAGCTCACGAACTCCGCCGCCGAGTACCCCTGCAGGTACAGCAGTGCCGTCAGGTCGCCGTGCTCGATCCGCACCCGCGCCGCCGCGGCGACCTTGGGCTTGGCCCGGAACGCCACGCCCACCCCCGCCTCCCCGAGCATCGGCAGGTCGTTCGCCCCGTCGCCCACTGCCAGCGTCTCGCTCGCGGAAACGCCGAGGCGCCCGCGCAGCTCGATCAGGGTCGCGCGCTTGGCCTCCGCCCCGACGATGGGCTCGACCACACAGCCGGTCAGGTGCCCCTCAGTGACGTCGAGGACGTTGGCGCGGGTCTCGTCGAATCCGATGGTTGCGCCGATCGGCCCGGTGAACAGCGTGAACCCGCCCGAGACGAGGGCGGCATAGGCGCCGTGCGCCCGCATCGTCGCGACCAGGGTGCGCCCGCCCGGCGTGAGGCGGATGCGGTCGCGGATCAGCCCGTCGATCACGCCGACCGGCAGACCTTTCAGCAGCCCGACCCGCTCGCGCAGCGCCGGCTCGAACGCGATCTCGCCGCGCATCGCCCGCTCGGTGATGGCGCTCACTTCGGGCTTGATGCCGACGAGGTCAGCGAGTTCGTCGATGCATTCCTGCTCGATCATGGTCGAATCCATGTCGGCGAGAAACAGCCGCTTGCGGCGGTGGGCGCCGCCGGGCAGCACGGCGATGTCGATGGGCTCGCCGTCGAGCGCCGCGCGCAGGCGCTCGGTGAGCGCGCCCGCCTCCTCGGGCTCGGCCGGGACCAGCACTTCCGCGGCGACCTCGCCGTGCAGGATGCGCGGCTGGTGATCGGTGCCGAGCACCCGGCGGGCCTCGGCCAGCACCGCGTCGGTGATGGCGGGCCGGTCCGGGTTTGCTATCAGCGTCGCGACGAGAGTCATTGCGGAAAAATCTTCGGAGAGGACGCCGTGCCGGTGGCGGACGGATCGGACAGCGACCGCCCGGCGGCGGTTCTCATCGCAGGGCCGACCGCCTCGGGCAAGTCGGCCCTGGCGCTGGCGCTGGCGCGCGCCTTCGACGGCGTGGTGATCAACACCGACTCGATGCAGGTCTATTCCGATCTGCGCGTCCTCACCGCCCGGCCGAGCCCGGCGGAGGAGGGGCTGGCCTCGCACCGTCTCTACGGCAGCATCGACGGCGCCGTGAACTTTTCCGTGGGGCACTTCCAGCGGCAGGCCGCGGCGATTCTTTCCGAAGCCGACGTGGCGGGCCGGCTGCCGATCTTCGTCGGCGGCACCGGCCTCTACTTCCGCGCCCTCGACGAGGGTCTGTCGGACCTTCCCGAGGTGCCCGACGCCATCCGCGACGCGATCCGCGCGCAAGCCGAGAGCCGGCCGACCGAAGCCCTGCACGCGTGGCTCGCCGAGCGCGATCCCGAGAGCGCCGCGCGCCTGCGCCCCTCCGACCGGATGCGGGTGATGCGGGCGCTCGAAATTTTTTCGGCCACCGGCCGACCGATCGGCTCGTTCCACGACAGCCGCCAGCCCGGTCCGCTCGCGGGCCGCCCGCTCCTCAAGATGTTTCTCGCCGTCGAGCGCGAGGAGTTGCGCCGCCGGATCGACGCGCGCTTCCTCACCATGATGCAGGACGGCGCGCTGGATGAAGTCGCGGCCCTGCGCGCGAAAAACCTGGACCCGCTGCTGCCGGTGATGCGCGCCCACGGCGTGCCGGGGCTGATCGCGCATCTCGACGGCACGCTCTCGCTGGACGAGGCGATCGCCCGGGGCCAGGGCGACACCCGCCGCTACGCCAAGCGCCAGCACACGTGGTTCCGCCACCAGATGGGGGCGGACTGGCACTGGCTCGCGCCGGACGAAGCGCGAGCCCTCGCGCTCACGCGCCTGAGCGCTGCAGCCGGGCGATGAGCGAGGACGTGTCCCAGCGCTTGCCCCCCATGGCCTCGACCTCGGCGTAGAACTGATCGACCAGCGCCGTCACCGGCAGGCGCGCGCCGTTGCGGCGCGACTCGGCCAGCAGGATGCCGAGATCCTTGCGCATCCACTCCACCGCGAAGCCGAAATCGAACTTTTCGGCGTTCATAGTCTTGCCGCGGTTCTCCATCTGCCAGGAGCCGGCGGCGCCCTTGGAGATCACCTCCAGCACCGCCTCGACATCGAGCCCGGCCCGCTTGGCGAAGTGGATCGCCTCGGACAGCCCCTGCACCAGCCCGGCGATGGCGATCTGGTTGACCATCTTGGTGAGCTGGCCCGAGCCCGAGGGCCCGAGCAGGCGGCAGGAGCGGGCGAAGGCCGCGATCACCGGCTCGACCTCCGCGAACGCACCCTCCTCGCCGCCGCACATCACGGTGAGCACGCCGTTCTCGGCCCCCGCCTGCCCTCCGGAGACCGGCGCATCGATGAAGCGCAGACCCGCCGCATCGGCCGCCGCCGACAGCTCGCGCGCGACTTCCGCGGACGCCGTGGTGTGATCGACGAACACCGCGCTCTTTTCCATCCCGGCGAAGGCGCCGTCCTCGCCGAGCACCACCGAGCGCAGATCGTCGTCGTTGCCGACGCAGGCGAACACGATTGTGGCGCCCGCCGCCGCCTCCCGCGGCGTCGCGGCGGCCTTCCCACCATTCGCCTGGACCCACGCCTCGGCCTTCGCCCCCGTGCGGTTGTAGACCGTGACCGCGTGACCCTTCTTGGCAAGATGCCCCGCCATCGGCGCGCCCATCACGCCGAGCCCCAGGAATGCGACGTTTGCCATGGGTGTGGTGTCTCCGGCTCTTGGTTGGATTCTGTAAGGCTCGCTCTATCGCCGACGTAGACGCATTCAAAATGCGGACAAGGTGTCGGGGCTTGCGGTACACGCCGTAGGACGTAGTTTCCCGACATGGTCCACCGCATCCTCACCGTCGTCACGGAGGCGCCGTCGTCTCCAGCCGTCGGCGGCGAGCGGCAAGGCCTCCGCGAGCTCGATCGGGTCGAACTGCTGGCGGACGTGCTCGCGGACGAGGGCGCCCCGGTGCCGCTGGGGTCGGTCGGGACCGTCGTCGCGATCTGGGCCGGCGGCGCGGCCTTCGAGGTCGAGTTCACGCGACCGGTGGACGCGCTCGCCACCGTGGATGCCGGCCTTTTGAAGGTCGTATCACGCGATGAGCCGATGGAGCGGACAGGTTCGTCCAAGGCATCGTAGAACCCGCGACCAGACTGGCCGCCCCCCACGTTGCCGCCCTCTCCCCGCTCCGCTACGGTCCGCCCGCCGATGACGGACCGCCCCTCACCCAAGAAGAACCCTTACTCGGGGCTCGCCGATCACGCCTTCTGGGACCGCTCGGTCGGCGGGGTTCCGCTGTTCGCGCTCGATCCGATGGCCGGGCCGCCGATCCCGCCCGCGTTCCGCCTCACCCGCCAGACCCGGATCGCCACCGCCGGAAGCTGCTTCGCGCAGCACATCGCCGACCGGCTCCAGGCAAGCGGCTACCGTTATCTCGTCACCGAGGACGCGCCCGAGGGCACGGCGCCGGAGGCAGCGCGGGCGCGGGGGTTCCGCCTGTTCTCGGCGCGCTACGGCAACGTCTACACCGCGCGCCAGCTGCGCCAGCTCATCGAGCGGGCCTATGGCCGGTTCACGCCGCAGGACGCCGCCTGGACCCGGCCGGACGGACGCTTCGCCGATCCCTTTCGCCCGCGCATCGAGCCCGAGGGCTTCGCCTCGCCGGAGGCGATCGAGGCCGAGCGGGAGACGCATCTCGCGCAGGTGCGGCGGCTGTTCGAAGAACTCGACGTGTTCGTCTTCACCCTCGGCCTCACCGAGGGCTGGCAGGCCGCCGTGGACGGTGCCGCCTTCCCGCTCTGCCCCGGCGTCGCGGCGGGCAGCTTCGACCCGGAAACGTACGTCTTCGTCGACCAGCCGGTCGAGGGGGTCATCGCCGACCTCACCGCCTTCGCCGACGCGCTGAAGGCGGTGAACCCGAGCGCGCGGATCATCCTCACGGTGTCGCCGGTGCCGCTGGTGGCGACCTACGCGCCGCGCCACGTGCTGCAATCGACGGTGCACAGCAAGGCGGTGCTGCGGGTCGCCGCGCAGCGCCTCGCGGACACCCGCGACGACACGCTCTACTTCCCCTCCTACGAGATCGTCACCTCGCCCGAGGGTGCCTTCCGCTATCTCGAGAGCGATCTCAGATCCGTCAGCAAGGACGGTGTCGACCATGTCATGCGGGTGTTCTTCCGCCATCTCACCGAGGGCGGCGATGCCGACGCCCTTCCCGCCTCGTCGCGCAGCCTGCACGAGGCGCAGGTCGAGTTTGCCGCGCAGGCCGCGGTCATCTGCGACGAGGAGCTGTTGGCCGGAGACGCGCGGCCGTGGCTAGACGCATCCTCGTCGTCGGCACCAACTGCCAGGTCGCGGTCCTGGGTGGGTGCCTTCAGTTCCTTGCGCCGGAGGCTGAGGTCGCCGCGGTAGAGCCCGCCAACCTCGCGCATTTCGAGACGAGCCCCGAGGGGCTGCTCGACCGTGCGGCGGGGGCCGACCTCACGATCGCCCTGCCGATCGAGGGGACCGGGCTCGGCGCGCTCACGCCGGCGCGCCTGCGCGCGGCCGCGCGGGTCTTCGTCCCGCTGCCGACCATCGTCTTCCCGGCTTTCCATCCGGACATCGTCTATATCGGCCACAAGGGCCGCAACTTCGGCTCGCCGATGGGCGACTACCACTCGGCGCTGATCGTCTACGGCTTCGCGCAGGGCTTTTCCGCCGACGCGATCGTCTCGCTGTTCCGGGCCGAGGTGTTCTCCAAGGTCGGCTATCTCGACGGCTGGTTTGCCTCCCGCGATTCGCTTCTGGCGACGAGCCGCGCGCACGGCTTCGACCTCGACCGCCTGTTCGCCGGCTGGATGCGCCGCGGCTGCTTCATGCACACGATCAACCATCCAAAGCTGTTCGTGCTGGAGGATCTGGCCCGCGCTGCCCTGCATCGGGCCGGCATCCCGGCCCGCGCGGTGCGCTGCGAGGACGTGTTGCCCGATCCGCTGAGCGGCAGCGTCTGGCCGGTCTACCCTGAGATCGCCGCCCGCTACGGGGTTTCCGGCAGCACCACCTTCAAGCCGCCGCTCGGCGGCTTCGATTTCCTCCTCGACGCCGCCCGCTGCCTGGAATTACGGGCGATGGTGGAGGGATCGCTGGCGCATTATGCGAACATCCCGCGGATCGCGCAGTACTGCGACCGGGTACAGGGCTGGCTCGGCAAGCGGGACGTGCTGGAGACCCTGCGGCCGCTGGCATGAGGATTCGTCGGATCGACGCGCCTCCCACCCCACCCCCTCATCCTGAGATGCCGGAGCGAAGCGGAGGCCTCGAAGGAGGCTGCCAGCGGATCGCGCGATCCCTGGAGCCCTCCTTCGAGGCCGCTTCGCGGCACCTCAGGATGAGGGTGTGGGTGGGATGAAGGGGGCGAGAGGCGACGCCTCAGCCCCCCGTTACGCTCATATGCCGCGGCACGGCCGCCGGGCGGGCGCGCTCGATGACGAAGTCGTGGCCCTTGGGCTTGCGCGAGATCGCCTCGACCACGGCACGGGTCACCAGCGCGTCGTCGGGGGAGGCGCGGAGCGCCGCTCGGAGGTCGGCGGCGTCCTCCTGGCCGAGGCACATGTAGAGCTTGCCGGTGCAGGTGAGGCGCACGCGGTTGCAGCTCTCGCAGAAATTATGCGTCAGCGGCGTGATGAAGCCGAGCCGCCCGCCGGTCTCCTCGACGCGCACGTAGCGGGCCGGGCCGCCGGTGCGGTCGGGCAGCGGCGTCAGGGTGAAGCGCTCTTCGAGCCGCTGCCGGGCGACCGAGAGCGGCAGGAACTGGTCGGTGCGATCGCCGTCGATCTCGCCGAGCGGCATCACCTCGATCAGGGTCATGTCCATGGCGCGCTCGTGCGCCCAGACCAGCATCGGCTCGATCTCGTCCTCGTTGACGCCCTTCAGCGCCACGGCGTTGATCTTCACCTTGATCCCGGCCCGCTGCGCCGCCTCGATGCCGGCGAGCACCACGCCGAGATCGCCCCGCCGGGTGATCTCCTTGAACTTCTGCGCGTCGAGCGTGTCGAGCGAGACGTTGATGCGGCGCACGCCGAGATCGGCGAGTTCCGGGGCGAAGCGGGCGAGCTGCGAGCCGTTCGTGGTCAGCGTCAGCTCGTCCAGCGCGCCGCTCTTGAGGTGGCGCGACAGGCGGCGGAAGAGCTGCATGATATCGCGCCTCACGAGCGGCTCGCCGCCGGTGATGCGGAGCTTGCGCACGCCGCGCTCCACGAACACGCCGCAGAGCCGGTCCAGCTCTTCCAGCGTCAGCAGGTCGCGCTTGGGCAGGAACTGCATGTCCTCGGCCATGCAATAGGCACAGCGGAAGTCGCAGCGGTCGGTGACCGACAGGCGCAGGTAGGTGATCGCCCGCTGGAACGGGTCGATCAGGGGCGCCGGTCTGAGGCGCGGCGGCGCCTCGTCGCGGGGGGCTTCGGCGGCGTTCGGCTTGTCGGCTGACAGATCCAACATCTTCGGCCATATGAGGGTTTATGCGCCGGCCCACAACCGATCCCGGCGCGGATCAGATACGCGAGCAAATACGTGAGACTTGCCCGATGAGCGAGCGCTGGCCCACAGAAATCCGCCTGACCGGCGACAAGCGGACGCTGCGCGTGGCCTTCGAGGATGGCGGCCGGTTCGATCTGCCGGCGGAGTACCTGCGGGTGTCGAGCCCCTCGGCCGAGGTGCAGGGCCATTCCCCGGCGGAGCGCAAGGTGATCGGCGGCAAGCGCGAGGTGGCGATCCTGTCGGTCGAGCCGGTCGGCAATTATGCAGTAAAACTCCACTTCGACGACATGCACGACACCGGCATCTACGGTTGGGGCTACCTGTACGATCTCGGCCGCGAGTACCGGAACCGCTGGCAGACCTACCTCAAGGAACTCGACGAGCGCGGCCTGACCCGCGACCGCACCGCGAGCGCGCCGGCCAAGGGGGGACAGACCAGCGGCGGCGGATGCGGCAGCGGAAGCTGCGGCTGCCACTGAGACGGGGCGGCCAAGCGCCGCCCCTCACTCACAAGAGAATCAGGCGGCGCCCGAGGTGCTCCACTCGCGCTTCACCTCGTCGGCGGGCTTATTGAGCCGCACCTGATCGCCGTCGGCCGAATCGACGAAGTCGAGCGGGATGTAGTGGTGCAGGCCGCCCGCGTCCGGATCGGTCTTGGTCAGCTTGATCTCGCCCTTGTCGACGTGATCGACGGTGCCGACATGGCCGCCGTCGGAGCCGACGACGGTGGCGTGTTCGCGGATGTGGCTGGCATCGACCATGTGTTTCTCCCTGGTTGTCGCTGGCGCAACCGGGGGCGGAACGGCGATGTTCCTGGCTCGCGCAGGCGTGAGCGGTCGGTTAGGTTCATCCGACGGGAGTGCTCCATGGCCGGCTCCGCCCATCAGCCCGACGCCCTGACCATCGCCGACTACGACCGGTTCGTGGCGGCGCAGGCCGACGACTGCGACTGGGAGCTCGTGGACGGCGAGCTCGTCATGATGAGCGATCCGACCGAGAACCACGAGCAGATCGCGGGCAATATCGGCGCGCCGCTCAAGCTCGCGATGGATGCGACCGGGTGCCGGAGCTACCAGGGCGGCATGCGCGTCCAGCGCTCCGACGACAGCCGCGGCCGGGACAAGACCCGCCCCGACATCGTCGTCCGCTGCGGCCCGCGGCAGAACCGGACCGCCGTCACCGATCCGCTCGTGGTGGTCGAGGTGTTGTCGCCCTCGACGATGGACCACGACCGGGGCGGAAAGCTCAAGTTCTACAAGTCGCTCCCGACGCTTCGGCACATCGCCCTGGTCTATCAGGACCAGATGCAGGTGGAGCCTTACGAGCGCACCGACGAGGGCTGGCGCCTCGACGTGCTGACCGCGCCCGATGAGACGCTGCGGTTCGACGCGGTGGGCTTCGAGATCGAGGTCGAGCGCGTCTATTTCGACGTGCCCGTGCTGCGGCCGATCACGGATCGCGGCGAGGCGCGCTGAGACGCCGCCGAGCCGGCACGGCCCCCGCAAGACAGCCCATCCCATCCTCGCCCTCATCCTGAGGTGCGAAGCGTAGCGAAGCCTCGAAGGAGGGCTCCAGGGATCGCGCGTTCCGCTGGAGCCCTCCTTCGACGCCGCTGCGCGGCACCTCAGGATGAGGGGGTTGGTATGGGGAGCCGTTCGCTTAACACCGGAAACGAAAAGAGCGCCGGCCCATCGGGCCGACGCTCTTCGAACGTGTCGAGGCTTCTGCTCAGCGCTGGACGATCACCCGCGTTCCCACCTTCACGCGGGTGTAGAGGTCGGCCACGTCCTCGTTGGTCATGCGGATGCAGCCCGAGGAGACGGCGGTGCCGATCGTCTCCGGCTCGTTGGAGCCGTGGATGCGGTAGATCGTGTTGCCGAGATACATCGCGCGCGAGCCGAGCGGGTTCTCGATGCCGCCCTTCATGTAGCGCGGCAGGTCGGGGCGGCGGCGCAGCATCTCGGCCGGCGGGCGCCAATCCGGCCATTCGCGCTTCATCGTGACGGTCTGGGTGCCGCCCCAGGTGAAGCCGGGCCGGCCGACGCCGACGCCGTAGCGCATCGCCTCGCCGCCGGGCAGCACGAGGTAGAGGCGCCGCTCGGCGGTGGAGACCACGATGGTGCCGGGGGCGTGCGGGCCGGAATACGGCACCGTCTCGCGGCCGATGGCGGTCGCCTGCGGCACGGCGGCGGCCGGGCTCTGCTGGAGCGGGTCGGCGGCCGGCAGGGCGGCGTTGGCGGTCGGGACCGGCTGCGCGCGCACGCGCACGGTGAGCACGTCGGAGAGCGGCTGGCGGGTGAGCGGGTCGATCTCGTAGGCGGCGGCGGGGCCGGCCAGCGCGATCGTCGCGCAGGCGAGCCCGCTCAGGGCGGTGACGAAACGGCGCATCAGGTCCTCTTGGGGACAGGCGGGATGTGGGGGAACGCGGCGAACTCTCGGCGCACGATGCCGTGCGGATCATCGCCAAGGCGTAAACGCTCGGCCGTCAAAGCCAAGCTTGATTTGCGCCGCACCACCGGTTCGGCCGGCCTCGTGACCATGTGGCCACACTATGTCAGCTTGGCCGTTCGAGGGGAAGGAATGCGTCTGCCGTGCGTGTCGGGGGCGCGTTGGATCGGCCACCTCGTCGTCGAGGCGGGCGGCCAGCGCGACGTGATTGTTTTCCGACGCAACGCCATCGCCGCATCCCTCCCCCCTCTGCGGGGGAGGGTGGCCCCCGAAGGGGGTCGGGAGAGGGGAACCCCGTTTCACGAGATGGCTGGTCGACGGCGGCCAGGCGGCAGCCTCGCGCTGCCCCTCTCCCGTCCGCTCCGCGGCCACCCTCCCCCGCAGAGGGGGAGGGACTTGCGTCGCGTTGTGCGATCGCCGCTCTGTCAGGTCCTGGCGCGGGCGGTGGTGGAGCGGGGCGCCCGGCTTGGGCTTACGCCGCGTCCAGCCCCAGATCGATGATCGCCGAACTGTGGGTGATCCAACCGACCGAGATCAGATCGACGCCCGAGGCTGCGACCGCGCCGACGGTGTCGCGGTTGATCCGGCCCGAGGCCTCGGTCAGGGCGCACCCGTCCACCATGCCGACGGCTTGGCGCAGCATCTCGGGGCTCATGTTGTCGAGGAGTACGGCGTCGATGCCGACCGACAAAGCCTGTTCGAGCTGGGCCAGCGTATCGACTTCGACCTCGATCTTGACGAGGTGGCCGGCCCGCGTGCGGGCGCGCTCAATCGCCGGCACGATGCCGCCGGCCACCGCGACGTGGTTGTCCTTGATCAGCACGGCGTCGTCGAGGCCGAAGCGGTGGTTCGAGCCGCCGCCCGCGCGCACCGCGTGCTTCTCCAGCGCCCGCAGGCCCGGCGTGGTCTTGCGGGTGCAGACGATGCTGGCCTTACCATGGGGCCGCGCCGCCTCCACCAGCGAGGCGGTGGCGGTGGCCACGCCGCTGAGGCGGCAGAGCAGGTTGAGGGCGACGCGCTCGGCCGTCAGCACCGCGCGGGCGGGGCCGGACAGGCGGATCACGACGTCGCCCGGCGCGACGCGGGCGCCGTCCGGCCGCTCGACCGTGACCTTGAGGCTCGGGTCGATCAGCTCGAAGGCGATCACGGCCACGTCGGTGCCGGCGATCACGCCGTCCTGGCGCGAGGCGATCACCGCCTCCATGCGCTCCGAGGGCGGGACGATGGCATCGGTGGTGATGTCGCCGGCCCGGCCGAGGTCTTCCAGCAGGGCGGCTCGCACCACGGGCTCGACCAGGATGCGGGGCAAGGGGAGAAATTTGGGAAGCAGGTCGTCACGCATCGGAGAGTTCCTGTTCCGCGCTCGCCTCGGCCGGCGCCGTCACCGAGTGGTGGGCCGGGAGCTGCCCCGGAAAATCGCTGCGCCAATGAGCGCCGCGGCTCTCGCGACGAGCCAGCGCCGCGCGCGCGATCATCAGTCCGGTCTCGGCGGCCGGGCAGTCCTTGCGCCGCTCGAGAAGGTCGATGGCCTGGGTCAGGCCGGCCTCGTCGCGGACCACGCCGACATGGCGCTCCATGATCGCCCGCACCGCGTCCGGCGCGCCCTCCCCGCCTGCGAAGGCGGTGGGCAGCGGGGCGGGGCGGATCGGGGCGGTGGCGGGCGCCGCATCGGCGATGGAATCGGCGATGCGCGGAGCGAAGGCCAGCGCTTCCAGAAGCGAGTTGCTGGCGAGCCGGTTGGCGCCGTGCAGGCCCGTCGAGGCGACCTCGCCGCAGGCCCACAGGCCCGGCACGGTGCTGCGGCCGGCCGCGTCCACGAGGATGCCGCCCATGTGGTAGTGCGCCGCCGGGCGCACCGGGATCGGCTGCACCGCCGGATCGATGCCGGCCTCGGCGCAGAGCGCGGCCACGGTGGGGAAGCGCGTCGGCATCGAGCGGCCGAGCGGCCCCCGCGTGTCGAGATAGACCGTGCGGCCGCGGGCCAGCGCCTGGAAGATGCCGCGGGCGACGACATCGCGCGGGGCGAGGTCGCCCCCGGTGACGCCCACCATGACGCGCTCGCCGTGCTCGTCGATCAGCGCCGCGCCCTCGCCGCGCAGCGCTTCGGTGGCGAGCGGCATCGGATCGCGGCCGGACGCGATGGCGGTGGGGTGGAACTGCACGAATTCGAGGTCGCGGAGCGCCGCCCCGGCGCGCGAAGCCGCGAGCAGGCCGCGGCCGGTGGCGCCGCGCGGGTTGGTGGTCGAGGCGTAGAGCCCGCCGAGCCCGCCGGTGGCGAGCACCACGGCACGCGCCGGCAGGCGGAAGGCAGCGCCGTCGCGGGCGCAGACGACGCCGCGCACGGCGCCCTCGGAGTCGCGGATCAGGTCGTGCAGGGTCGCGACCATCACCTCGACGGTCGGGCAGGCCTGCACCGCCCGCACCAGCCCTTCCAGCACGGTCGCGCCGGTGGAATCACCGCGTGCCCGCACGATGCGGCGGCGGCAATGGGCGGCCTCCAGCCCGAGCGCCAGCGCGCCGTCGGCCTCGCGGTCGAAGCGAATGCCGAGACCCACGAGCCAGTCGATCAGGCCGGGGCCGGCTTGCGCCACGCCGAGCGCGGTCTCCGGTTCGGTCAGCCCGGCGCCCGCGGCCTGCGTGTCGGCGGCATGCAGCGCCGGGGCGTCGTCGCGGCCGATGGCCGAGGCGATGCCGCCCTGCGCCCAGCCGGTGGCGGTGCCGAGCCCCAGCGGCACGGCGGTGATGAGCGTGACGGGGCAAGAGGTAGGGCATGCGGCGAGCCGGAGCGCGGTCGCGAGGCCGGCCACGCCGCCGCCGACCACGATCACGCGGTCGGCGGGGCTGCGGGGGACTATGCTCATCAGGCGGCGGCCGAATTGGGCGCGGGCGAGACGGTCGGGGTCGGCTTGACGGCGAGCATCCGCTCCACCGCCATCCGGGCTCGGTCGGCGAGGTCCGGATCGACCGTCACCTCGTGGGTCATCGTCTCCAGGGCGTGACGGATGTTGCCGAGTGTGATCCGCTTCATGTGCGGGCACAGGTTGCAGGGCTTGATGAACTCGATGTCGGGGTTGGCGACCGCGATGTTGTCGGCCATCGAGCACTCGGTCACGAGCACGACCTGGGCGGGCCGCTTCTCGGTGACATAGTTCATCATCATCGCCGTGGAGCCCGAGAAGTCAGAGGCCTCGACGACCTCGGGCGGGCATTCCGGGTGGGCGATCACGGTGATGCCGGGGTAGCTGTCGCGCACCTCGGCGATGTCGGCGGGCGTGAAGCGCTCATGCACCTCGCAATGGCCGGCCCAGGTCAGCATCTCGACCTCGGGCACCTGCTGCTGGACGTTGCGGGCCAGGAACTCGTCGGGGATCATCAGCACGCGCGGCACGCCGAGCGCCCGCACCACGTCGGCCGCGTTGCCCGAGGTGCAGCACACGTCCGACTCCGCCTTCACCGCGGCGGACGTGTTGACGTAGGTGACGACCGGCACGCCCGGATACTTCGCCTTGAGCGCCCGCACGTCGGCGGCGGTGATCGAATCGGCGAGCGAGCAGCCCGCACCCAGGTCGGGAATCAGAACTGTCTTTTCCGGGTTCAGGAGCTTGGCCGTCTCGGCCATGAAGTGGACGCCGGCCAGCACGATCACGTCGGCATCGACGCGGGCCGCCTCGCGTGCGAGCGCGAGGCTGTCGCCGACGATGTCCGCCACCGTGTGGAAGATCTCCGGCGCCTGGTAGTTGTGGGCGAGCACGACCGCGTTGCGCTCGCGCTTGAGCCGCAGGATCGCCTCGACGTCGGGCGCGAGCGCCGGCCATTCCACCGCCGGCACGTGGCGGCTCACGCGCTCGTAGAGCTCGGGCAGAGGGAAGGCCTGGCGACCATCCGCGCGGGGGGCGGTTCCAGCCTGCAACATCGTGCACTCCTTTATGCTCAAACTGAGCATTGTGCCGCCTAACTTAGGGGCCGCCCGCCTCCTTGTCCAGATATGCCCAGACTGAGCATATCATTTTTGCGACGCACCTAACCGGCTGCGGTGCGCTGCCGGTTAGGCCATCCAGTCTAGTTCTCGCGAGTCGTGGCGGCGGCTTCGGGCAAGTTCGACAAGTTCTTCCCAGAACATTGTCCGAAATCAAATTTTAACGACGTGGTGCCAGGGTCCACGGGACACACGGTCAAAGCATCTCCGGACGTTCGATCGGGGCTGTTTCGAGTCCGAGGACGGCGCAACCGTTTCGAGCACTCGAAAGTGAGGAGGTACCCAGGATCAACATGCTGCCTCTCAAGTTCCGTCGCGATGCGGGACCTTCGGTCCCGTCGAATTCCGAGAGTCGGACCGAGGGTCCTTCCGACGAGGCACGCCTCGTTGCGGCGATCGAGCGGTTGACCAAGGGCGCGGGCCTCGAGGACGATTCGTCGCTCCAGGGCACCCCGGTCGGCGCCGCGCTCGGCGGTCTCGGCCGGGCGCGCGAGGCCGGGCTGCGGGCCGAGCGCGCCAAGCTCGCCGCGGTGGCCAAGGAGGCCTCCGAGAGCGCGATCAACATCGGCTGGACCACCTACGACATCGGCGAGGTCGCGCAATCGACGCAGACCATCGCCAGCGCCATCGAGGAGATGGTCGCCTCCATCGCCGAGGTGTCGGAGACCTCCGATTCGGCCGGCGCCTCCGCGCTCGCCGCCAGCGAGGCGATGGCGAACTGCACCTCGGACGTGCGCAACGCCCGCGCCGCCATGGACGCGATCCGCGACCGCACCCACCAGATCGACGAGCGGCTGAAGCTCCTCCAGAACGCCATCGCCGAGATCGGCACCATGGCGGGCACCATCGCGACGATCTCCAGCCAGACCAACCTGCTCGCGCTCAACGCCACGATCGAGGCGGCCCGCGCGGGCGAGGCCGGCCGCGGCTTCTCGGTGGTCGCCGCGGAGGTGAAGTCGCTGTCGGGTCAGACCGCCCGCTCGACCGAGCAGATCCGCACTTGGCTCAACACGCTGCAGGGCGAGATGGGCCAGATCGCCAAGGCCGTGGAGGAGAGCCGCGCGGCAGTGGCGACCGGCAACACCGTGGTGGAGAATCTCGGCGGCCGGGTCGAGGACGCGGCCGAGCGGATCGCCCAGACCAGCGAATTGAACGCGGCGCTTGCCGCCGCCCTCGGCCAGCAGCGCGGCGCCACCTCGGAGATTTCGGGCAGCGTCCAGAGCATCGCCGAGAAGGCCGCCAAGACCCGCACCGAGATCGACAGCATCACCGGTCGCCTCGTGAAGGCCGAGACCCTGGCCCAGGCCGGGCTGGAGGATTCTTCCGGCCTCGACCATTACGAGCTGGTGCGGTTGCCCGCCGATATCGGCCTGTGGAAGCGGGCGCTCGCCACGATCCTCGTCGGCTTCTCCCCCGCGAATCAAGCCGCCGCGACGCTGCGCGACCGCGCCGCCAAGCGCGCGGCGGAAGCCGCCCGCGGCCACGGGGCGGATGCGAGCGCGGTCGAGGCCTTCCTCACCGCCGAGGCCAAGGCCCACGAGGAAGCCGCCCGGATGGTCACGGCCATCTCTCAGAACAACTGGGACGTCGGCACGCCCGCCTACAAGGCCGCGACCGCCGCGATGAAGGACATGATCAAGGCGGCCGAGCGGATCGTCGGGGGACGCTGAGGCGGCTTCGCTCCGCGCCCCATCCGTCTCGTCCCTTCATCCCACCCAACCTCCTCATCCTGAGGTGCTGAGCGTCAGCTCAGCCTCGAAGGAGGGCTCCAGTTCGCTCAGCGATCTCTGGAGCCCTCCTTCGAGGCCGCTGCGCGGCACCTCAGGATGAGGGTGTGGGTGGGAGTGCTGTCAGAAAAACGCTACGCCGCGTCCTCGTCCTCGATCGGGTCCGCGGTCCAGGCGGTCGCGAAGGCGGCGAGGTGGCGGGACTCCGAGAACGCCAGCACCGTCACCGTGCGCTCCGCGGGCGCCGCGCCCGGATAGGGGGCGAGCAGGATCTTTTCCTGCGACAGGCGCGCGTCGGGCGCCATCTCGGCGATCCAGGTCTGCGCCTCCGGCGTCAGCGTCGCGGGATCGCTGAGCGCGCGCGAATCGGCGCGCAGCACGATGATCGTGGTGCCGAGCGAAGGATTCGCCTCCTGCAACTGCTTGATGATGTCGATCATCGGTGCTTGTCCCTGCCTGCCCGCATCGTCCGGGCCGGCGGACCGGCCCGGAGCGGCGCTTATTCCGCGAAATCGCTGATCTGCACCACCGGCTGGGAGTCGGTAAAGTTCGGGATGTCGCCGAAAATCTCCTCGCCGTCCTCGCCCGCGGCCCGCTTGAAGGCGTCGGCGGAGTCGAAGCGCAGGTTGGCGATCACCTGATACGGCGCGGTGCCGCCGTCCGGCGTGCCGGCGCCCTTGAGCACCGTGTAGTCGTGCAGCCCCTTGGACGACCAGCGCTGGCTCACCAGCGGCATGTGCGTCTTGAGATAGTAATCCATGTCGAAGCGGGTGCCGCTGTCGCTCGGATACATCACGCTGATTAGGACCATGGCGTCTCCTTCCAGCCGACTTCACGCGAGCCGGTCGGAAGCGAAGATGAGGCGCGGGGGCGTGGGTTCAAGCGCGAGAGGCCGCATACCCTACCCCCGTCATTCCGGGGCCGCGTAGCGGAACCCGGACCCGAAGGGGCGCGCCGGAGGCGTGCAATCCACGACTGGCCGCGACGGTGCAGCTTCAGCCTGGTTTCCCGCATCACGGGTGGATTCCGGGTTCTCGCCTGCGGCGAGCCCCGGAATGACGGTCGAGGGTGAAGAGACCGCCCTCAGTGCAATTTCACGCGAGCGACCGTCCGCCGCGTAATCGCCCGCGCCAGCGCGTCGAGGGCGGTCTTCCAGAAGCCGTTCACCGCGGTCTCGTGCATCTTGTAGAGCGAGCGGTACATCAGCCGGGCGAAGAGGCCGGCGATGAACATATTCTTCCCCTGGATGAAGCCCATCAGGTTGCCGACGGTGGTGTACTCGCCCAGCGACACCAGCGAGCCGAAATCGCGGTACTTGAACGGCTTCAACGGCTTGCCGGCCATCTTGTTGGGTATCTGCTTGAGCAGATGCGCCGCCTGCTGGTGGGCGGCCTGGGCGCGGGGCGGGATCGGCGTGTCCGAGCCCTGCTCGACGAGGTAGGCGCAGTCGCCCATGGCAAACACGTCGGGGTCGCGGGTGGTCTGGAGGGTCGGCGTCACCACGAGCTGATTGTTGCGCGTCGTCTCCAGGCCGCCGAGGTCCTTGAGGAAGTTCGCGCCCTTCACGCCCGCGGCCCACACGACCAGCTCGGACGGGATGAAGCCGCCGTCGGCGAGCTGCACGCCGTCGGCCCGCACCTCGGTGACGCGCGCCTTCACCCGCACCTCGACGCCGATCTTGCCGAGCAGCCCCATCACCTCGCCCGCGAGCCGGGCCGGGACGGCGGGCAGGATGCGGTCGGCGGCCTCGACGAGCGTGATCTTGAGGTCCTTGGCCGGATCGATCTTGTCGAGGCCGGTCTTGGCGACCTCGCGGGTGGTGCGGTGGAGTTCGGCCGCGAGTTCGGTGCCGGTGGCGCCCGCGCCGATCACGGTGACGTGGAGCTGGCCCGGGCGGACCGGCCCCTCCTGGGTGTGGGCGCGCAGCATGCCGTTGACGAGGCGCTGGTGGAAGCGCACCGCCTGCTCCTGCGTGTCGAGCGCGATGGCGTGCTCCTTCACGCCGGGCGTGCCGAAATCGTTGGTGGTGGAGCCCACCGCCATCACCAGCGTGTCGTAGGCGATCGCGCGCACGGGCGTGACCTCGCGGCCCTCGCTGTCGAGGCTCGCGGCGATCTGGACGATCCGGCGCTCGCGGTCGAGCCCGGTCATCTCGCCGATGCGGTAGCGGAAGTGGTTGGCGTGGGCGTGGTGCAGGTAATCGACCGCGTGGTGGCCGACATCGAGCGAGCCGGCGGCGACCTCGTGCAGCAGCGGCTTCCAGATATGGGTCCGCGCCCGGTCCACCAGGGTGACGTGGGCCTTGCCGCGCCTGCCGTACTTGTTGCCGAGCGCCGTCACCAATTCGAGGCCGGCCGCGCCGCCTCCCACCACGACGATCTTGTGCAGATCGGTGACCGACTCGCTCGGAACCATTCCTCGCCCCACTCCACTCGGGCCGCCGCACGGGCGGCCCCTTGCCTGTTTGGAATGATCTTACATCAGCAACCCGGCAAGAGCCCACTCGTTCGCCGCGCAGGGGGCACGCGGGGTAAACACGGGCCTACTGCGCCGGGGCGCCCGGCTGGCGCAGGGGGTGGGCGCGGGCGACCGCGTCGAGGGTCAGCAGGTCCTCGGCGATGCGCTTCACCGTCGGATAGGGCGCGGTGTCGATGCCGAAGATGCCGGTGCCGACCCACAGGCTGATCAGGCACAGGTCGGCATGGCTCACCGCGTCGCCCTGGCAGTAGCGGCCGGTGCCGGGCTCGGTCGCGAGGCGCTGCTCCAGCACCTTGAGGCCGGTGGTGAAGGCGTTGCGCAGGAAGTCGAGCATTTTTTCCCGCGGGAGCCCGTAATGCTCCATCAGGAAGGTGCGGACGCGGGGCACGTAGAGGGGGTGGGTGTCGCAGGCGATCACCTGGGCGAGCGAACGGGCGCGGGCGCGTTCCCGCGGGTCGGCCGGGAGCAGCGGCGTGCCGGGGTGGGTCTCCTCCAGATAGTCGAGGATCGCCAGCGATTGAGTCAGCGGCGGCCCGTCGCCGTCGAACAGGGCCGGGACCGCGCCCTGCGGGTTGATGGCGAGGAAGTCGGGCTTGAACTGGTCGCCTGCGTCGAGGTCGAGGAACACTTCCTCGTAAGCGATGCCCTTCAGGTTCATCGCGATGCGCACGCGGAAGGCCGCCGCCGAGCGCCAGTTGCCGTACATTTTCATGGCGGTTTCCTGTTATGCGCGACGCCCTGTCCTCCCCCCTCTGCGTGGGAGGGTGGCCCCCGAGGGGGGTCGGGAGAGGGGAGCGACGGTGCCGCTTGGCCGCGTTCGTCCAGATATCTCCGGAAGCGTCGTCCCCTCTCCCGCCCGCTCCGCGGGCACCCTCCCCCGCGGAGGGGGGAGGGTTACCGCTCTACGCCTTAAGCCGCGAGCGAGCGCAAGACGTACGGCAGGATGCCCCCGTTGCGAAAGTACTCCAACTCATCGAGCGTATCGATCCGGCAGGTCAGCGGCACTTCCCGCTTCGTGCCGTCCGCCGAGGTGATCTCGGCGGTGAGCGTCTGGCGCGGCTTCAGCTCGCCGGCCAGACCCTTGATCGTCACGGTCTCGTCGCCCTTCAGGCCGAGCGACTGCCACGAGGCGTCGCCCTGGAACACCAGCGGCACCACGCCCATGCCGACGAGGTTCGAGCGGTGGATGCGCTCGAAGCTCTCGGCAATGACGGCGCGCACGCCCAGAAGCTTGGTGCCCTTGGCCGCCCAGTCGCGCGACGAGCCGGTGCCGTATTCCTTGCCGGCGAAGACGACGAGCGGGGTGCCCTCCTCCGCGTATTTCTGTGCGGCGTCGTAGATGAACATCTTCGTGCCGTCGGGCTGGTGGAGCGTGTAGCCGCCCTCGACCACGTTGCCGCCCTCGTCCTTCACCATCTGGTTCTTGATGCGGATGTTGGCGAAGGTGCCGCGCATCATGACTTCGTGGTTGCCGCGCCGCGTGCCGTACTGGTTGAAGTCCTGCACCCGCACCTGATGCGATTGCAGGTACTCGCCGGCGGGCGAGGCCGCGCGGATGTTGCCCGCGGGCGAGATGTGGTCGGTGGTGATCGAGTCGAGGAACAAGCCGAGGATGCGCGCGCCCTCGATGTCGGTGACCGGATCGGGGGTCTTCGACATGCCCTCGAAATAGGGCGGGTTCTGCACGTAGGTCGAGCCGCCGTCCCAGGCGAAGGTCTCGGCCTCGGTCACCTCGACGCCCTGCCAGTTGGCGTCGCCGCCGAACACGTCGGCATAGCGGCTCTTGAACAGGGCCGAGGTAATGTTCTCCTCGATGAAGCGGTTCACCTCCTCCGAGGACGGCCAGATGTCCTTGAGGTAGACCGGCTGCCCGTCCGAGCCCTGGCCCAGCGGCTCGGTGGTGATGTCGATCTGGAGCGAGCCGGCCAGCGCGTAGGCCACCACCAGCGGCGGCGAGGCGAGGTAGTTGGCGCGCACGTCCGGGTTCACGCGGCCCTCGAAGTTGCGGTTGCCCGAAAGCACGGCCGCCGCGACCACGTCGTTGTCGTTGATCGCCTTCGAGATCGGCGCCGGGAGCGGGCCGGAATTGCCGATGCAGGTGGTGCAGCCGAAGCCGACGAGGTTGAAGCCCAGCGCGTCGAGGCTCTCCTGGAGGCCGGACTTGTCGAGGTATTCGCCGACGACCTGACTACCGGGGGCGAGCGAGGTCTTCACCCACGGCTTCGAGCGCAGGCCCTTGGCGACCGCGTTGCGGGCCAGCAAGCCGGCGCCGATCATTACGCTCGGGTTCGAGGTGTTGGTGCAGGATGTGATGGCCGCGATCACCACGTCGCCGTGGCCGATGTCGAAGTTGGTGCCCTCGACAGCAAAACGGCGCGAGATGTCGCCCGCCTTCTTGAACTCCTTCTCCATCGACTCGGCGAAGCCGCTCTTGGCGGCGTCGAGCAGCACCCGGTCCTGCGGGCGCTTCGGGCCGGCGAGCGACGGGCGCACGGTGCCCATGTCGAGTTCGAGCGTGTCGGTGAAGATCGGGTCGGGGGTCTCAGCGTCCCGCCACATGCCCTGCGCCTTGGCATAGGCCTCGACCAGTTCGATCCGGTCGTCGTTGCGGCCGGTCACCTTCAGGAAGTCGATGGTCTTGCGGTCGATCGGGAAGAAGCCGCAGGTGGCGCCGTATTCGGGGGCCATGTTGGAGATCGTGGCGCGGTCAGCCACCGCCATGTCGTCGAGGCCGGGGCCGTAGAATTCCACGAACTTGCCCACCACGCCCTTCTTGCGCAGCATCTGCGTGACGGTGAGCACGAGGTCGGTCGCAGTGGTGCCCTCGGGCAGCTTGCCCGACAGCTTGAAGCCGACAACCTCGGGGATCAGCATCGACAGCGGCTGGCCCAGCATCGCCGCCTCGGCCTCGATGCCGCCGACGCCCCAGCCGAGCACGGCGAGACCGTTGACCATGGTGGTGTGCGAATCGGTGCCGACCAGCGAATCCGGATAGGCGACGTCCGAGCCGTCCGAAGAATCCGTATCTTGGCGGGTCCACACCGTCTGCGACAGGTATTCGAGGTTCACCTGATGGCAGATGCCGGTGCCGGGCGGGACGACGGAGAAGTTGTCGAACGCCGACTGGCCCCACTTGAGGAAGGTGTAGCGCTCGCCGTTGCGCTCGTATTCGAGCGCCACGTTGTCGGCCAGGGCCTTCGGCGTGCCGAACTCGTCGACGATCACCGAGTGGTCGATGACGAGATCGACCGGCACCAGCGGGTTGATCTTCTGGGGGTCGCCGCCGAGGGACACCATGGCGTCGCGCATGGCGGCGAGATCCACCACGGCGGGAACGCCGGTGAAGTCCTGCATCAGCACGCGGGACGGGCGGAAGGCGATTTCGGTCTCGGCCTTGCCCTTGTTGTCGAGCCACGCCACGGCGGCCTCGATGTCGCCTTTGCGGACCGAGCGGTCGTCCTCGAACCGCAGGAGGTTTTCGAGGATCACCTTCATCGAGAACGGCAGCGCGGTGGAATCGGCCAGGCCGTTCTGCTGCGCGTGCGGGATCGAGTAGTAGGTGTAGGTCTTGCCCCCGGCTTGAAGCGTCTGGCGGGCCTTGAAGCTGTCGAGCGATGCCACGGCTTGTCGGATCCTGAAGCTGGCGTTGTCGAACACGGCGTAGGCATAACCTGCGCCACGAGAGGTGTTCGGCCGTATGCACTCGTGGAACGAGCGCGCGCCGCCCCGGGGGCGCCCGGGAAGAGTGCCGGAACCGACACTCAGGATGGTGCGCGAGGGGCGATTTGGACGCCCTGAGAGGATCGCGCGGCGCAGCCTGGGCCGGTCTATAGAACGTTTCGAATCTGGCCGCTACTGCCTGCCGCGTGGGCAGTGACGGTCTCCCCCGCTTGAAACGGCGGGCTACGGCGCCTCGGGCGGCGGTGCGCCGAAGCAACGGCCCACCGCCTCCCAGAACGCGGAGAGTTGATCGGGCGTCAGGCGGGCCAGCCGTTCCTCCAGCAGCGCCCGCCCGGCGATGGCCGCCGGGTCCTGCTCGAACTCGGCCTCGGTGGGGTGTGCGCTCGCGCCCAAATCCAAGGTTGCCTCCCGTCGGGCCCGTGCATGGACCGCCTTGGTCAATGCGGCGCACGACGCGCGGTTCGCCTCCGACCTCGGTTTAGGCTACGCGGTCGCAGAATAGTGCGCCTCTCCTCCCCCTTGCGGGGAGGAGGTAGGAGGTGGGGGTGGTGCAGGATCGAGCGGAACGGTGCCTCCTGCCCGACCCCCACACCTGACCCCTCCCCGCAAGGGGGAGGGGAAGGCGCCTTCCCATCGCCGCCGGCCCGACGGCGATGAGTGAATCCGAATGCGGGGCCGGAGAACGGGCGCGTGGCGTCACAGGCAAAGTCGTGCGGCTGATCGTCCAGAACCTCGCCTGCCGCCGCTCGGGCCGGCGCATCTTTTCCGGCCTCTCCTTCGCGCTCGGGCCGGGCGAGGCGCTGATGATCACCGGGCGCAACGGCGCGGGCAAGTCGAGCCTGCTCGCCATGCTGGCCGGACGGCTCAAGCCTGATGCCGGGACGATCCGCGGCGAGGCCATCGGCGAGGCGACCCTGTTCGAGCGCCTGCACGTCGTCGGCCATCGCGACGGCCTCAAATCCGCGCTGACCGCGCAGGAGAACCTCGATTTCGCCCGCGACCTTCTGGGTGATGCCGCGCTGAGCCCGCCCGAGGCGCTCGCCGAACTCGGCCTGCCGCACGTGGCGCGGCTGCCGGTGGGCTACCTCTCGGCCGGGCAGCGGCGGCGGGTGGCGCTGGCGCGGCTCCTCGTGTGCCGCCGCCCTCTCTGGCTCCTCGACGAGCCGACCGCGGCCCTCGACCTCGCCTCGCAACAGGTGCTCGCCGCGATGATGGCCCGACACCGGGCGGAAGGCGGCCTCGTCGTCGCCGCGACCCATCAGGCGCTCGGCCTGGAGGATGCCCGCGAATTGCGCATCGGCGCGCCGTCCGTAGAGCAGGCCGCGGCCGATCTGAGCGAGGAGAGCTGGGCATGATGCGGGCGTTCACGGCGTTGCTCGCCCGCGACCTCAAGCTCGCCGCCCGCGTCGGCGGCTCGGGGGCGCTGTCGCTGGTGTTCTTCCTGATGATCGTGGTGCTGGTGCCGTTCGCGCTCGGACCCGACCTCAACCTCTTGTCGCGGATCGGCCCGGCGATTCTCTGGCTCGCCGCAGTGCTGGCCACGCTCATCGGTCTCGACCGGCTGTTTCAGTCCGACGAGGAGGACGGCTCGCTCGACCTGATGACGGGGGCGGCGGTGCCGCTCGAACTCGTGGTGCTGGCCAAAGTTGCGGCCTACTGGCTTACCACCGGCCTGCCCCTGGCGCTCTCGGCGCCGCTGTTCGGCCTGCTGGTCTCGCTCACCCCGACCGCGATGGGGGCGACCGCGCTGACGCTGCTCGTCGGCACGCCAGCCCTCGCCTTCATCGGCGCGGTCGGCGCCGCGCTCACCGCCACGATCCGCCGCGGCGGCCTGATCCTGGCGATCGTGGTGCTGCCGCTGATGATCCCGACCCTGATCTTCGGCGTCTCGGCGACCGAGGCCGCGCTCGGCGGCACCGTGCCGTTCACGACGCCGCTCGCGGTGCTCGCGGCGCTCAGCCTGATCGCGGGCGTGATCGGGACGCTGGCGGCAGCCGCCTCCCTGCGCTGGTCGGAGTAGTATCGGCCTACTTGTTGCAGCCGATGCAGATGCCGGTGTCGATCGCGTCGTTCTTGCGCTCTGTCTTGGTCTCGCGGTCGATCGAGCGCGATTCGCTGCGGTCGATCCGGTCGAGCCCGCCGCCGCCCGCGGGCGGCATGGTGCGGCCGACGGCGGAGGTGTTGGGCGCCGTCACCGTCGAGGTCGGGCCGCCGCCGGTGCCGGTCTGCGGGGCGGTTTGCGCCGCCGCCGCGGTGGCGAAGGCGGTCGTGAGAATGGTCGCGAGCAGGATGCGTTGGGTCATGGTCGAACTCCCTGGCCCCTCAACGCCGCGGTGACCCCCAGGTTTCAGTCGGGTTTCAGTCCGGCCAGTGGATGGTGCCCTCGCGCAGGCCCAGCATCGCCCGCTCGCCGAGGCCGAAGGCGCCGGACTGATCCTCGACCACGCCCGAGACGCTGACATGGCAGGCGTCGTCGAGCGCCCCGCCCTCGCACAGCCGCCCTGCCCGGACGCCGCCGGCGTCCGCCAGCCGCACCAGCACCCGGCGCAGCGGCGGCGCCGTATTGTCGGCGGCCTCCGGCGCGAGGCCGAGGCAGGTCGCCTCGCTCTCGGTGGCGAAGACGAGATGGCAATCGTCCAGCGTCACCCGCTTGCCGATCAGCGGATCGGCCGCGACCGCGAACTCCACCGCCGCGATATGCGCCTCCATCGCCATGACTTCGGCGGGCGACGGCAGGGCCGTGAGCAGGAAGGGAAGAAGGGCCGGAATCCGCATCGCCGTCGAAGCCTCGAAAAGATTCGTCGGCGAAGTGAAGCAAGGCGCGTGCGAGACCGTGGCCTTTATGTGTTGAACTTATGGGCAATGCTCCCACCCCATCCCTCATCCTGAGGTGCGGAGCGAAGCGGAGTTTCGAAGGAGGGCTCCAGCGGATCGCGCGACTTCTGGAGCCCTCCTTCGAGGCCGCTGCGCTGCACCTCAGGATGAGGGGGTTGGATGGATGAGGCCGTTGATCACACGAACGCCCCCTCCCCTTACGGCGTCTTCGTCCGGCCGCCGCCTTCGGTGGCGTGGGTGTCCTGGGTCTGGGTCGGGCCGGTGCCTTGAAAAGCGAACACGACGACGATCGCGGCGAGCAGCAGGGCGACGGGGAAGACGAGCATCCAGCGGGGCATCGGGGTCTCCGAGAGCGGATTTCAGCGCGTCGTTCGTGAACCGCCGGGGCGCCGGTTTCGTTTCGTGACCCCGGCCGACGCCGGGCGGAAGCCTCTGAATCCATAATCCATGCGTCGAACGCATGGCCGGGATCGTTTCCACCCGGATTGTTTTGTGCAGCGCACCGTGAAACAAAAGCTCATGCGAGATCGCGATGGCGTCGCGGTCCCGTTGCCCTTCTTGGGCGTTTCCTCCCTAGACTTCGGGCCGCCCTCCATCGGGGCGGCCTTTTTTCTTGGGGCCCATTGCCTCGAAGCTTGGGGCACAGGAATCCGCGCCGTCCCTGCGACATTCGGTTGACCGTGATGGTCCCGGCCGCCTAGCGTGACCGTAGACGGTTCCCGAGAGGGATCAAAAGGGAACGCGGTGAAGGCTTCGGCCCGACCCCGCGGCTGCCCCCGCAACTGTGAGCGGAGAGTCCCCCATCACCACGTCACTGGGCGCCTCGCCTGGGAAGACGATGAGGGACGGCGACCCGCGAGCCAGGAGACCTGCCGTCGGCCGTGGTCACACGCGAAACGCGCTGGGCGGGGTGCCCCGGCGGGTGTCGGAGCGCGGGTGCCCTATCGGACCCGTGCCACGGCCTCGTTCGCGGTGACGTGCCACCGTCGCCGCCCGAGGCCCGTTTTTCTCCATGTCTCCCCCCAAAAGAAGCCGCCGCGCGCGGCCGATCCTCGCCGCGCTCGCGAGCGCCCTCCCCGTCGCCGCCGCCGCGCAAGGCGCTTCCGTGGAAACCCGGCTCGACGAGATCGCGGTCGCCCGCGACCTCGACGTGCCGGTGAACGTGCCTGCCGAGGCCATCGGCGCCGAGGCCGCGGCTGCCCTCCGTAAACCCAGCCTCACCCAGGCCTCACCGGTCGGCCTCAACCTCCGCACGCCCTCGCGCGGGGCGAGCCGCCTCGGGCTGACGCCGCTGGAGACGCCGGCGAGCCTCGACATCGTTTCCGGCGAGACCATCCGCTTGCGCGGCCAGTCCTCGGTGCTGGAGGCGGTCTCGCAGAACGGCACCGGCATCTCGACCTTCGGCTCGCCGGGCTTCGGGCTCGGTGCCTTCACCGCGCGCGGCTTTGCCGGGCAGAACTCGATCCAGACGCTGTTCGACGGCACGCGGCTCTATGTCGGCGCCAACACCCTGACCTTCCCGTTCGACACGTGGAACGTCGAGCGCATCGAGGTGCTGCGCGGGCCGGCCTCGGTGCTCTACGGCGAGGGCGCCATCGGCGGCATCGTCAACGTGGTGTCGAAGAAGCCGCTGTTCACGCCGCTGAACGTCGCCCGCGTCGGCCTCGGCTCGGACGGGCTGATGCGCGCGGCGATCGACTCGACCGGGCCGATCGGCGAATCGGTCGCCTACCGCCTCAACGTCAGCGGCAACCGCGCCGACGGCTGGATCACCCCCAACGGCGACTTCCGCAACCTCGCGGTCTCCGGCGCGCTGACGTGGCAGGCGAGGCCCGATCTCGCCGTCACCCTCTCCCACGACCTCGGCTATCAGGAGCCTGTGCGCTACTGGGGCACGCCGCTGGTGAACGGGCGCGTGCTCGATGCCGTGCGCTTCAACAACTACAACGTCCGCGACGCCAAGATCACCTGGGCCGACAACTGGACCCAGCTGCGCACCGAGTGGACGCCGTCCGCCGAAGTCACGATCCGCAACACCGCCTACCGCCTCCAGAGCCGACGCCACTGGCTCGATGTCGAGCGATACGTCTACGAATCCGAGACCGGCCGCGTGAACCGCTCGGATTACATCGACATCATCCACCGTCAGGAACAGATCGGCAATCGCTTCGACGCGACGTTCCGCGGCTCGTTGTTCGGCCTGCCGAACCAGTTCACCGCCGGCTTCGACGTGAACCGCATCGCGTTCAAGCACGACAACAACTTCAGCGGCACGTTCAACGAGCCGCCCTCGAACCAGCCACCGCAGAGCGTCCCCCTGATCGGCTATGATCCGGGCCTCTTCCCCGCCGACGGTCGCGCGGTGCCGGCCTACGTGACCCACACGGACCAGGCCTCCGTCTTCGCCGAGAATCGGCTGGAACTCACCGACCGGCTCTCGCTGCTGGCGGGCGTGCGATTCGACGCGCCGACGCTCCAGCGCACCAACCTGCTCGCGACGAATCCCGCGAACCGCTTCTTCGAGCGCTCGTTCCAGGCGTTCGGCTACCGCTTCGGCCTCGTCTACGCGCTCTCGCCGGAGACGACGCTCTACGCGCAATACGCCACCGCCACCGATCCGGTGAACAGCCTGATCTCGCTGTCGCAATCGCTGTCGAACCTCAAACTCTCGACCGGCGAGCAGATCGAGGTCGGCGCCAAGGGGCTGGCCTTCGGCGGCACGGTCGAGTGGACGCTGGCGGGCTACCGCATCGTCAAGAAGGACGTGCTCTCCCCGGTGCCGGGCAGCACCCAGCTCGTGGCGCAGGTCGGGCAGCAATCCTCCTACGGGGCGGAGGTTGCCCTGTCGTGGCTGCCTTGGGCCGGCTGGCGCATCGACGCCAACCTCGCCCTGCTGCAGGCCCAGTACGACGATTTCGGCGACTTCACCGGCAAGACGCCGGTCAACGTCCCCGAACAGGTCGCTAACCTCTGGGTCAATTGGGCGTTCGCCCGCGACTGGGAGGCGCGGGTCGGCGTGCAGTATGTCGGCGCGATGTTTTCCGATTTCGCCAATCTCGGCCGCCGCCCGGACTACGCCCTGGTGACGCTCGGCCTCGACCGACAGGTCACGCCGGCCTCGCGGCTGTCGTTCCGGGTCTCGAACCTGCTCGATACGGTCTACGCCCTCGACGGCTTCGTGGCCGACAACAGGAACGCCAACTGGTATCTCGGCCGCCCCCGCACCTTCGAGGTCGCCTACACGGTCGCTTGGTAGTGACCGAAGCGTAAACCCTGTTGTCGCCGGCAGGACACGGGCGGCGGGAATGCGCGGGACTTCCCGTCCCGCACGCTTGCCGGCCGGGTTTCATCCTCCTATCGCTTGAGGCTCGGCCCGAAAGGCGGTCGCCGGCTGTCTAGCCGAGGCTCCGAAGAAGAGCGTTTGGGGGAAGACGATGGCGACCGTGTCCGATTACCGGGCCCTCCTCTCGGGCTCCTCATGGTGGGGCCAGGGCACGGTCGGCAAGCCGGCCTTCATCACCTACTCGTTCGAGGCGCGCTCCTACGAGACCGTCGCGGGCGCGCCCTATTCGGCTGCGTTCCGCGCCTCGTTCCAGCCCCTGACCGAGACCGAGAAGGCGGCGGCCCGCGACGCGCTGAAGCAATGGGGCGACGCCAGCGGCATCCGCTTCCTCGAAGCCGATGCCGGCCAGGGCGACATCCGCTTCGCCACCTACGACCTCGTCAAGGACCCGAACCAGTCGGGGGCGGCGGGCTACGCCTACTACCCCTTGGTCCATCTCGGCGGCGACTACGCCTACGATGACGCGACCGGCGGCGACATCTACCTCGACGATCAGGTTGCGGGTTATTCCCTCGACGACATGACCCACGTGCTGATCCACGAGATCGGCCACGCGCTCGGGCTCAAGCACCCGTTCGAGGGCGACCCGGTGCTCGCCACCGATCTCGACAACACCGACCACACGGTGATGAGCTACACCGGCTACGGGCCGAAGCTCGGCCCGTTCGATCTCGATGCGATCCGCTACCTCTACGGCGGCGCGGATCGCGACGGGAAGCAGGTCGCCTCCTGGTCCTGGAACGCCACGACCGACACCCTGACCCAGACCGGCTTCGCCACCGCCGACACCATCCGCGGCGTCGCCTCGGCCGACGTGATGTACGGCATGGGCGGCAACGACATCCTGTTCGGCGGTCGCGGCAACGACCGGCTCGACGGCGGCACCCAGGACGACAAGCTCTACGGCGACGTGGGCAACGACATCCTGAACGGCGGCGACGGCAACGACACCCTGCGGGGGGATGCCGGCAACGACACCCTCGACGGCGGCCGGGGTAAGGACACGCTCGACGGAGGCGACGGCAACGACCGGCTTATCGGCGGCGACGGCGACGATACCCTGCGCGGCTGGGCCGGCAAGGACACCCTCGACGGCGGCGCGGGCAACGACATCCTCGACGGCGGCGACGGCGACAACGTCCTGACCGGGGGAGCGGGCGACGACACCCTTAACGGCGGCTTCGGCCGTGACCAGCTCGACGGCGGCGACGGCAAGGACACCCTGACTGGCCGGGACGCCAACGACATCCTCGTCGGCGGCGCGGGCGACGACCTGTTGTGGGGAGGCGCCGGCGCCGACCGGCTGGTCGGCGGCCTCGGCGACGACTGGCTCAGCGGCGGCGACGACCCGGCCTGGTCCGCCGCCGACATCGACACCGCGGATTTCAGCGCCGCGACCGCCGCCATCGTCGTCTCGATGAAGGGCACCTACGAACTCATCGACGGCACTTACGTCTACTTCAACGCCCGCGGCGCCGACATCGGCGCCGACCGCTTCAGCAGCATCGAGAACGTGATCGGCGGCGCGGGCAACGACACCATCACCGGCAACGAGTACGCCAACGACCTCGACGGGCGCGGCGGCAACGACCGTCTCGCGGGCGGCGTGGGCAACGACGTCTACCGGGTGAATTCGTCCCGCGACGTCGTCATCGAGGCCAGGGGCGAGGGCCGGGACGCGATCGTCTCCACCGCCTCCTATCGGATCGCCGCCGGCCAGGAGGTGGAGACGCTCCAGTTCGCCGGCTCGACCGGCGCGGCCAAGCTCAACCTGTTCGGCAACGAGTTCGGCCAGACCCTAATTGGCAATGCCGGCGCGAACGTCCTCGACGGCGGCCTCGGCAACGATGTCCTGCGCGGCGGCAGGGGCGCCGACACCTTCGTGTTCTCGACCAAGCCCGGCAGCGCCAACCTCGACCACATCGCCGACTTCGCCGTCGAGGACACGATCCAGCTGTCGAAGAGCATCTTCGCGGCGCTCGCCGCGGGCCAGCTCGCCGCCACGGCGTTCAAGAACGCCGGCACGGCGGCGATCGATCTCGACGACCGCATCATCTACCGGCAGACGACGGGCGAGCTGTTCTACGACGCCGACGGCTCGGGCAAGGCGGCGGCGGTGAAGTTCGCCGTGCTCGACAACAAGGCGGCGCTGACGGCGCACGACTTCCTGATCGTGTGAGTTCGAGGATCGCTCCGGGACTCGGTCCCGGAACGATCCCCCGGGTCAAAGGCCTAGCGGCATTGCGCCAGGGCCTTGGGCAGGTTGCCGATGTCGCCGCCGAGCTTCTGCTCGTTGAAGCGCTCCTGGCTCTCGCCGCGCAGGATCCGGACGACGGCGTAGTGCTTCAGCACGCCCTGCTCGGCGCCGGCCTTCGGGGCCAGCAGCTGCGGGTTCTGTTCCATCTGCGGCAGCAGGGTGACGAGACGCTTCATCGCCGCGGCCTGCGCCGGCTCCACGCCGCCGCGGCAGCGCTGGATCAGGTTGAACGCCGCCAGCGGCATGGCGGTGAAGAGATGGTAGCTCGACGCGCTCTTGCCGCGCTGCAACTCCCGCGGCAGCGTGCCGTCGGGCTGGATCTGGTCGGTGACGATGGATTCCCGGCCTAGCGCCCAGCGCCACGCATCCTCGTCGCGGGTGATGTAGGCCGCCGCGCCGACCGCGAGCGCCGCCCAGGCCGCGTGGTTGTTGGTGAAGGGCCGCGCGTTGTGGAACGCCCGCACGCCGTCGCTCATGGTGCGCAGCCAGTTCTTGGCCGCCGGGGTGATCGTCACGCCCGCGGCCTGCGCCTTGATGATGGCCAGCGCCATCGCGCTCAGCGTCCAAGTCTGCTCGAAATGCGCTTGGTCCGATTGCGGGACCGTGGCCGGATCGGTGCGGACCCAGCGGTCGAGGCTGGTGCCGAAGCAGGCGCCGGCGGCGGCGTTGCCGTTGATCGCGGCGTCGCTCAGGCCCTCCATCCGCTTGATGAAGCCGACCATCGGGCCGAGCGCCTGCCGGTTGAACGCCTTCACCTCGTCGTCGCTTCCGCTGGACTTGCCGCCCCGCATCTTGGCGTCGAGGATCGCGGAGGTCTCGGGCGGCAGGGGGCAGGCCCCGTCGCCGGGACTCGGCGTCTGCGCGGCGGCCGCGCCCGAGAACAGCGCGCCCAGAAGCGCGAGGGTTGCCACGGAGGCGACCGCGGGACGCGGCCGGCGAGAATCTGCCCGATGACGTGTGTTCATGGTCGTCCATGCCCGTTGTACGCGCACGGTCCGCGGGCGAAGGGCCGCCCGCCATTCATGCGCCCCCCATCCATCCGCTCGAACGGGGGCGCCACGAAGGCGAAGCACGGCCGTTTCCGCCTCACTCGCGGCAGGGCGCCCGTGACGTCGCCGACGCGGCGACCGGACCGCGGACGCGTGCTTTACTGATTTTTGTTGTTTGTGGAGGAGCTTGGGCGATGTGAAACAGGATGAGTCGGCCGGATCGGGGCCGAGCCCTTCGCAACACGGGATCGGGAGACGCCCCCCGGCGGCAGCGGGCGCCTCGCGGGGATCGGCACCCATGGCTTTCAACCCGTTCCGGCGGCCGGCCTCACCGATGCGGGCCCACATCATCCGGGTCAGCGGCGCGGCGACCGGGCGCTTCGCCGTGCTCGCCGCCGATTCCGGTCAGGCCCTGGCGGCGGTGGCGGCGGACCTCGGGCCCTGCGACATCGCCGAGGTCACGGACGACGTGCTCGCTCCGGCCGCAGCGGCCGGCCTCGGTCTCGAACCGGGCCGACCACGCCGACTGAGCTGACGCGGCCTCAGCGGTTGACGATGTAGCGGTCCATCAGGAAGCCGACGGTGAAGGCACTGAAGATCCAACAGTAGATATAGACGTAATCGATCGTGACCGGAAGGTTGGGCTCGTATCCGAGCCGAACCCACTCGACGATATGAACCAGCGGATTCCACTTCATGATCGCATAGAGGCGCTCGGGCAGATAACAGCCCATGAACTGAACCCCACTCGTCATATAGAGCGCGATGGCAATGACGATGTACATCAACATCCAGAACGGAAAGATCGCGACCAAGCTGACATTGAAGCTTCCGATTGCCAGCCCCATCAGGATCGCGGTTAGGTAGCCGGTCATCGCCGTCATGATATCGACCGGGACCGGATCGACCCCGAGGCAGATCAGGACGAAGCTGACGACGCCGAGGCCCATGAAGCTGCTGCAGATCTCGACCGCGCCGCGGGCCACCATCGTATCGACGCGCTTGACCTGCGGAAACCAGAGCAGGGCCTTGTGGGCGTTGTAGCCCTTCATCATCTCGCGGGAGATGTACTTGAAGGCGAGGAACGGGAACGCGCCCGACGCGACGAAGAGCAGCGGGGAATCGCCCATCGGCGATTCCATGTCGCGGAACGCCATGATCGACACGATGACGAGCACGTGGGCGACCGGCCACAGCATCTGGACCAGATAGCCCCAGTACGAGGCGCTGAAGCGGCTGCGCATGTCGCGCAGCATCAGGGCGTTGATGACGCCGAGATAGCTGTCGACCTGACTCGGCGGAGCCGTGACTCTGTGGGCCGGCGGCTGGACCCAGTTCGTGTTGACCGGGACGGCGGCGCGGGTCGGTGCACTCATGGAATCCGTCGCACGTGAATGGGTGTTCGCAGGCGTCATCGCCCGCAATCACGCCGAAATCGAGGAACGTGCGCGCGCGTCAGACGAAGTGGCGGAAGACGATGCGCTCGTCCCCGTCCGCATCGTCCTCCGGCGTCGCGTCGCCGATCGCCTGGGCGACACCGAGGCCGATCACCGACACCAGCAGCAGCGACAGGAGACGGCCGAAGCGGCGCGCCTTGCGCAGCTTCCCCCCGGCTTCGGCCCCGATGATGCGACGATCCATCATGACCCTACCCCGCGCGTCCGGCCCACCGGGCGACGGCTCCTCCATGCGGCGCGAGCTTGGCCCTTTTGTGACGCAACCCTCGTCCGCGCAACGGACATGGGGCGAGGCCGGCCGTCCGGCGCGCTGCGACCGGCGTCGGCCTAACCGATGCGTGATGAAGTGTCGCCTGAGCCTATCCAGGGCCCGTTGCCGTTTGCATCCCGGCAATCGCCGTGCCTTTTCTGTCGTGAGCGCGAATCGGGGGCACGTCGTGTCTGAAGAGCGGCGGCGTTTGACACGCCTCAACGGGTTCAAGATCGGGCTTTGTCGAGCGGCCGACGGTGCGCCCGTGGTCGAATGCCTAATCTGGAACCACAACGAGCACGGCGCGCTGCTGGAATTCCCGCATGAGGCGAGTCCGGACGAGGCGTTCCACCTGCACTGCCCAGAACTCGCCATCGACACCCCCTGCCGCGTCATCTGGCGCGACGGGCGGGAATGGGGGGTGGCTTATACCGCCTGATCGCAGGGAACTGCGGGCTCCTGGTGGGCGGTGAGGGACTCGAACCCCCGACCCTCTCCGTGTAAAGGAGACGCTCTACCAACTGAGCTAACCGCCCGGCCGCGACGCGCGAAGCGTTACGGAAGCGCGGGCGTGCGCGCAAGACGCTGGCCGTTGTCCCGTCCGCTTCCGGCACGAAAAAGGCCCCCGGAGCCTGCCGCTCCGGGGGCCTTCTTGCTTCGGTCCCGCTCGCCTTAATGGGCGACGAGCGTGGCGCTGTCGTCGTCGGTCCGGGCCGGGGCCTTGGCGGGCAGCGGCTCGTCCCACTCGATCGCCTCGGGCTGGCGCACGAGGGCGTGGGTGAGGACCTGATCCATCCGCGAGACCGGGATGATCTCAAGCCCCTGCTTCACGCTGTCGGGCACCTCGGCGATGTCCTTGGCGTTCTCCTCCGGGATCAGCACCGTCTTGATGCCGCCGCGGAGCGCGGCGAGCAGCTTCTCCTTGAGGCCGCCGATCGGCAGGACGCGGCCCCGCAGGGTCACCTCGCCGGTCATCGCCACCTCGCGGCGCACCGGGATGCCGGTGAGCGTCGAGATGATCGCGGTCGCCATGGCGATACCCGCCGACGGCCCGTCCTTCGGGGTCGCCCCCTCCGGCACGTGGACGTGGATGTCGCGGCGCTCGAACAGCGGCGGCTCGATGCCGAAGTCGAGAGCCCGCGAGCGGACGTAGCTGGCGGCCGCCGAGATCGACTCCTTCATCACGTCGCGCAGGTTGCCCGTGACCGTCATCTTGCCCTTGCCGGGCATCATGACGCCCTCGATCGTCAGCAGCTCGCCGCCGACCTCGGTCCAGGCCAGACCCGTCACCACGCCGACCTGATCGTCCGCGTCGATCTCGCCGTAGCGGAACTTCGGCGGGCCGAGGAAGGTCGGCAGCGTGTCGGGGTTGGCCTCCACCTGCTTGACCTTGGTGATCAGGATCTCCTTCACCGCCTTGCGGATCAGGTTGGAGATCTCGCGCTCGAGGTTACGGACGCCCGCCTCCCGCGTGTAGCGGCGGATGAGCATCATCAGACCGTCGTCGGTGATCGACCACTCGTCGGCCGCCAGCCCGTGCTTCTTGACCGCCTCGGGGATGAGGTGGCGACGGGCGATCTCCAGCTTCTCCTCTTCGGTGTAGCCGGCGATGCGGATCACCTCCATGCGGTCCATCAGCGGGCCGGGGATGTTGAGCGTGTTGGCGGTGGTGACGAACATCACGTTCGACAGGTCGTAATCGACTTCGAGGTAATGGTCGTTGAAGGTGCTGTTCTGCTCCGGGTCGAG
This sequence comes from Methylorubrum subtropicum, assembly GCF_038442325.1. Taxonomy (NCBI): domain Bacteria; kingdom Pseudomonadati; phylum Pseudomonadota; class Alphaproteobacteria; order Hyphomicrobiales; family Methylobacteriaceae; genus Methylorubrum; species Methylorubrum subtropicum. The sequence goes on along the minus strand of NZ_JBBXMW010000004.1, from coordinate 147,036 downwards.
AACCTCCAGCAGGGCGGCGGAAGGGTCACCGCGAAAGTCCATGCCCATCTTGTCGATCTCGTCGAGCAGGATGAGCGGGTTCGAGGTCTTGGCCTTGCGCATCGACTGGACGATCTTGCCGGGCATCGAGCCAATATAGGTCCGGCGGTGACCGCGGATCTCGGCCTCGTCGCGCACGCCGCCGAGCGACATCCGCACGAACTCGCGGCCCGTGGACTTGGCGATCGACTTGCCGAGCGACGTCTTGCCGACGCCGGGGGGGCCGACGAGGCAGAGGATCGGGCCGGTGAGCCGGTTGGTCCGCTGCTGCACGGCGAGGTACTCGACGATCCGATCCTTGACCTTGTCGAGGCCGAAGTGATCCGAATCGAGGATGGCTTGCGCGCCGAGCAGATCCTTCTTGATCTTCGAGCGCTTGCCCCACGGGATGCCGAGCATCCAGTCGAGGTAGTTGCGCACGACCGTGGCCTCGGCCGACATCGGCGACATCTGGCGGAGCTTCTTCAGCTCGGCGGTGGCCTTCTCGCGGGCCTCCTTCGTAAGCTTGGTCTTCTCGATCTTCTCTTCCAGCTCGGCCAGCTCGTCGCGACCGTCCTCGTCGCCCAGCTCCTTCTGGATCGCCTTCATCTGCTCGTTGAGGTAGTACTCGCGCTGGGTCTTCTCCATCTGCCGCTTGACGCGGGTGCGGATGCGCTTCTCCACCTGCAGCACGGAGATCTCGCTCTCCATCAGCGACAGCACGCGCTCCAGGCGCGCGGCCACCGTGGGAATCTCCAGGATCGCCTGCTTGTCGGCGATCTTGACCGCGAGGTGCGAGCCCACCGTGTCGGCGAGCTTGGACGGCTCGTCGATCTGCGTGACGGCGGAGACGACCTCGGGCGAGATCTTCTTATTGAGCTTCACGTAGTTCTCGAACTCGGAGATCACCGAGCGGGCGAGCGCCTCGGCCTCGACGCGGTCGCCGAGGTCGTCGTCGAGGGTGAGCGCGCGGGCCTCGTAGAACTCGTCGGAGCGGACGAACTCCTCGATCTGGGCACGTCCCGCACCCTCGACCAGCACCTTCACGGTGCCGTCGGGCAGCTTCAGGAGCTGGAGGACGGAAGCCAGCGTGCCGATCTTGTAGATCGCGTCGGTCGCCGGATCGTCGTCGCTGGCGTTGATCTGAGTGGCGAGCAGGATGTGACGGTCCGAGCGCACGGCCTCTTCCAGCGCGCGGATCGACTTCTCGCGGCCGACGAAGAGCGGCACGATCATGTGCGGGAACACGACGATGTCGCGCAGCGGCAGGACGGCGTAGGAGCCCGTCGAACCGGGAACGACCGGCTGGCGCGATTTCGACTGGGTCATGGGTTTTCCCTTATCTGTTGACGCCGGGCATGCGCTCCTCGGATCGAGCAAGCATCCTGCCAGGTGCCGACCGGGCCGCGAAGGGTCGGGGGCGAATGATACGTCTGCGGCTGGTAGCGCAGCCCGCACCTTGGGAAGAGCGGGGAGAGGAGAGAAGCGTGCCGGCTGCGATGGACTTGAATTGGTCCTTCGCCGGCGCGCTTTCAAGCGGCCACCCCCCGAACGAGAAAGGGCCGCCGGCTTGTGCCGGGCGGCCCCTCTTGGCTGCCGATCAGGCGCTGACGCTGGCCGGTGCGTCCTTGTTGCGGTCGCCGTGGATGAAGAGCGGCCTCGACTTGCCGTCCACCACCTCCGGGCCGATGACCACCTGCTCGACCGAATCGAGGCCGGGCAGGTCGTACATCGTGTCGAGCAGGATGGTCTCCAGGATCGACCGCAGGCCGCGGGCGCCGGTCTTGCGCTCGATCGCCTTGCGGGCGACGAGGCTCAGCGCCTCGTCCTGGAACGTCAGCTCGACGTTCTCCATCTCGAACAGGCGCTGGTACTGTTTGACCAGCGCGTTCTTCGGCTCCTGCAGGATCTTTTTCAGGGCCTCCTCGTCGAGGTCCTCCAGCGTGGCGAGCACGGGGAGACGGCCGACGAATTCGGGGATGAGGCCGAACTTCAGCAGGTCCTCCGGCTCCACCGAGCGGAACACCTCGCCGGTGCGGCGGTCGTCGGGTGCCTGGACGCTGGCGCCGAAGCCGATCGACGTGCCCTTGCCGCGCTGTGAGATGATGCGCTCAAGGCCCGCGAAGGCACCGCCGCAGATGAACAGGATGTTCGTGGTGTCGACCTGCAGGAACTCCTGCTGCGGATGCTTGCGCCCGCCCTGGGGCGGCACGGAGGCGACGGTGCCCTCCATGATCTTCAGCAGCGCCTGCTGCACGCCCTCGCCCGACACGTCGCGGGTGATCGACGGGTTGTCGGACTTGCGGGAGATCTTGTCGATCTCGTCGATGTAGACGATGCCGCGCTGCGCCCGCTCGACGTTGTAGTCGGAGGCCTGGAGCAGCTTGAGGATGATGTTCTCGACGTCCTCGCCGACATAGCCGGCTTCGGTCAGCGTCGTGGCGTCCGCCATGGTGAACGGCACGTCGAGGATGCGGGCGAGCGTCTGCGCGAGCAGCGTCTTGCCCGAGCCGGTCGGCCCGATCAGCATGATGTTGGACTTGGCCAGCTCGACGTCGTTGTGCTTCGTCGCGTGCGCGAGCCGCTTGTAGTGGTTGTGCACCGCCACCGAGAGGACCTTCTTGGCGAAGTCCTGGCCGATGACGTAATCGTCGAGGACGCGCCGGATTTCCTTCGGGGTCGGGACGCCGTCGCGGCTCTTCACCAGCGAGGACTTCGATTCCTCGCGGATGATGTCCATGCACAGCTCGACGCACTCGTCGCAGATGAACACCGTCGGGCCCGCGATCAGCTTGCGGACCTCGTGCTGGCTCTTGCCGCAGAACGAGCAGTACAGCGTGCTCTTCGAGTCGTTGCCGCCGGTCTTGCTCATGTCGGTCTCCGGTTCGCGGGCGCGGCCCCAGCCAGGAGGGCGCGCGCTTCGGTCATAGGATGTAAGCGCATCCGCCTAAAGAAACAGTCACACCGCGCGGATGCGTCGGGAGTGAGGCGCTCGAATCCCGATGCAACCATGCTGCCGCCTCGGGATCAACCGGCCGAGGGGGCCGGGCGAGCGCCGAATGGCCGCATGGTTTGCCGGCGTGCCCCGGACGCCTCACTGAGATGCCCGGGGTCATCCGCCTCAGGCCGCGGCGGGTTCCGGGCGCTTGTGCAGGATGTCATCGATCAGGCCGAACTCCTTGGCCGCCTCGGCGGTCATGAAGTTGTCGCGCTCCAGCGCCTGATGGATCGTCTCGTACTCGCGGCCGGTGTGCTTCACGTAGATCTCGTTGAGGCGCTTCTTGAGGGCCTCGATCTCGCGGGCATGGATCAGGATGTCGGTCGCCTGTCCCTGGAAGCCGCCGGAGGGCTGGTGCACCATGATCCGGGCGTTCGGCAGGGCGAAGCGGTGGCCGGCCTCACCGGCGGCCAGCAGCAGCGAGCCCATGGAGGCGGCCTGACCGACGCAGAGCGTGGTGACGGGGCAGCGGATGAACTGCATCGTGTCGTAGATCGACAGGCCCGAGGTCACCACGCCGCCGGGCGAGTTGATGTAGAAGGAGATTTCCTTCTTCGGGTTCTCGGCCTCGAGAAACAGCAGCTGGGCGACGATGAGCGAGGCGCCCTGGTCCTCCACCGGACCGGTCAGGAAGATGATCCGCTCGCGCAGCAGCCGGGAATAGATGTCGAACGCCCGCTCGCCGCGGCTCGACTGCTCGACCACCATCGGCACGAGCGAGTTGTGAAAGTAATCGACCGGATCTCTCATGTCAGCCCTCGGCTCCGGGTCCGGCCCGGACGAATCGCCCGGGGCCGGAGGTTACAGCGAACACGGCGCACGTTAACGCCGTCTGATCTTCGTCGACCGCGAGGCGCCCGACCGGCGGGCGCCCCGTGACCACGTTCCGATCGCGCCCGCCGCGGAGCCGCTGGGCGTCGATCAGCCGGCGGCCTGCTCGGACGCCGTCTCGTTCTTCTCGCCCTTGGGCTCGTCGGCCTTCGACGCGGAGGCGTCGGCCTCGTCGTCCTCGGCGAAGAGCGCCTCCTTCGAGACGGGCTCCTCGACCACTTGGACCTGACCGAGGACGTGGTCGACGACCTTCTCCTCGAACAGCGGCGCGCGAAGCTCGGCGAGCGCCTGGGGGTTGTTGCGGTAGAAGTCGTAGACCTGCTTCTCCTGGCCCGGGAACTGCCGGATCCGGGCGAAGAGGGCTTGGTTGACCTCGTCATCCGAGATCTTGATATCGGCCGTCTCGCCGACTTGCGCAAGCACCAGCCCGAGGCGCACGCGGCGCTCGGCGATCTTGCGGTACTCGGCCTGCGAGGCCTCCTCGGTGGTGCCCTCGTCCTCGAAGGTCTTGCCGCGGTTCTTCAGGTCCTGCTCGACCTGGGCCCACACGGCGGCGAACTCCTGATGCACCAGGGACGGCGGCAGATCGAAGGCGTACTTGCCGTCGAGCGCGTCGAGCAGCTCCTTCTTGAGCTTGCGCCGCGACTGGGCCTCGTAATCCGAGCCGATCGCCTTGGAGACGGCTTCCTTGAGCTTCTCCAGATCGTCCATGCCGAAGCGCTTGGCGAGTTCGTCGTCGATCTTGCTTTCGCCCGGCGCCTTGACGGCCTTCACGGTCACGTCGAACTCGGCATCCTTGCCGGCGAGCTGCTCGGCCTGATAGCCCTCGGGGAAGGCGGTCTTGACGAGGCGGGTGTCGCCGACCTTGGCGCCGACGAGCTGGTCCTCGAAGCCGGGGATGAAGGTGTTGGAGCCGAGCTCCAGCGGCACGTCCTCGCCCTTGCCGCCCTCGAACTCGGTGCCGTCGATGCGGCCGACGAAATCGATCACGACCTGATCGCCAACTTGCGCCTCGGCGCCCTCCTCGCGGTCCTCGAACGCGCGGCCGTCCTTGGCCATGCGCTCCAGCGCTTCCGTGATCTCCTCGTCGGAGGGGGTCACCACGAGCTTCTTGATCGACACGTCGGAGAGGTCGGCCAGCTCGAAGCTCGGCAGCACTTCGAGCTTCACCTTGAAGGCGAGGTCGCCCTTGGCGTCGAGCGCGCGTTCGATGATGTTCTGCTCCTCGTCCTTCGGGAACTCGATCTGCGGCTCCAGCGCCAGCTTGAGGCCCTTGTCGGCCACGATCTGCTGGTTGGCCTCGTTGACGGCGTTCTGCAGCACGTCGGCCATCACCGACTTGCCGTAGACCTTGCGCAGATGCGCCACCGGCACCTTGCCGGGGCGGAAGCCCTTGATCTGAACCTTGCCCTTGATGTTCGAGAGCTCGGTGTTGAGGCGATCCTCAAGCTCGGTCGCGGGGAGGAGCACCTGAAACTCGCGCTTCAGCCCCTCGGAGGTCGTCTCGGTCACCTGCATCGTCGTTCGTCCGCTTTTTCAAAAAAACCGCGATCTCGTCCTCGATGCCGCGGCGCCTTCGGGGAGCCCCGACGGCGCGAACGCCCGGCGGGAACCGGCCCGGTCCCGAGGCCGGGCCGATGCGGACTTGGTGCGGGCGGAGGGGCTCGAACCCCCACGTCTTGCGACACTGGAACCTAAATCCAGCGCGTCTACCAGTTCCGCCACGCCCGCGAGCGCTTCACGCGACATGGCCCTGTCCGGGCCTTCGAAGCGCGCGTCTATAGCACGCGCGTCCGGGCCCGCAGCAAAAAACTTGAGCCGCGGTTCGGGCAGTCGCGTCGCCTCGGGACCCGTTCGCTTGCGAAAACCAGTGTTGAAACGTACGTTATAACAATGGCGCTGGCGGGCTTCGCCCTCGGGTGCCCGAAGCGCCGGCTGCCTCGTTTCTCCGGGTATCCGTACGATGCTGACCCTCAAGCTGACCCAGATCGGCAACTCCCTCGGCTTCATCCTCCCCAAGGAGGCCCAGGCGAAGCTCAAGGTCGAGAAGGGCGACGTCATCCACCTGACCGAGACGCCCGAAGGCTACCGCATCACGCCCTACGATCCCGAGTTCGCCGACCAGATGGAGACCATGCGCAAGGTGATGAGCAAGCGCCGCAACGCGCTTCGCGAACTCGCCAAGTAGAACGGTCGATGACGAAATGGCTTCTGAAGCAGGTCGTCCTCGCCATCGACGACGGGCAACTGGCCGAGCATGGCGGCTCGCCGGGCATTCGTGACGACGGCGCCCTCGAATCCGCGCTCGGTCGTCCTCGAGAACTCGAAACCTACGGCAAGCCGCCGCCCGACCTCGCCGATCTGGCCGCGGCCTACGCCTTCGGCCTCGCCCGCAACCATCCCTTCGTGGACGGAAACAAGCGGACCTCGCTGGTCGTGGCCGAAGGTTTTTTGGCGCTCAACGGACGCTCGTTGGACGCGAGCGATGCGGAATGCGTCCAGACGTGGCTGTCGCTCGCAGCCGGCGACCTGACGCAGGACGTGCTCGCGGCTTGGCTCAGGCAGCGGATCGTCTGACATCGGGAGCAGCCGGGCTGCGATGCCTCCAGCCCGTGATTGGCGCATCCCGAACGGCCCGGCTACAACGCGGGCCCCTGTCCCGCCATCTAAACGAGCCCCCATGCGAACGCCCGCCCCCGAGGCCCGACCCGAGCCGAGCCGGGAGGCGGACGGCCTGTCGCGCCGCGCGCTGATCGCCGGGAGTGCAGCGCTGACGTTGGCGCCCGCCGCCGCCGCGGCGCAGGCCCGCAAGCCGGCGGCCAAGCCCGCGGAGGCGCCCGCGCCCGAGGCCAAGCCGGCGGACGAGAAAGCCCTCAAGGCCGCCCCCGCCAAAACCCGGTTGAAGCCCGAGCCCGCCCCCGAGACCGCAATCTGGCGCCTCGGCGACGGGACGGCGCCGCCGGTCCTGCGGATCAAGCTCGGCGAGGCCGTGCGCTTGCGCGTCGAGAACAACACCGAAAAACCGCTCTCGCTTCACTGGCACGGGGTGCGCAACCGCAACGCCATGGACGGCGTCGGCGGCGTCACGCAGGAGCCGATCCCGCCCGGCAAGGACTTCCTGTACGAGTTCACCCCGCCGGACGCCGGCACCTACCTGATCCGCCCCCTCGTCGTCGGCGGCGCGAGCGAGCCGGCGGGCCGGGGGCTGGCGGGCCTGCTCGTGGTCGAGGAGACGACCCCACCGCCGGTCGATCAGGACGTCACCCTGCTTCTCCAAGATTGGCGCCTCGATGAATCCGACGCCTTGCTCCCGTTCGGGCAGGTGGCGTTCGCGGCGGCCGCGGGCCGGCTCGGCAACGCGGTGACGCTCAACGGCCAGCCGATCCCGCTCGCCCTCGAAGGCCGCCCCGGCGGCCGGGTTCGCTTGCGGCTCGCCAATGCCTGCAACGCGCGGGCGATCCGCATCCGTTTCCACGGAGTGAAGGTCTACGTCGCCGCCGTCGACGGCCAGCCCGCCGACACGTTCGAGCCGCTGAAGGCCACCCTCCCCTTCGCGCCGGGCACCCGCTACGACCTGCTCCTCGACCTGCCGAAGGAAGCCGGTTCGGCGGGCACGATCACGGCGCTGGTCGGCCAGGGCCTGCCGCTGGCGACGTTCAATGTGTCAGGCGAGCCCGTGGCACCGTCCGGCCGCGGGCCGATCGCCTCGATCCCCGAGAACAAGCGCTTGCCCGACGCGATCCGGCTCCAGAGCGCGTTCCGCCGCGACCTCGTCGTCACCGGCGGGGTGAAGCCCGACCGCACCAAGCCCGGCGCCGAGACGCCCTACACCGGCGACCCGCAAAAGATCTGGCAGATCGGCGGCGCGAGCGGCGCGGCGGGGGCGGCCCCGCTGTTCACGGTCAAGCGCGGGCAGGTCGTGGTGCTGACGATCCGCAACGACACCGGCTTCCCGCAGATCCTGCACCTGCACGGCCACGTCTTCCGCCTGCTCCACCTCCTCGACGACGGCTGGGAGCCCTACTGGCTCGACACCGTGCAGATCCCAGAGGGCCGCCACGCCCAGATCGCCTTCGTCGCCGACAACCCCGGCCGCTGGCTCCTGTCCTCGACGGTGCTGGAGCGGTTCGACACGGGGCTGTGGACGAGCTTCGAGGTGAGTTGAGCGCCGGACCGGCCTGCCCCACCGGGGCAGGACGCTTCCCCGGCCTAGGACTTCATCCGCACATAGGTCCCCGGCGCCGGCCCGAGCGAGGGCAGCGCGCCTGCGCCGGGAATCCGCGCAGGCACGCGCTCCGGCGCCTGCTCTTCGAGCCACTTGAACCAGTAGGGCCACCACGAGCCCTCGTGCTCGGTCGAGGCGGCGATCCAGTCCTCGAACTTGCCCTTGGTCGGGCCGCCGGTGCGGAAGCCGTATTTGGGTTTCTTGCCCGGCGGGTTGACGACGCCGGCGATGTGGCCGGAGCCGGCCAGCACGTAATCGACCTTGCCGCCGAACTTGCCCGAGCCCTCGAACACCGAGAGCGCCGGGGCGATGTGGTCCTCGCGGGTGGCGAGGTTGAAGATCGGCGCCTTCACCTTCTTCAAATCGAGGCGTACGTTGCCGAGCACCATCTGGCCCTTGGCGAGCGTGTTGTTGAGGTAGCAGTTGCGGAGATAAAACGAGTGGTTGGCCGCCGGCATCCGCGTGGCGTCGGCGTTCCAGTAGAGCAGGTCGAAGGCCTGCGGCGGCTTGCCTTTGACGTAGTTGTTGACGACGTAGGACCAGATCAGGTCGTTCGGGCGCAGCATGTTGAAGGCGTTGGCCATGCGGGCGCCCTCCAGATAGCCGCGCTCGGCCATCCGCCCCTCGACGACCTTGATCTGCTCCTCGTCGGCGAAGACCTTGAGATCGCCCGCGTGGGTGAAGTCCACCTGCGTGGTCAGGAAGGTCGCGCTCTTGATGCGGCGGTTGCCGGTGGCGGCTTGATAGGCGAGCGTGACGGCCAGAAGCGTACCGCCGACGCAGTAGCCCGCGGCCGAGACCTCGCTCTCGCCGGTGGCGACGCCGATCATGTCGATGGCGGTCTCGATGCCCTCGCGCATGTAGGATTCGAAATCCTTGTCGCGGTGGCGCTCGTCCGGGTTGACCCAGGAGATCACGAACACGGTGAGGCCCTGGCTGACCATCCAGCCGATGAAGCTCTTCTGCGGGTTGAGGTCGAGGATGTAGAACTTGTTGATCCAGGGCGGCACGATCAGCAGCGGGCGCTTCAAGACCGTCTCGGTCTTGGGCGCGTACTGGATCAACTCCATCAGATCGTTGCGGAACACCACCTCGCCCGGCGTCACCGCCACGTCCTCGCCGAAGGTAAAGGCGTTGAGGTCGGTCTGGCGCACGCGCAGCTGCCCGCCGCCGGCCTCGATGTCCTCCTGCAGCATCTTCATGCCGCGCACGAGGTTCGCCCCGCCCTCCTCCAGCGTCTGGCGGAGCAGTTCGGGGTTGGTCATCACGAAATTCGAGGGCGAATAGGCCGAGAGCAGCTGGCGCAGGTAGAACTCGGCCTTGTGGCGGGTGTGCTCGTCGAGCCCTTCGGCCTTCTCGACCATCTCCTCGGCCCAGCGGCTGAAGATGAAGTAGCTCTGCTTGATGATGTCGAAGAGCGGGTTCTTTTGCCAGTCCTCGTGGGCGAAGCGCTTGTCCTTCGGATCGGGCGCGGCGACCGGCGGGGCCTGCTGCCCCTGCATCCGTGCGGCGGTGGAGGCCCACAGCGCGGCGAAGGATTCGGTCAGCCGGGTCTGGGCCCGCACGGCCTTCTCGGGGTCGCTCAGCCAGGTCTCGGCGACCTTGGTGAGGGTGCGGTTCATCTCGTAGATCTCGTCGGCACCCTGCGCCGCCCCGCCCTGCCCCTTCCGCTCGAACGGCTGGAGGGCCGATTGCCGGAAGCTCTCGGCGAGTTGGTTGGCGTTGCGCGCGATCGTCTCGAAATCCGCTGCTGCCGGGCTGGTCCGCTCCGTGGCCACGCGTGTCCATCCTCCCGCATCGGCCCGTCGATCCGCCCGAGCGGGCGCCGCGAGCCTCGTTTCCGACAATTTAACGCTCCAGGCAGGACATGTCGCCGTCCCCAGGTCCCATTTTCCGACCGATGTCATGCTCGTGAGCTGCTCTTTTCGCGCAATCGCCCTGGCTGTGCCGGTTCTGGCGCTCGCGGCCGGCTGCTCCAGCGACGTGAATCCGATGAAGGCCGCCTTCGTCGGCGCGGGCTACGGCCCCAAGGAGACGCAGGCGCCGGATTTCGTGGCCGGCTCGCGCAAGGCGGAGGCCGACTACATGCCGGTCGGCGAATCGGCGCCCCGCCCCGCCCGCGCCCGCAGCGCCGAGGGGCTGAAGGCGCTCCAATCCGAGCTGGAAGGCGCCCGCAGCCGCAACGAGGCCAAGGGCCGGGCCGCCGAGAGCGCGGCCAAGGCGACGGCGCAGGGGCTGGCGCCGCCGCAGTGACCGCCGCCGCGGCGGCTTCAAGGGGGCCGCGCCGCGGAGCGAAGGTCGAGCGTGCGGCAGCACCGGATAACCCGGCGCGAAGAGCGCCGCGCGCAGCGGCCTTGGCGCAAGCCAAGGCGTCTAGCGAAGCGAGAAGCCTAAGGTCGCGGATGCGACCGCCGGCGCTTGAGGCAAAAACTAAAAAACCATCGGCGCGCGAGCGCGCCGATGGTAAACACCCCGATTCCCTGCCGCCGACGCGATGCGGGGGGAAGCGTTCCGCGACACCGGACAGAACCCGCCATGACCGATTTTCACCGCATCAAGCGCCTTCCGCCTTACGTCTTCGAGCAGGTGAACCGGATCAAGGCCGCCGCCCGAGCCCAGGGCGCCGACATCATCGATCTCGGCATGGGCAACCCCGATCTCGACGCGCCGCGCCACGTCATCGAGAAGCTGGTCGAGACCGCGGGCAAGCCGCGCACCGACCGCTACTCCGCCTCCAAGGGCATCGCGGGCCTGCGCCGGGCCCAGGCCGGCTACTACCAGCGCCGCTTCGGCGTGAGCCTGAACCCCGACACGCAGGTCGTGGCGACTTTGGGCTCGAAGGAGGGCTTCGCCAACATGGCCCAGGCGATCACCGCCCCGGGCGACGTGGTGCTGGTGCCGAACCCGAGCTACCCGATCCACGCCTTCGGCTTCCTGATGGCGGGCGGCGTGATCCGCTCCGTGCCGGCCGAGCCGACGCCCGCGATGTTCCCGGCCCTGGAGAAGGCGGTCGCGCACTCGATCCCGAAGCCCGTCGCGCTCGTGGTCTGCTACCCCTCGAACCCGACCGCCTATGTCGCCAACCTCGATTTCTACCGCGACCTCGTCGCGTTCGCGAAGAAGCACGAGCTGATCCTGCTCTCGGATCTGGCCTACGCGGAAGTCTACTTCGACGACGACAACCCGCCGCCCTCCGTGCTGCAGGTGCCGGGCGCCATCGACGTGACGGTGGAGTTCACCTCACTCTCGAAGACCTTCTCCATGGCCGGCTGGCGCATGGGCTTCGCGGTCGGCAACGAGCGGCTGCTCGCGGCGCTGACGCGGGTGAAGTCCTATCTCGATTACGGCGCCTTCACGCCGATCCAGGTGGCGGCTACCGCCGCGCTCAACGGGCCGGACGACTGCATCAAGGAGATGCGGGCGACCTACAAGAAGCGCCGCGACGCGCTGATCGAATCGTTCGGCAAGGCCGGCTGGAAGCTGCCGGTGCCGCAGGCCTCGATGTTCGCCTGGGTGCCGATCCCGGAAAAGTACCGGCCGCTCGGCAGCCTGGAATTCTCCAAGCTGCTGTTGGAGAAATCCGACGTGGCGGTGGCGCCGGGTATCGGCTTCGGCGAGCACGGCGACGACTACGTCCGCATCGCGCTGGTCGAGAACGAGCAGCGCATCCGGCAGGCGGCGCGCAACATCCGCCGCTTCTTCGACAACTCGGACCGCACGCTGCACAACGTCGTGCCGATGCAGAAGGCTGTCTGACTTTTGGTTGCGCTACTCCCGACAGATGGTCGGGAGTAGCGCGTCCGGCGGACGCCCGCCGCCGCGCATTCGCGCGGGCGGACTGCGCCGCGTGACACGCGCCGCAGTCCGATTCGATCTCCCAAAAGATGTTGCGGCGGGGCGACAGCCCCCCGCAATCGGACCCGGCTCCCCGCGTGAGCGCGCGGGGAAGCTTGTCAGTAGGCCTCTCCGTCCGCAGGGTCTTCTCCCGTTCCGCTGCCGGGTTTTCGCCCGGCGGTCGGATTGCGCCCCGAGGATCCGCATGCGCCGCCTGAAGCTCTTCGCCGCCCTGGCGCTCGCCGGCGCCGCAACCGGCGCCTGCGCCCCCCACCCGATCGTGGCCCGCGACCCCGTGCCTGCGCCCTCGCCCGACGAGGCCTACGACTGCACGACGAAGCCGCTGGTGCTGAACGCCTACCAGACCGGCTGCGAGCCGCGCCTGCGCGAGCGGCGCACGGTGCTCCAATCGAAGGGCTGAGGCGGAAAGCCTTTCTTGTCACGTTTCCGGCTTGATCGAAGCCGACAGCACAGCGCCCTCCCGCCCGCGGCGGGGGAGCCGAGATAGACGCCCTTCGTGAAGGAGTTGCCCGTGGCAAATGCCCGCCTCGTCCTCGCCGCCCTCTTCGGCCTGACGGTCGCCGACACCGCCCTCGCCCAGGGCGTGGGCGACCTGCTCTACGGCGAGCGGACCGGGCCGCAAGTGCTCCAGGCCGATCCCGACACCAGCCGCTTCGCCGGCCCGCCGATGAGCACCGACGGCCGGGATCTCCGCGCCATCGGCGCCGTGCCGGTTCCGACCGTGATGAACGGCGGCAGCTTCGGCATCACCGGCAACGACTACTACAACGACATGAAGGTGCTGACGCCCCAGGGCCCGCGCCGGAACTCCGAGACCTACATGCTGGCCCCGGCCTACCGCTCGCCGCCGCTGCGCTGAGAATCCGTTCGATCGGCTCGTCCGACCCGACCCCCTCATCCTGAGGTGCTGCGAAGCAGCCTCGAAGGAGGGCTCCAGAGGATCGCGAGATTCTCTGGGGCCCTCCTTCGAGGCTTCGCTGCGTACCTCAGGATGAGGGGGGGGTTGGGATGAGCCGCGTTCGTGCCCGCCGGCTCCCCAGAAAATCACGCCAGCATGTAGGCCAGCAGCGAGCGCAGCTGCGCCGGCTTGATCGGCTTGTGCACCAGTTCCGCACCGTGCGAGCGCGCGTGCCGCTCGATGTCAGCGCTGTGGTCGGCGGTGGTGAGGATGACCGGCGTCACCCAGCCCTTGTTGCGCCGGAGGTAATCCACCACGTCGAATCCGCAGGCGCCGTGGTCGAGATGGTAGTCGATCACCATCACGTCGGGCCGCCCCAGCCCCTCCCCCAGAGCCGTCACGACGCCCGCGAGGTCGGCGAAGGTGCGCACCTCCGCGTCCCAGTTGCGCAGAAGACGCTGCAACGCCTCCGCCGTCGAGGCGTCGTTCTCGATCACCAGCACGCGGGCGCCGGTCAGCGTGGTGGCGAGCGGGGCGAGGCGGGGTTGTGCGTCCGGGCGCCCGGTGGCCACGGGCAGGGTGAGGCTGACGCGGGTGCCGTGCCCTGTGCGGGAGGCGAGCGCCACGGCGTGGCCGAGCGTCGAGGCCATGCGCTGGACGATCGACAGGCCGAGCCCGAGGCCGACGCCGCCGTCCTCGCCCTCCCGCGCGCCGCGGTAGAACTCCTCGAAGACCAGCGCCCGCTCGTGCTCGGGGATGCCGCGGCCGGTATCGACCACGTCGATGCGGCAGGTTTTTTGGCCGCGGCGGCGGGCGGCGATGAGGACGCCGCCGCGCTCGGTGTAGCGGATCGCGTTGGAGACGAGATTCTGCAGGATGCGCTGCATCAGCACGCCGTCGGTCTCGACCGCGAGGACGTCGCAGCGGGTGACGAGGCGCAGCTCCTTGCGCTCGGCGAAGGGCCGGAAGCTCGCCTCGATGCCGGCCACGAGGTCGGCGAGCCGCACCGGCTTGACCACGGGGCGGACCACGCCGGCATCGAGCTTCGAGATGTCGATGAGCGCCTTGATCAGGTCTTCGATCGTCTCCAGCCCGCGCTCGACCTGCCTCGCGATGGTCTGCGCCTCGGGACCGGCGGCGAGGTCGGTCAGCGCCGAGAGCGAGAGCCGGGCGGCATTCAGCGGTTGGAGAAGGTCGTGGCTCGCGGCGGCGAGGAAACGCGTCTTCGAGCGGTTGGCGGTCTCGGCCTCGTCCTTGGCCGCCTGCAACGCCTCGTTCGAGCGCTCCAGGCTGTGCATCAGCGCGGTCAGCTCCTCGGTGCGGGCGCGGACGCGGCCTTCCAGCATGATCGCGGTCTGGAACAGCGAGTAGGCGCCGCCCTGCTGGTCCATGGTCCGCTCGACATGGGCCATCAGCGACGCGTTGATGCGCTCCAGCTTGGCCACCCGCCGGCTCAGGGATTCGACGGTGTCGGGCTCGGACGGCGGCTCCATCCAGAGTGTCGGCCGATTCATGGGATCTCGGCCCGGCCGATCGCGATGCCCGTAAACGTCTGGTTGAGGTGCATCGAGCGGTACTGCTCGCCGTAGGTCTCGAACCCGACGACGCCATAGCGGCGATAGAGGTCGGCGATGCGGTGGCGCACCTGACGGCTCTCGGCGTCGAGGCGGCGGAACACGCAGTCGAAGCCGATGACGAGATCGAGCCCGCCGAGCGCGGTATCGAGGGATTCGAGTTCGGCCCGCGTCGCCTCGACGATGTCGCGGGGCTGGGCCAGCGTCATCACCACGCCCTCGCCGATGGCGCAGAAGAAGGTCAGCGAGCCGTCCGGCTCGACCCGGCTGATCGAGCGGCAGTAATACTCGCCGCCGATCTTCACTGCGAGCGGATAGGCCGCGAAGCTCATCGGGGTCAGGCCCTCGGGATCGAGCCCGACCGCCATGGCGTATTCCCGCGCCGCCGGTTCGGCGTTGAGTTCGTAGACGCGCCGCTCGTCCTCGCGGGCGGCGGTGACGACGAAGCGGCGGCTCGTCGGCTCGAAATTGTCGCTCTTGAAGATGCGGATCGGGAAGTCGGTCTCGACCAGCAGTATGATCGCGGCGTCGCGATGCGCTTGGCCGTCGTGGATCAGCACGGTCGAGGAGAAGGCGAGGTCGTCGCCCGCCGAGCCGCCGATGAGCGGGATGCCGTCGAGCGCCCAGGCCACCGCCGAGACCACAGTTTCCTCCGCGTTCGCCAGCGCATCGATCATCGAGATCGCGAAGCGGTGGCCGGTGCCACCGTCCGTGCGACCCTGATCGAGCTGGCGGCGCAGGCCCCGCACGGTCGAAGCCGCGCCCTCGACATCCAATTGCGCGATCCGGGTCAGCGCCCCGGCGACGATGCGAAACCCCCGGCGGGGAAAGGCGATGGCGACGAGGCCGCGGTCGATCGGGCCGGCGGGGCTGATCCCGCCCGAGGTGGTGCAGCCGCTCACCCCCACGCCGGGGAAACGCGCGGCGAGCGCCGCCGTCAGCACGCCGGTGTCGTAGCTGGCCGAGAAGAACACGATGATGTGACCGACGCCGTCGCGTTCGATCGCGCCGGCGAGCGCCGCCACGGCCTCCTCGGCTTCGCCCGCATCGGTCCAGGCGGTCTGTATCCCGCACAGATGCCGACGCATCTGCGTGCCCTGCACCACCACGTCTCTCCCTCGAACGGGTCTGTTCCGGTGGCCCGGCCGCCCTTGCTCGCAGGGAAGCGACTATGTGCGCGGGATCGATTGTCCGCAATGGGACATCTCGGCAAAACTGGGGGCCCGCCCGGCCGGCGGGCGGATCGGGCCGGCAATAGGCTCGCGACAGCGTTACCGCGCCGGTCACCATAGATGTCCGGCAGATGTACCGGTCGAGCCCGGATTAAGCCCGTCTTAGGACCTTTGACGATTGGTAATAGGCCGGGCAGGAGCGGCGCATGGCTGACAAACGCAAGGCCAGTTGGGGCAGCGGGGAGCTGTACGATCTCCTCTGCCTGATGATGCTCGGCACCTGCGTCTGGGTGCTCGGCGTACAGCTCGGCGCCTTCCACTGGGTCGATCGCATCATCCTGACCCACAATCTCTCCGACGTGTTCAAGCTCGGCTTCTTCATGGGGATGGGCGCCGTCGCGGCAAGCGTCTCGAAGTCGATCCGGCTGCGCAAGGCGATGCGCGAGCGCGACGCCGCCGAGGCGCAGGCCGCCGAGACCGCCCGGCATGATCCGCTCACGGGCCTGGCCAACCGCCGCCTGTTCACCGAGCGCCTGGAAGAGCGCCGCGCGGCGGGCGTGAGCGGGCGGCTCGCCGTGCTCGTGATCGACCTCGACCGGTTCAAGCCGGTCAACGAACTCTACGGCTACGAGGCCGGCAACGCCGTGCTGCGCGCCGTCGGCGAGCGGCTGGTGCGGTCGCTGCCCGAGGGCAGCACCGTCGCGCGACTCGACGGCGACGAGTTCGCGGCGCTGGTCGAGACCGGCGCCGGCGGCGAGGGTCTGGCCCGCCTCGCGCAGGGCGCCATCGCCGCGCTCTCCCTGCCCGTGGCGTGGTACGGCCACGAGATCAAGGTCGGCGCCACCGTCGGCATCGCCGCCGCCCACCCTGAGGCCGGCACCGCCGACGCGGTGCTGCACGCCGCCGACCTCGCCATGGTCCAGGGCAAGCGCGACGGGCGCGGCACCTACCGGGTGTTCGAGTCCGCCATGGACGAGGCGCTCAAGGCCCGCGCCCGCCTCGAAGCCGACCTGCGCGTCGCCATCGATAGCGGACAGATCGAGCCCTATTACCAGCCGGTCGTGGCCCTGCCCGGCCAGACCGTCACCGGGTTCGAGGTGCTGGCCCGCTGGCGCCATCCCGAGCAGGGCCTGCTGATGCCCTCGACCTTCATCCCGGTCGCGGAAGAGACGGGCATGATCGGCGACCTCAGCTACCTGATCCTGCGTCGCGCCTGCCTCGACGCCCGCGCGTGGCCGCCCCACCTGCAACTCGCCGTCAACATCGCACCCCAGCAGTTCCAGGACCCCGATCTCGCCCTGCGCATCCTGGCGATCCTGACCGAGACCGGCTTCCAGGCCCACCGCCTTGAGGTCGAGATCACCGAGACCGCGATCGTGCAGGATCTGGAGGCGACCCGCGCCACGCTCGGTGCACTCCAGGCTCTCGGCGTGCGGGTCGCGCTCGACGATTTCGGCACCGGCTACTCCAGCCTCTACCACCTGCGGGAACTGCGCTTCGACAAGCTGAAGATCGACCGCTCCTACGTGAACTCCATCGCCGAGGGCGACGAGCGGGCCAAGTTGGTCGACGCGATCATCAAGCTCGGCTCCAGCCTCGGCCTCGTCACCACGGCGGAGGGCATCGAGACCGAGACCAGCGTCGATTGGCTGGCGAGCCAGGGCTGCGATTACGGCCAGGGCTACCTGTTCGGAAAGCCGATGCCGCGCGCCGAGATCGAGCGCCGCCTCGTGGAAGGACTGCTCGACACCGGCCCGGCCGCGCCGAAGCCGGAGATCGGCCCGCGCACGGTCCTGACCGAGAAGGCGGCGTAGGCCGCGACGCCGAAGGGCAACGGGCCGGGCGCGCCGAAGGGCGCCCGGCCTCGCGGCCGTGCCGGCACCGATCGGACGGTGGCGCCGCGCACAACCTTTTGAGACTCTTTTTGTCGCTCATTCCGGTCCAGCTCATCGCGTCGGCGCCCACCGCACGCCGTCATTGCGAGGCGAAGCCGAACCAATCCAGGGCGCGACCTTTTTCGGATGAAGCGAGACCGCGCCGACGACGCGGTCCCGGCGAGCCTCCTCCGGGCAGTGCGGAGCGCTGGATTGCTTCGGCTTCGCCTCGCAATGACGGGGTGGAGCGGGACGCACGGTGAGCCGCCGGAGCGCCGTCAGGGGCCGATCACACCGGCCCGAGATCGCGCGCCAGCCGGTCGTGCGCCTGATCGAGGCGATCCCGCACCGTTTCCACCGCGCAATCGATGATCGCCGCGGCGGCCTCCGGCGACAGGCCCTCGACCGTCACCAGCAGCAGCGCCTCGCGCTGGGCGTGGCTGAGCCGGTCCACCGCGTCCCGCACCGCGTTCCGCTCGGTCGCCGCGCCCTCGGCGCCGGCCTCCGACCCGCGCCCCGCACCGCGGCGCCGCTCGTTCAGGTAGGTCCGCCGCAGCACCGCGAACAGCCACGCGGCGAGTGCCGGGCCGCCGGGCAGATGCTCCCGCTTCTCCCAGGCCTTGAGCAGGGTGGTCTGGACGAGGTCGTCCGCCTCCAGGGGATCGTAAGTGAGTGCGGCGGCGTAGCGGCGCAGCCGCGGCACGAGGTCGATCAGGTCGGCCCGAATGGTGGCCCGGACCGGACGCTCGACCGCGGCGGCGTCGAGGGCCGCCTTGAGCCGCGCCACCATCCGCCCGAGGCGAGTGTCTCCGGCGGGCGCGACCGAGCCGGGGAAGCCGTCGCGCAACCGATCGCCCAGCCCGGCCCGATCGCCCGTTTCATCCGAAGTCTGCAAGGGCGGCATCCGTCGCCTTGATAAAGGGTGTTCTGCTGGAACGGTTGGCAGGAACGGCAAGTGCCCGCTTTATCTTTGATCGATCACGAGCACGTCAATGATACGGATATACCAGTGAGGGATTCGAAAAAGATGGAACCGGCTCGTGCGCAACCCGTTTGTGCACCGCCATCGAAGGGATGGCGCGTGATGCGAAAGGGTGGTTCCGGCCGTGACCGCGGGTGTCGACAGGCATGAACTGAGGCAGATCATCGCCGGATTGAGCGAGGGTGTGATCCTGGTCGAGCCCGACCAGACCATCGCCTACGCCAACGCGGCGGCGCTCGCCATGCACGGGGCCGAGAGCCTGGAAGAACTCGGGCCGACGGTCGATGCCTATCGCGAGCGCTTTGCGCTCCGCTACCGCAACCACAAGACGCCCAACCACTACCCGATCGAGCGGGTGGTCGACGGCGAGAGCTTCCACGACGTCATCGTCGAGGTGAGCCGCATCGACCGGCCCGACGTGGAGTTCGTCCACTCGCTGCGCAGCATCGTGGCGACCGACCGCGAGGGCAAGCCGAGCTGCCTCGCGCTGATCCTCAAGGACGTGTCCGACCAGTTCGAGGCCGAGGAGCGGTTCGAGGCGACCTTCAACGCCAATCCGGCCCCCGCGGTCATCACCCGGCTGTCGGACCTGCGTCACGTCAAGGTGAACATCGGCTTCCTCGAAATGACGGGCTTCACCCGCGACGCGGTGCTGGGGCGCAGCGTCTACGAGGTCGACGTGCTGGCGGGCGCCCGCAACCGCGGTCTGGCGATCTCCCGGCTCAACGAGGGCGGCACCATCCCGCAGATGGAAGCCTGCCTCGAAACCCCCGACGGCGGCACCCGCTTCGTCATCGTCGCCGGCCAGCCGATCGACATGGGCGACGAGCCCTGCATGCTGTTCACCTTCGCCGACCTCGAACTGCGGAAAAAAGCCGAGACGGCTCTGCGCCAGAGCGAGGAGCGCTTCGCCAAGGCGTTTCGCCTCACCCCCGTGCCGACGTTGCTTGTGCGGGCCGAGGGCTACGCCGTCACCGGCATCAACGAGGCCTTCGCCCGCACCTTCGGCTTCGAGGAGGAACAGGTGGTCGGGCGCTCGCTCGACGAGACCGGCCTCTGGGTCTCGGCCGAGCAGCGCGAGCGGTTCGAGACGGCGCTCGCCCGCAACGGCTGCGTCCTCGGGATCGAGGCGTGCCTGCGCCACGCCAAGGCATCGAACCTCGACTGCATGGTCTCCGCCGAGCGCGTGAGCATCAACGACGATGCCTTCGTCCTGCTCGTCCTGCAGGACATCACCGAGCGCAAGCACACCGAGCGCGAGCTGTTCGACGCGATCGAAGCGGTGATGGCCGACACCTCGTGGTTCAGCCGCGGGCTGATCGAGAAGCTCGCCAACCTCCGCCGCCCCGGCCGCGAGGACGCCGACGGCTCGGTGCCGAACCTGACCGTGCGCGAGCGCCAGATCCTCAACCTGTTCTGCGCCGGGCTCGATGACGACGCCATCGCCAAGAAGCTTGGCCTGTCGCGCAACACTGTGCGCAACCACGGCGCCGCGCTCTATCGCAAGCTCGGCGTCCACCGCCGCACCGAGGCCGTGGTCTGGGGCCGCGAGAACGGCTTCCCGATCACCGCATCCGGTCCATAAATACCAGTGTACCGGTAGTTCTGAACTATTGATCCGGCGCGGCCGGTACACATCTGGAAGTCGGTCCGGGGGACTTTCCAAGACGAGGAACGCCCATGACCAAGACTTCGCCCCCCACTTCCACCGAGGCCCTCAAGGGTTCGGTGAAGGAGGCCATCGGCAAGCTCACCGGCAACGACCGGATCGAGGCCGAGGGCCGGCGTCAGAAGCGCGAGGCGGCCCCGCCCAAGGGCCATAAGCCCCGCGCCGACTGAGCGAACCTGGCGCCCCACGGCGCCGGTCCGATCCGCAAAGATCACCCGACAAGATCAACCGAGGAGATTCACATGGTCGATACCGACAGGATCACGGGCGCCGCGCAGGAACTCGGCGGCAAGCTTCAGGGCGCCGTCGGCGACCTGACCGGCCGCAAGAGCGACTCGATCGAGGGCCGCGCCCGCGAGGCGCAGGGCGCCGCCGAGAACCTCTACGGCCAGGCCAAGGACGGCGTCCGCCACGCCGCCGACCGGGCCCAGGACTACGCCGACGACGCCTACGACTACGCCGAGGACGCCTACGAGCGCGGCGCGCGCTCGCTCCGCCGCGGCACCCGCGAGGTCAGCCAGCAGGTCGCCGAGTACCCGCTCGCCTCCCTGCTGATCGCCGGCTTCGTCGGCTTCGGCATCGGCTTGCTCGTGAACGCCAACCGCGACTGAGCCGACTCCCTCCCCACCACCAGCGACTAACCTACCCGGAGTGACAGCGTGACCACCATCAAGCCCGCAACCGCGCCCCTCGCGGCGGACGCGCATGCCGATACCCGTGCCGTCCTTCTCAATACCGTGTCCTGGGGCGCCATCTTCGCGGGCGCCGTCACGGCCCTCGTGACGCAGATCGTCGTCAACCTGATCGGCGTCGGCACCGGTCTCGCAGCGGTCGGCCCCGTCGCCGCCGACAATCCGTCCGCCTCCACCGTCTCCCTCGGGGCCGGGCTGTGGTTCGTCGGCTCCGGCATCGTCGCCTCGCTGGTGGGCGGCCTCGTTGCCGGCCGCCTCTCGGGCAAGCCGCTGCCGGGCACGGCGGGCCTGCATGGCTTCGTTTCCTGGGCGGTGTCGATCCTCGTCGTGCTCTACGTGCTGACCTCCGCGGCCACCGGCCTCGTCGGCGGCGCGGTCGGCACGGTGTCGGGCGCGCTGGGCGGTGCGGGCAACCTCGTCGGCAGCACGATCCAGACGGCGGCGCAGACCGCGGCCCCGTCGCTGTCGAAGATCTCGAACCCGCTCGACGGCATCGAGCAGAAGGTGCGCGAGCAGTCCGCCGGCCAGGACCCGCAGGCCGCCCGTGACGCAGCGGTCGCCGCCGTGCGCGCCGTGTTGACCGGCGACGCGGCCCAGAAGGAACAGGCCAAGACCCGCGCCGCCGACGCGCTCGCCAAGGCGCAGAACATCTCGCCGGATCAGGCCAAGGCCCAGATCGACGACTACCAGAAGCAGTACGAGCAGGCCGTCGCCACTGCCAAGAAGAAGGCCGAGGAGACCGCCGTCGCCGCCAAGTCGGCCGCGACCCAGGGCGCCTTCTACGCCGCGCTGGCCCTCGTCCTCGGCGCGCTCGCCGGCTTCCTCGGCGGCCGCTTCGGCGCCCCGAAGCCCGTCACCCTGGTCGGCGCCTACGATTCGCGCCGCATCTAACCATCACCCCTCGGCTCCCGCCTCCGGGCGGGGGCCTCACCCGACCGGCGACAGCCGGCCATGGACGATAAAGGAGATCATCCGATGAGCAGCACCACCGACAAGCTGAAGGGTCTCGCCAACGAGGCCGTGGGCAACATCAAGCAGGGCATCGGCAACGCCACCGGCAACGACAAGCTGGTCGCCGAGGGCAAGGCCCAGGAGCTGAAGGGCGAGACCCAGAAGACCGTCGGCGAGGCCAAGGACGGCGTGAAGAACGTCGCCGACAAGATCACCGGCCGCTGATCCGAGCCTAGCGACGGCGGGGCCCCGCGCCCCGCCCCTCCCCTCTCACGCAAGACAGGAGTCCCTCATGAACCGCGACCAGTTCCGCGGCGCCACCCGCCACATCAAGGGCCGTGCCCAGACCGCTGTCGGCGGCCTCACCGGAGACCCGGCCCGCCAGATCCGCGGCGCCGTCAACCAGATCGCCGGCGGCGCGCAATACGCCTACGGCCGGGCCCGCGACCGGGCCGAGGACATCGCCGACGACGGACGCCACCTCGTCCACGCCGCCCGCGACCACGCGGACGACCTCATCGACGACGGCCGCCGCCTCGCCCGCGAGACCGCCCGCCGCGGCGAGCATCTCGGCCGCCAGGCATTGCGCCGCGCCAACGCCAACCGCACCGGCACCCTGCTCGGCCTCGCCGCCATCGCCTTCTCGGCCGGCTGGCTCGCCCGCCGGGCCCGCTGATTTTTTTCGGACTTCTTGGTTCGATCCCGTGAGGGCGTGGCGTGGGGGAACCCTGCCACGCCCTCTTTCTTTGGAACGAGCGGCGGTAGGGGCGTCGCCGCGGCAAGGCGCGAAAGCTTCACGGGAAGCGGAACGATAAGCTTGGCCTCACGTTCTGAAAGCATGGAACACTATAAGTCCACCCTCGGCGTGACAGCCGCTGCAATATCCGCGCTGGTCCTGGCCGCTCAGATCATGCACGCGGGTCCGTTCGCCGCGTCTCCGCCGCCGGTGGAGCGGGTGGCCGCCCGTCTCGATACGGCCGAGGACACCGCGTGGGTGAACCCGCCGCTCCGTCCGCAAGCCGATGCGGCGCCGCAACTCGCGCAGGCCGAGCCGGTGGCGAAACCCGTCGAGGCGCCGGTCTCGCCGGTGGCCCAGGCCATCGCGCCGGTCGCGGCGCAGACGCTTGCGCGCGAGGCGGCCCCCGCCCCGCGCAAGACGGCCTACGCTCAGCGCCGCAAGGCCGTTCAGCGCCCGGCCCGCACCCGGCACGCCACGCTGGAGGCCCGCCCGGCCGCGGAGACCGCCGCCGTCCAGCCCGCGCCGACGCAGCCGCCCGCCGAACCGAAGCGGATCGACCCCATCGGCGATATCATCCGCGGCCTCGGTTTCGGCGGCCAGGGCTGAATATTTTCGGGTATTTTCAGCATCTCCCACCCACCCCCCCCCCTCATCCTGAGGTGCGGAGCACAGCGAAGCCTCGAAGGAGGGCTCCAGGGATCGCGCGATCCGCTGGAGCCCTCCTTCGAGGCCGCTGCGCGGCACCTCAGGATGAGGGGAATGGGTGGGATCAACGGTCCGACCGACGCCTGCCGCATCGCTGCAACAGCCCTGGCGTGTTCGGTCGCTGCGGCGGAACGCTCCGTGGCCGGGCGGGGCCGGGGCGGTTAAGCGCCCGGCATGGATATCATCGCCCTCACCGTCATGGCCTCCGCCACCGTCTTCTCCGGCTTCGTCGTGCTGGTCGGATGGCGCTGAAACGGCGCGACGCCCCGGCGGCTCAGCACCGGGGCGTCGCTGCGTGGCGTCCGCTCAGCTGAACGAGCCGAAACCCTCGAAATCGCTCGACGGCGGGACGACGCGACCGCCCTCCGGCACCGGTCCAGGCGCCTTGGCGTTCGCGGCCGGCGCCTTGGTCAGGCCCCCGAGGCGGTGGCCCGAGGCGGCGGGCCGTCCGGTCCGCTTCGGCGCGGACGGGGAGAAGCGGCCGATCGTGTGGCTGTGGTCGCGCAAGTCCTTCTCCCTGTTCATTTGGCCCTGGCGCAAGATGAATCGTCGGGGCGTAGGCTTCGGATCGTGCAGGAAACGCCGCATTTCTGCCTCAGTTCCGGGCAGGGAGCCGCCGGATCGGTCACGCTCTGCCGCATCGCTTGGCTTTCGCTGCCCGTTGGGACGGATCGCAGAGGAGAATCACGATGGCATCCGCGCCGGTCGAATCGCATGCGGACGCGGTCGCGCATCTCTTGCGGGCGTCGCTCGACGATCCCGGCACCGCCTGGAGCCTCGGCAGCTTCGGCGCCATCGCCGAGTTCCTGCGCGATCCCGACGAGCCGGTGACGGCCCTGCCCGACGCGCGCCTCGGCCTCGCCACCGCCCGCGGCGCCATCGCCCTCGATGTCCTGCCCGAATTGCGACCGCTCGCCTACGAGACCGCCTTCACCTCCGGCTGGAACCACGCCGTCGCCCTGTGCCTGCCGGCGGATGCCTGCGCCATGGGCCGCCGCGCGGTCGTGACCGAACTCGGTCCCGACCGGCAGGCCGCCCGCGTCGAGGACCGGGACGCGGTGCTGTTCGATCTGGGGCTCGGCCTCGCCGCGGTCGATGCCTGCGTGCGGACCTCCGATCCTGCGGCGCTTGCCTGCCTGCGGGCGGGCCTCGGTCGCCCGCTGTTCGACACCGCCAACCCGATCGGCCCGCACCTCGTGGCGATGAGCCCGCACCGCGTGTTCCTCGTCCGCTTCGGCCGGATCGAGGTGTTTTCGGAAATCCCCGGCCCCGGCGGCACCAACCCCGAGGGACCGCATACGCACGTCCTGCCCAAGCTCCTGAAGGGCGGGCGCACGCATGCCGCAACGACGCCGATCCCGGCCGGCCTCGTGCCCTGCGGCGCGATCCATCCGCCGCATCCCTACAAGGATGCGATGGGGATGCGCATCCCGTTCGAGCCGGCTCGTCTCACGGCGTTTCAGGCGTTGCTGGAGCACTGGGCCGACCCCGACTGGCTGGCGATCAAGCGCGGCGGCGCGGCGCGGCCGGGCGGGCCGATTTCGCCCAAGCACGCGCAATCGGCCCGGCGAGCGGCGGCGTTGCAGGCGCAGTACCTGCGGGGCGAATTTTCTTGTGAGGAAGAGGCGCCCGGCGACGAAGACGAGGACGCGTGACGGCTCAGGATATCGCGCACCGTCATTGCGAGGCGAAGCCGAAGCAATCCAGAGCGCGACGTGACCGAAGGGTGCGTAACCGTGCCGACGAAACGTCTACGCGCGCGCCTCATCCAGGCAATGCGGAACCCTGGATTGCTTCGGCTCCGCCTCGCAATGACGGGGGAGCCGCTCAATCCGGCAGCGCGAACACCACCAGCGCGTCGCCCGTGCCGAAGCCCGAGGCCTTGGTGAAGGAGGCGCCGCCTGCCGCCACCGCCACGTATTGGCGGCCGTCGATGGCGTAGGTGACCGGCGGGCCGCCGATGCCGGCGCCGCATTGGAAGCGCCAGAGGATGTCGCCGGTCGCGGCGTCGTGCGCGTTGAGATGCCCGTCCTCCTCGCCGGAGAAGACGAGGCCGCCCGCGGTCGAGAGCGTCCCGCCCGACAGCCGGCTCCCGGCCCGCTTCGACCACGCCGCCTTGCCGCTGCCGAGGTCCACCGCCGTCAGCGTCGAGAAGGTCGGCTCGCCCTTGGCCTCGCTGGTCTCGGTGTAGCGGATTTCCGGGCGGTTGCCGGCGGCCGGGACGGTCTTGATCGTGTAGGTCGCCGCCCCGTGGCGCACCTGGGCGAAGGCGCGGTTCGAGGCAGCGTCGTAGGCGACCGGATGCCAGGAGATCGCACCGAGCGGTCCCGGACTCACCACCGTGCCCTCCGGGCTTGGCGGGGCGAACAGGTTCTTGTGCGTGATCACCGGCTCGGAGCGGGAGATGAGCCGCCCGGTCGCGCGGTCGTGCAGGTAGATGAAGCCGGTCTTGCTCGCCTGGGCCACCGCCTTCACCGGGCCGTCCGGCGTCTTCGCGTCGAGCAGGAACGTGGGGCTCGCGACATCGTAGCCCCATTGCTCGTGCGGCACCTGCTGGAAGTGCCAACGCAGCTTGCCGCTGCGCACGTCGAGCGCCACGAGGCTCATGGTGTAGAGGTTGTCGCCGGGGCGCGTCAGCCCGAAGTTCTGCGGCGCCGGGTTGCCGGTGCCGAGGAAGATCAGGCCCGAATCGGCATCGTAGGCCGGCGTCATCCACAGCGAGCCGCCGCCGACCTTCCAGGCCTCGCGGTGATCGGGCGCCGCCGCCTTCTCGGCGGCGATGTCGCGGTTGAGCGGCAGGCCGTCCGGCGTGGCCTCGGCGAAGACGCCCTCCCAGCCGTCCTCCTTGGTGACGTACCAGCGCCAGCGTTCCTCGCCGGTCTTGGCGTCGTAGGCGGCCAGCCAGCCGCGGCGGCCGTAGCCGCCCTCGATGCCGACCACCGAGCCGCCGTCGAGCCCGCCCTTCTCGTCCTCGACGTGCAGGCCGTAGCCCGCGCCCGTGACGCCGACGATGACGAGCCCTTCAGCCACCAGCGGCGGCATCTTGAAGCCGAGCCGGCTCGATCCCTGGACCGGCTTGTCTCCGAGGCTGGCCGCGAGCGCCGAGGCCGTCTCGGTCTCGCCTTCCTCCGGGCGCACCGCCTCCCGGTCCCAGACGAGGCGGCCGGACTTGGCGTCGAGCGCGATCACCCGCCCGTCCATGGTCGCCTCGAACACGAGGCCGTTCGAGACCGCGACACCCCGGTTCGAGGGCGGCCCGAAGATCTTTTCCGTGCGCGCCTTGTGGGTATAGGTCCACAACACCGTGCCCGACTTGGCATCGAGCGAGGCGACGTGGTTGCCGGTGGTCGAGACGTACATCACGCTTCCGACGATCACCGGCTCGGCCTGGAAATAGCCGGTCATGCCGGTCTGGAAGATCCAGGCCGGGCGGAGTTTGGCGACGTTCGAGGTGTCGATCGCCTTGAGCGGCGAGTGGTGGGCGTTCGAGGCGTCGCGCCCGAAGGCCGGCCAATCCTGACCCTGGTCCGCCGCGTGTGCGCTCAGGGGCATCAGCAGCAGGACGGCCCCGAGGATTCGTGCCGGATTCGTCGCGTCTCGCCTCACGTCGCCGTTCCTCCCGCGGGTTTTCCCCTGGTTACGGCGGCGCGGGCGGCCTGTCGAATGACTCGTGATGGATACATTTGCCCGCCGGCGCGGTTGCCCCGCGGACGGAACCGGCGGGTCCCTCTCGCCGAGCCTCATGTTCGTTCGACGGAAGGTCTTTCGATGCGTCTCACGCTTCTTGCCGGCACCCTTGTTGCCAGCACTCTTGCGCTCGCGGCCGGGCTCTCGCCCGCGCTCGCCCAGACCACGGCCACGCCGCCGTCGGCGGCCGGCGCGCCTGTCACCGGCGGCCAGAACAACACCGGCAACGACCGCAACGTCACGATCCCCCGCGGCGCCACCGGCGCCGACACGGTGCAGACGGATTCGGCCGCGGGCGGCAATGCCGGCCAGCCCTCGCGCGCAGTGCCGCAGGGCAGCGCGGGCGGCGGCAGCTCCTCCGGCGGCGGGAACTGAGACTTGCGCGCCGCTCTCGATCCGGGAGCGGCGCGCCCCACAGGCGGTCAGACGATGTGGAAGTCGTCCACTGTCAGCTTCAGGTGCGGCTTCAGGATCGCGAACTGCACCGCCGCTGCATCGCCCGAGCCGTCGGCGTCGTAGCTGAGCGCACCCGTTTTGGCGTCGTAGAGGATGCGGTCGTTCGCATCGTGCGCCACGCTGCCGAGGAAGAACGCGTCGGCGTCGAGCGCGCCCGCGGCGAGGCCGGCAAAGCCGGCGTGATCGAGTTCGAACGTGTCCTGGCCGTGCCGGAAATCGGTGATGCGGTCGATGCCGTCGCCGGTCGCATGGGTGAAGACGAAGGTGTCGTCGCCGCTGCCGCCGGTCAGCATGTCCTTGCCGGTCCCACCCTCCAGCCGGTCCCGGCCGTCGCCGCCGCTCAGCACGTCGTTGCCGGCGTCGCCATGCAGGCTGTCGTCGCCCTTGCCGCCCGACGCCGAATCGTTGCCGTCGCCGCCGTGCAGTTCGTTGCGTCCGGCATTGCCCGTCAGCCGGTCGCCGTGATGCGAGCCTGAGACGTTCTCGATGTTCTTCAGGGTGTCGGTGCCGTTCCCCGTCGCCCGGCCCTTGCCGAGATCGACCGTGACGGCCTTGGCGGAATCGTCGAAACCCGCCGTGTCGATACCGGCGCCGCCGTCGAGGCTGTCGTTGCCCGCGCCGCCCGCGAGGTCGTCGTCGCCGAGGCCCCCGTCGAGGCTGTCGTCGCCCGTGCCGCCGTCGAGGTCGTCGTGGCCGCCGCCGCCGTGCAGGTGATCCGCGCCGCGACCGCCGTGGATGTGGTCGTCGCCGCTGCCGCCGGTGAGGTCGTCGCGCCCGTCGCCGCCCTTCAGGTCCTTGCCCGGATGATCTTCGCCGAGGAGGTGCAGGCCCTTCGAGATCGCGATGGCCGGAATGGAGAGATCGCCGTAGCTCTTCACCGTTCCGTCGGCGAGGGTGACTGTCACGCCCGTCACCGTCCCGGTCTTCGGGCCGGTCCCCTCCGTGCCGAGGCCGGTGCCGATCAGGTTGACATGCCCCGCGCCCTGGCCGAGATCGAACGACCATTCGGTCGCCGTGTGATCGGACAGCGTGAACGGACCGTCGAACAGGTCCTTCAGATCCTTCAGTTCGAATTTCAAAGTTGGTGACTTCTTGGACACGACGGATCTCCTCTGGCGCCGGACTTGTCCGTCCGGTCGTTGATCAGAGGATTATTGCACCGGGAGAATCGTGCAACGGCATCGTGCCAAACTGGCAAACGCGCGCTTAAAACGAAGGCTTGGAGCATCGGCCCGAAAGGTGGGAACCGGCTTTTGGAAAAAGCCGATGCGGCACAGAATGTTAGACGATCGTCCTGGATTCCATATCCAGGACGATCGTCTAGGAGTGGGGCGCCATCCGCAGCTCGAAGCGCGCGCCCTGCCCCGGCACCAGCGCTAGTTCGCCCTCGAGCTGGCGGGCGAGGTTGTTGATCACGCGCATGCCGAGGCTGGCGCGCGCCTTGGTCGGATCGAAGCCGGCGGGTAGCCCCACGCCGTCGTCGGAGACCGAGACCGTGAGGCCGCCGTCGTCGCGGGACGACGCCTCGACGCGGATCTCGCCCTGCCCTTCGGGATAGGCGTACTTGATCGCGTTGGTGACGAGTTCGTTGACGAACAGGCCCAGCGGGATCGCGAGGTCGGCCGGGATCGTCACGGCGTCCGCCCGGCAGCGGAGCGCGTTGGCGCCCGCGCTCTCGGCGAGTTTTTCGCACAACGCTTCGAGGAAGCCGGCGAGGTCGGTGCGGGTGATGTCCGGCTGGCGCCAGAGCTGGTCGTGGACCTGCGCTACCGCCTCGACCCGGGCGCGGGCATCGGACAGGGCGTTCTTTACGTCCGCGTTGTCGGTGCCGCGCACCTGCAGCGCGAGCAGGCCCGCCACTACAGCAAGGCTGTTCTTGACGCGGTGGCTCATCTCGCGGGTCAGCAGGTCCTGCCGCTCCAGCGCGACCTTCAGCTCGGCCTCGGACCGCAGCCGCTCGATGGCGCTGCCGAGCAGGTTGGCGAAGCCCTGCATGAACGCGATGTCGGCCTCGCCGAACACGCCCTCGCGGGTGTCGTCCACCTCCAGCACGCCGTAATGGCCGTCGCGGTTGGTGATGAGCACGTTCACCGCCCGGCGGATGCCGTGGTCGGCCATCAGCGCGGGGGTGCGGAAGCGCGTCTCGTTCTCGAGGTGGTTCGAGATCACCGGCCGGCCGGTCTTGAGCGCGTAGCCCGCGGGCGAGGCGAGGTCGGCGCCGATCGTCGCGTTGCCTACCGCCTCGGGCTCCCACCCGACGCCCGCGCAGACCAGCAGCCGATCCTCGGAGGGCTGATATTCCAACGCCTTGCAGAACTGGGCGCCCATGCCCGCGGCGCAGAGTTCGGTCGCCCGCTGCAGCAGCGAGGGCAACGCGCTCGCCCTCAGCGCCTCGACGCCGAAATCGGACAGGATGACCTGCTGGCGCAGGCGGAGGTCGAGCGCTTCCGGCGCGGTCACGGTCATCGACAAATCGGCTCGGCGTCGGCGGTCAACGGGCTCGTGCCCTCGCAAGGCGAGCGTGTCCGCATCCGGGCACGCTCGCCTTAACTTACGATATCCCGCCGCAGGTCAAGCCGATTTGCCCTGGCGGTCGGTCACGGCTTGGCGTCGAGGAGCTTTTCCGCCCGCGCGGTCGCGGCCTCGCAGCCCTTGGCGTCGCCCTTGCCGTCGGCGGTGCGCGCCTCTTCCAGCGCGACCTTGGCCTGCTGGGCCTGATCGCCGCCCTTGCCGGCTTCCGCCGACTTCTCGGGCGGGGCCTCGCGCTGGTCGGTCTGGCCGCCGGTGCCGGTCTGGCCCTCTCCCTCGCGGTGGGCCGCGATGGTCTTGCTGCCGGTGGAGGCCGAGATTGCCGTGCGGGCTTCGTCCTTCACCCGCCCGTCGAGGGAGGCGATCTTGTCCGAGCAGGGCGAGGCGAGCGCCGGGCCGGCCAAGCCGAGCGCGAGGAACGGGAGGAGGCGGGCGGCGCGGGCGGCCTGCATCATGGGGACGGCTTCCTTGATCGCTGAAGACGATGGGGAAAGCCGCGAGAGGCCACCGGGTTGCGAGTCGAACCGCCTTCGATCAAGCCGCCTTGATGGTCGCGAGGAAGCCCGCGACCGTGGCGCCGAGCCGGTCGGAGCGCTGCGAGAGTTCGGAGGCCGAGACCAGCACCTGCTCCGAGGCCGCCCCGGTCTGCCCGGCGATGTCGCGGACCGCGACGACGTTGCCGGCGACCGATTGCGTGGCGAGCGCCGCCTGATTGACGTTGCGGACGATCTCGTGCGTGGCCGCGCCCTGCTCCTCCATCGCCGCCGCGACGCCGGTCGCGATGGTGCGCAGCTCGACGATGGTCTGGCCGATGGCCCGGATGGCGGCCACCGCCTGATGGGTCTGGTCCTGGATGGCGCCGATCTGCTGCGAGATCGTCTGCGTGGCGCGGCTGGTCTGCTCGGCCAGAGCCTTGACCTCCCCGGCCACCACGGCGAAGCCCCGCCCCGCCTCGCCGGCGCGGGCCGCCTCGATGGTGGCGTTGAGCGCGAGCAGGTTGGTCTGGCCGGCGATGGCCGAGATCATGCCGACCACGGCGCCGATGCGCTCGGTGCCCTCCGACAGGCTGCGGATGATCGCGTCGGTGCGGGCGGCGTCCGCGGCGGCCCGGTCGGAGATGCCGGACGAATGGGCGACCTGGGCGGCGATCTCCATGATCGAGGAGGCCATCTCCTCGCTGGCAGCAGCGACCGTCTGGACGTTGGCCGACATCTGCTCCGCCGCGCTCGCGACGCTCGCCGATTGCTCGGTGGTGACAGAAGCCGAGGCCGACATGCCGCGGGCGGTCGCCTCCATCTCGGCGGCGGCGGCCGTCAGCGCGCTCGTCAGACCGGAGACCTCGTCCTCGAAATCGCGCGTCGCCCGGTCGAGGGTCCGGGCGCGGCGGGTCTTGGCCTCGGTGGCGTCCGCGGCGGCGGCGGCGGCGTCGCGTTCGGCCACCATTGCGTCCTTGAACACCGCGACGGCGCGCGCCATCGCGCCGATCTCGTCGCGGCGGGCCGCGCCCTCGATCGTCGCCGTGAGGTCGCCGCCCGCGAGCCGGCCCATCGTCGCGGTGATCCGGTGCAGGGGCCGCACCACGCCGCCCATCACCGTCACGACGCCGAGGCCGAGGCCGCCGCAGGCGAGCACGAGGCAGGCGAGCAGCGCTGCGCCGAGCCCGTCGGCCTTGACCTGCGAGCGGGCATATTCCGCGCGCGCCTCGTCGAGCTGGAGCGTGGTGAGCTTCGACATGGCCTCGTTGATCTGCGGCATCCGCATCACCAGCGTCTCGTGGGTCTCGGCATGGGCGTCGAGCCGGCCCGCGGCCAGATGCCCGGCGAGGTCGGCCATGATCTTGCCGTTGCGCGCGATGTGGCCGCCCATGGTGTCGGCGAGGCGCTTCTCGTCCTCGGTCAGGTGCGTGGCGAGGTACTCGTCCCAGGTCCGGCGCAGGTCGGCGAGGCTGCGCTCGATCGTCTGCGCCGCCGCCTTCGGGGTGCTCCGCCCCTCGACCGCGCCGCGGGAGGTGTCGAGGATACGGTCGCACAGGTCGCGCATCGTCAGGAACTGGCTCAGCGGCACGAGCCGGTCGTCGTAGGTCGTCTTCAGGCTGGCGTTGCTCCAGACCAGGGCGAGGCCGCCGAGGCCCGTGGAGACCAGGAGCAGCAGACCCATGAACGAGAGCATGACGATCAGACGGCTCTTGATCGTGACGGGCAGCATCAAGGCGTTTCCTCGTTCTCGCGTCGCCGGATTTCGGTGGAGACCCAATCGAACCGACGACGCGTTGATCGTCCGTGAAATAAGTTTCCGCGATTGAGGGCCCGTTAACGGAGTTACGCTCCTGCCTCCTCTGTCATCGTGCCGGCTCGCTCCCGTCTTCGCGGGCGGGCGCGACGGGCGATGAATACAAAAAACGCCCCCGGATGCGGTGCACCGAACCTCGTAAAGGCTCGGCGGATCGCGTCCGGGGGCGCCTGTCGCACGGGGCCGATCCCGGCGGTGAGGCCAGGATCGGGAATCGATCAGCTGCTGAGCTGGTCGCGCAGCGGCAGCTCGCGCACCCGGCGGCCGGTGGCGGCGAAGACCGCGTTGGCGATGGCCGGCGCCACCGGGGGCACGCCGGGCTCGCCGACGCCGCCGAGCGGACCGTCCCAGGTGCCGGTCGGGACGAGATGCACGCGCACCACCTTCGGGGCGGCGTCGATGCGGGTGATCTCGTAGGTGTCGTAGTTCGACTGCTCGGCGCGGCCGTTCTTGAAGGTGATCTTGGAGGTGAGCGCGAGGCCCATCCCCATCACCACCGCGCCTTCCATCTGCGAGCGGATGCGCTCCGGGTTCACTTGCGGCCCGCAATCGACGGCGATGTCGACGGCGTGGACCTTCACCTGACCCTTGGCATCGACCTCCACCTCGGCCGCGACCGCGGTGTAGGTGACGAAGCTGTAGTGGCCGGCGATGCCGAGTCCCCGGCCCTTCTCCAGCTTGCGGCCCCAGCCGGCACCCTTGGCCACCGCCTCGATCACGCCGCGCAGGCGCCCGGTATCGACGGGGTAGCGCTTCGGGTCCTCGCCGTAGTTCCACACGTCGCCGATCTCGGTCGGATCGATCTTGCGAGCCGGGCCGATGAGGTCGAGCAGGTAGTCCTTCGGGTCGCGACCCGCCGCGTGGGCGAGTTCGGCCACGAAGGACTGGATCGCGAAGGCGTGCGGGATGTTCGAGACCGAGCGGAACCAGCCGATCCGGGTATGGGCGGCGGCCTCCGGGTTCTCCAGCCGGATGTTCTTCAGGTCGAACGGGTTGTTGACGAGACCCATCCCGAGTTCGAACGGCAACTCGTGCTTGGGATCGGGCGCGAAGATCGAGCCGATCGTCGGCGCCACCGAGCGGTGCAGCCACGCCACCGGCATGCCCTTGTCGTCGAGGCCCGCCTCGATCCGCTCCACCGAGATGGTGTGGTAGTAGCTGTGCTGGATGTCGTCCTCACGCGTCCAGACAAGCTTGACCGGCGCGCCGTCGACGGCCTGCGAGCAGAGCGCCGCCTCGACCACGTAGTCGGGCTTGGACTTGCGGCCGAAGCCGCCGCCGAGCAGCGTCACGTTCACCCGCACCTTGTCGGCGGGGAGATTGAGGCGCTTGACGAGGCGGTCATGCGCCGCCTGCGGCCCCTGCGTGCAGGCCCAGGCCTCGCAGGCGCCGTCCTTGACGCGGGCGACCGCTGCCGGGTTCTCCATCGGGGCCTGGACGAGGTGGGGGACGAAGTACTCGGCCTCGACCTTGGTCTTGGCCGTCTTCATCGCGGCGTCCACATCGCCGGAGGTGCGGACCACCTTGCCGGGCTTGCGCGCGGCGGCCTCCAGCTCCTTGCGGAAGGCGTCGGTGTCGTAGCCGGCGTTCGGGCCGTCGTCCCAGGTGACCTTCAGGGCCTCGCGGCCCTTCATCGCCGCCCAGGTGTTCTTGGCGATGACCGCGATGCCGCCGAGCGGCATGAACTCGGACGGGATCTCGCCGCCCTCGATCTTCACGGTCTTGATGACGCCGGGGACCTTGAGGGTCGCGGAATCGTCGTAGGACGTCACCTTGCCGCCGTAGACCGCCGGGCGGGCGACCACGGCGTAGAGCATCCCGTCGAGCTTCACGTCGAGGGCGTAGATCGCCTTGCCGGTCGTGATGTCGTGGTTGTCGATCAGGCCGACCTTGCCCTTGCCGATGTAGCGGAAGGCTTCCGGTTTCTTGAGCGACACGCTCTCGCGGGCCGGCACCGGCAGGGCGGCGGCGGCCTCGGCGACATCGCCGTAACCGAGCTTGCGGCCCGACTTGGCGTGGGTGAGGACGTGGTTCTCCGCCGTCACTTCGTTCGCCGGCACGCCCCACTGCTTGGCCGCGGCCTGGATCAGCATGAGCTTCGCCGCCGCACCGACATGGCGGAAGTGCTGGAAGAAGTGGCGGAGCGAGCGCGAGCCGTCGGTGTCCTGGTTGCCGAAGCGCTTCTCGTCGCCCCAGGCCTGGACCACCTTCACCTTCGACCAGTCGGCCTCCAACTCGTCGGCGACCGTGAAGGCGATGGAGGTGCGAACCCCGGTGCCCATCTCGGAGCGATGGTTGGTCACCGTCACCGTGCCGTCACGCGCGATGGCCACGAAGATCTTGGGATCGTCGCGCCAGCCGTTCGGCATGCCGTCGGCGCCGAACTTCTTGGCTTTCTGCTCTTCCGTCTGGCCCTCGTCCGCCTTCGCCCGGTCGGTCAGCGAGAGGGCAAGCACGAGGGCGCCCATGCCGCCGAGGACGCCGCGGCGGCTGAAGTTGTCGATTGTTACGGGGCTGGCGGCGTTCTGCGACGCGGCGGTTTCGGCCATCAGCTTGGCTTCGTGAATCACAGGCGCTCTCCCTTGTTGGCGGGCGCGTTGCCGGCGGCCTGGTGGATCGCGGCGCGGATGCGCGGATAGGTGCCGCAGCGGCAGATGTTGCCGCTCATGGTCTCGTCGATCTGCTGATCGGTGGGCTTGGGCGTGTCCTTCAAGAGGGCCGCCGCCTGCATGATCTGGCCGGTCTGGCAGTAGCCGCACTGGGCGACGTTGAGGTCGCGCCACGCGGTCTGGACCGGGTGGTTGCCGTCGGGCGAGAGCCCTTCGATCGTGACGATCTCCTGGCCTTCGGCGCCGGAGACCGGGGTGATGCAGGCCCGCGCGGCGGTGCCGCCGATATGGACCGTGCAGGCGCCGCACTGGGCGATGCCGCAGCCGAACTTCGTGCCGGTGAGGCCGAGTTCGTCGCGCAGGTACCACAGCAACGGCATCTCGGGATCGCCGTCGAAGCTGCGTTCGGCTCCGTTGACCGTCAGTTTTATCATCGCTGCCATCTGCCGTTTCAGGATGGGGTTTTTCGCGCGAGCCTCGGGCCCGGCGAAAAGCCGCTCGTGACTGTCCGTCCCCATGGGTTGCCGTGCCGGACCGGGCGCCGATCCGGCGGGCGGTCCGATGCCGTGGCGGCCGGTTTGGCGCGGCGCGTGAGAACGCGTCCGCCCGGCTCTTGAATGTCAGGACGGCCGGGACGCGCCCGGTCCGGGACCGGTCGAGGCCCCGCCTGCATGCATAATCTGGAATTAGTCGAAAACGGCCGGGGCTGACAATCGTCCCAAGCCGTCGCTTCGCCCCAGATCGGGCCGTGGGGCGGGTTCGGGCGGTTTGGGCAGGGCGGTCTGTGCGTTCGCGCACATGGGCGGGTGGGGGAGAGGCACCCTCGAGGTTGCGGCGAGGTGCTCGTCGGCCTTTTCAACAAACCACGCCGTCATTCCGGGGCGCCGTAGGCGAACCCGGAATCCACGACTGGCCTCGCCGGTTCGACTGGGACCGGGCACCGCGCATCACGGGTGGATTCCGGGTTCCGCTGCGCGGCCCCGGAATGACGGCGTGGAAGGTGGACGCGTCGAGTCCCTAACCCGAACCCTTCCGCCGGTCCGGATCGGCCTTGGCTGCCTCCGGCAGGCCCGCATACCACGCGGCATAGGGCGTGTTGGCGACCATGCGCCGGTTGAGGTCGGGTGCGCCGTCGGTCCACCAGACGGGGCCGCGCTCGCCGAGCCCGTGCTTGGCGGCATCGACCGCGTCGCGGGCGGCGCGCAGGGCCTCGGCCTCGCCGGAACGCTTGGCGGCGCGCACGCCGCGGCGGGCGTCCATCAGCTCGCGGATGAGCCGGTCGCGGCGCACCGGTTCGAGGTCCGGGCGATGGCGGCGCCACAGCCGGCCGTGGACGACGATGTAGCGGCCGTCCGGGGTCTCCAGCACGCGCATGGCGCCCCCCATCAGGCGAAGTCGGCGAGGTCGTCGGCGATGGCGTCGGGGGCGGTGACCGAGGCGTGGCCGTCGGCCCAGCGGCGGTACTCCGCCGAGCCGGCCGAGTGGGGATTCTTGTCCGCGCCCTCGCGGCGCTCGGCCGCCGTGCGGCCCTCGGCGTAGACGGGATCCTGCGTGACGTCCTGCGCGGTCCCCGCCCCTTCGTTCGCGTCCATGGCTCGGCCCTCCCCTTTGCTCCCCTTCATCTACCGCTCGGCGCAGGCGCGGCGAGGGGCGGCGAGGGGCGGCGAGGGGCGGACAGGCGAGGCTTTCGGATCGGGCGGTGGAACCGGCGGCGGCGCGACGATTTCGTTCGGACGGAGTTCACCTGAAACGCCGCACAGCTCGGCACGATGCCGACCCCAACGAGACACGGCCCCGAGGACGCCCGATGAGTCGCCTGGACGAACTGAAGAACGATCCCGCCTTCCGCCAAGCCGTCCTCGCCGTGCGCGGCGCCGCCAGCACGCTCAGCGGCCGGGCGATGACCCACGAGGAGGCCGAGTTCCTCGTGAGCTTCGCGCTCGCGACCTACGCCAACGCGGGCGGCCTCGCCGAGCCCAGCCTGGCGCGCCTGTCGCGCTTCGCCGGCAAGGTCGAGCCGGATGCCGGCATCGAGAGCATCATGCGGCATTGACCGCCGCTACCGTCATTCCGGGGCGCGAATCGAACCCGGAATCCACGACTGGCCGCGACGCCGCGTGATGCCGCACATCACGGGTGGATTCCGGGTTCTCGCCTGCGGCGAGCCCCGGAATGACGATGGGTAGATCATCCGAACGCCCCGACCTCGTGCTGGATGATGCCCGAAATCTCCCGCACCCGCTCGAACATCCGGCGGATCGGCCCGAACAGAGTGGTGTGCTCGGCCTCGTAGGTGCCGACGTCGCGCGGGCCGGGCGGCTCGCCGAAGTTGAGGCCGAGCGTCGGATCGGGGGCGACGGGATAGATCTCGTCGAGGATTTTTAAGCACCCGTCGATGTCGAGGCGCAGGAAGCGCTCCATCAGCATCTCGCGGGTGAGCCCCGCCTGGGGCCGGAAGGCCGGGATGTGGGCGGCCAGGAACCAGATGCGGTGGATGAGCGCCAGCCGGATCGCGTGGAGCAGCGTGAGGCGCGCCGACATCACGGTGAGGTCCGGGGCCGCGGCCTGGAGATGGAGCCAGTCGCGGGTGAGCCGGCCGAACAGGCGGCGCAGGTCGGGGGCGAGGCTCAGGCGCTCCAGCGCGGCCGCCACCGTCATCAGCTCCTCGCGCCGGCCCTCGCGGCGGGTGCGGCGGGCGCGCTCCAGCCACACCGCCGGATCGAGGGTGTCGATATAGGCGCGCAGCACGTCGAGATCGCCGACAGCGGCCGCGTGCTGCACCAGCCGGAAGGCGCGGGCGAAGCGGACGGACGAGCCGCGCATGTGCCGGAAGGTCTCGGGCGCGCGGTGCGCCGCGCGGCCGACGCCGTGCAGCGAGTTCGCGAGGAAGCCGAGCTGCTGCAGGATCGCGTTGTTGGGGATCGCCCGCATCTGCCGCGGATGGGTGATCGCCGCGGGGCCGCCGGAATCCGACTGGCGGGCGACGGGGCGCGAGCCGGTGCGGTCGATCAGGCTGGGGCCGAAGGTGCCGAGCATCGCCGCATAGCCGCGATCATCGACCAGCGCCTCCATGTCCTGCCGCACGGAGCGGAAGAACTCGGCGGCGAAATCCTTCTCCTCGTAGATCGGGTCGGCGGCGGGGTCGGCGGCCTTGCCGTCGCTCAGCGCGTAATCGTCGAAGGCGTCGTCCTCGGTGAGCGCGTCGGCGAACAGGTGCTCGGCGATGCGCGCCACCGAGGCGTCGGCGAGTTGGGGCGTGCCGAACATCAGGTAGCCGTCCGAGCCCTGGAAGCTCGATTCGAGCCGCACCCTGATCCCGGCCTCGGCGTTGCGGCGGCGGGCATCCTCCGGCGCGAGGTAGGCGAGGCGGTCGCGCAGCGAAGTCGGATGGGCGCCGCGGCCGATCGATTCGCCGTGGGTGTCGAAGATGACGAGTTCGATGTCCGACAGCCCGTTCTGGGTCATCAGCTCGGTGATGCGCAGGCGCAGGCGCTCGATCCAGAAGGTCGCGGCGAGCTGACCGACATAGCGCCCGGAATCCGAGTAGCCGAACTGCACCGAGAGCCGCCCGAGCCGTTTCAGGTGGGCGCGCCAGTGCGGGTTGCGCAGCGCATCGTCGAGGACGCGGATGCCCTGTTCGAGCGCGCTCGCGGTCTCGAACAGCGGGGTGATCTCGACCTTGTCCGAGATGCCGTAATGGCGGGCGAGCCAGAGGGCAGCGAGCAGCGTGTAGCCGGTCTCGGTCTCGGCGATGAGGAAGCGCACCGGATGGGTGCCGTCGACATGCTTGAGGATCTGCGTGATCGTCATCATCAGCCGCGCGGCCGAGGCCCGCTCGGCGGCGAGCGCGCCGAAATCGACCGGCACCGGACGCACGTCGTTCAGAAGCGTGTTGATCGCGGCCAGATGCGAGCGGCGCTGCGCGGCGTCGGTCGGCTCGCCTTCGAGATCGATGACGCGGCGCACCGCGTTGTGGATCTGGCTGGCGTTGAGCCGGAAATGCGGCAGCGCGTTCGACAGGCCGTGCGCGGCGACGCCGGAGCGCAGGACCGCGATGGCGCGGCGATCCGCGTCGGAGGTCGCCGAGCCGATGGCCGAGGCGAGCCCGGCGAGCAGCGGCCCGGCATCGGTCTGCGCCCGCTCGCGCTCGATGATGAGGGCGAGCGCGAAGCGGTGGACGGTTTCGAGCGAGGGCTTGGTGCCGAGCAGCGGCGCGCCCGCGAGCTGGCGCTCGACCGCGGCGCGGGCGCCCTGGACGAGGTCGCGCACGACGCCCGCGGCGGGCACGTCGGGCAGGTCGCGCAGGATGCGGTCGAACTGCATGCGCTTCGAGATCAGGCGGTAGCGCACCGTGTCCCACCAGCCGATATCGGTGCGCCCGTCGGTGTCGCAGCCGACCCAGCTGGCGATGGCCAAGGGCTTCGGGACCAGTTCGGTCCAGCGGTCCGGCCAGCGTTGGCGCGCCGCCTCCAGCAAGGCGTCGTTGAAGCTGTCGATGGCGGCGCGGCCGTTGTTGGCGGCCACACACGCCTGCTCGAACTCGTCGTCCAGGCTGATGCCCGGATCGGGCCGGCTGGAGCGGGCGGCGGCCTCGCCGAGGATCGGCGCGCGGGCGTCTTCCTCCGGCAGCGAGGCGGCGCGGGCGATCATCTCGGCGACCGTGCGGGGCATGCCGAAGGTCGGATGCGCGGTGAACACCGCGGCGAAGCCCGTGCGGCCGACGCGCTCGCGCAGCACGTCGAAATCGGAGGCGCCGCGCGGCACCGAGGCGACGAGACGCCCGGCGAGGTCGGCGAG
This sequence comes from Methylorubrum subtropicum, assembly GCF_038442325.1. Taxonomy (NCBI): domain Bacteria; kingdom Pseudomonadati; phylum Pseudomonadota; class Alphaproteobacteria; order Hyphomicrobiales; family Methylobacteriaceae; genus Methylorubrum; species Methylorubrum subtropicum. Next base: position 107,486 of record NZ_JBBXMW010000004.1, on the reverse strand, counting down.
CGTGCCCGCTTCCTCGCCCTTCTCCCCGCCGTCGAGGCCGACATAGCGGCGCAGCCGCGCCGTCCGCTCGGTCAGCGCCCGGCGGCGGAGCGTGGCGAGCAGCGTGTCGAGGTCGCCCTCGCCGATCTCCTCGCGGTCGAGGCGGCGGGTGATCGCCAGCGTCACCGCAAGCACGGGGTTGCGGAACGGGTCCTCGCTCGCCTGCTCGCGGCTCCTGGCCACGAGGTCGAGGAGCGTGCGTTCGAGGTCGGCGCCGGGTAGGCCGGAGGTCGGCGGCGCGCCGTCCTTGGCATCGAGCGCGGGCGAGCCGGAATGGTGGTCTTCGAGCGGCATCGAGCATCCCTGACGTGAGCGGCCGGCGACGTTGAGCCCGCGCAGCCGGTTCTCACCGTTCGGGCCGGCGACGCAAGGACCGTTCCCGAGTTATCGGGCGGCGTTCTCGGCGCGCGGCATTGAGCGGGGTGCATGGCGGGCCGATCCGGTCTAGGGTCGGTTCTGTATGGAAAACCTCGTTGTCCTGGCCGCCGTCGCGGCGACCGTGATCGGCTGCGTCCTCATGGTGGGGTTTTTTTGGGCTGAGCGTCGCACGCGGCTGATGCTGCCGCAGGAAGAGGATTGGGCCGACGACGAGGCGGGCACGATCCGCAAGCTGACGCCCGACAGCCACAGCCCGATCGACCGCGCCGCGCCGGTACTGGACGCGAGGGCGCTCGACCGGGCCCCTGACCTCAAGGCGATCGACTTCAAGACCATCGATTCCCGCACGCTCGACGCCGAACTGAACCGCCTGATGGACCGCGCCCACGCGGCCGAGCCGGAGCAGGCCGGCTCCCGGAGACAGGCCGGATGAGGATGCGCCGTCACGTTTGCGCCGCCGGCCTGACGCTGCTGGCGGCCTGGGCCTGCCCGGTCGCGGCGCAGGACGCCGAGCCCGCCCCGGAGGCGCCCGGCGAGGCCGCGCCCGCGCCGCGCAAGCCGAAGCCACGCCCGAAGCCGAAGCCCAAGCCGGCCGAGAAGGCCGCCGAGAAACCGGCGGAGGAGAAGCCCACCACTGATCCCGCGCCGCCGAACCCGTCCGTCCCGCTGGCGCCGGCCCCGCCCACGATCGCCCTCAACGCCGCGTCGTCGGTCGTCTGCGAGAAGGGCGAGGCGGTGCGCTACGAAGGGACCGCGAACACCGGCAAGACTCCGGGCGCCGTCGAGCTGTGGGTGACCCGCTCGGGCCTCATCACCATCGACAACCCGCTGCGCCCGCTGACGCCGGACACGACCCGCGTGCTGCAGGTGGTGATCGGCGGCAAGGTCGCCACCGCCTACGGGCCGGACTTGCAGTCGCTGCGCCGCGGCGCCGGGCCGGCGGTGCTGGAGGGCGTGATCGGCGGTGCGATCCGCTGGGACGCCGCGCTGATCGCGCTCCCCGACGCGCTGCCGATCCTGTCGGATTCCGGCGACATCCTCGCGGCCTTCAGCTTCCGCGCCTGCGGCACGGCGCCGGCGGCCAAGACGCTCGCTGCGCCGAAGCCCCGCCGTACCGCGCCCGACGCCCCCGCGCCGGAAGCGGCCAAGGAGACGGCCAAGGACACCACGAAGGACACCCGCCCGGCGCGGCGGGCCGAGCCGCGCCCCGAGGCCGCGCCCCGGCCGGCCGTGCCCCTGCCGCAGGGGGCGATTCCGTGACCGAGGATGAGACATGGCCGACAGCCTGACCGCGACCCAGGTGATCGACGCGCTGGGGCTGACGCCCCACCCGGAAGGCGGCCATTACCGCGAGACGTACCGTGATCCGCGTGAGGTCGAGGACCGCTCGGTCGGCACGGCGATCTACTACCTGCTCGGCGTCGGCGAGACCTCGGCGTGGCACCGGGTCGATGCCGCCGAGATCTGGCTGTGGCACGCGGGCGCGCCGATGGTGATCACGCTCAGCCCCAACGGCCACGACGCCTCGGCCCACCACCTCGGCCCCGACCTGCTGCGCGGCCAGCGCCCGCAGATCGTGGTGCCGGCCGGTCACTGGCAGACGGCGACCAGCCTCGGCGCCTGGACGCTGGTGAGCTGCACCGTCTCCCCCGGCTTCGATTTCTCAGGCTTCGAGATGGCTCCGCCGGACTGGCGCCCGACGCCGCGGCGCTGAGCCGGGCGGACGGCCTTTCAGCCCGTCGATCCACCCCTCCCCCTCATCCTGAGGTGCGAGCGAAGCGAAGCCTCGAAGGAGGGCTCCGGGGATCGCGCGGCTGGTTGGAGCCCTCCTTCGAGGCCCGCTGACGCGGGCACCTCAGGATGAGGGGGCGGGTGGGACAGGCGGGTGGAGCCGACGCTCAGAGCGTCACGATCTTTAGATCGTCACGATGATCTTCCCGAACACCTTGCGCGATTCCAGCCGCTCCAGCCCCCGGGCGAAGTCGGCCAGCGGCAGCACGGTGTCGATGACGGGCGTCAGGCCGGTGGCCATCTTGTCGAGGCTGTCGCGCATGTTGGCCAGCCGACAGCCGAACGAGCCGAAGATGCGGTATTGCTGCTGAAACAGCTGCATCAGGTTCATCTGGGTCGAGACGCCCGAGGTGGAGCCGCAGGTGACGAGGCGCCCGCCGCGCTTGAGGCAGAGCAGCGAGCCGTTCCACGTCTCGGCGCCGACATGCTCGAACACCACGTCCACGCCCTTGCGCTTGGTCAGGCGCCGCACCTCGCCCTCGAACCGCTCCTCGCGGTAGTTGACGACGTGGTCGGCGCCGAGCGCCCGGGCCTTCTCGCCCTTCTGGTCGTCGCCGACCGTTGTGTAGACGGTGCAGCCGATGGCCTTGGCCATCTTGATCGCCGCCGTGCCGATGCCGGAACCGCCGGCATGGACCAGGATCGACTCGCCGGGCTCTAGTTTCGCGTTGTCGAACAGCATGTGCTGGACCGTGCCGAAGGCGATGCCCGCGCAGGCCGCCTGCACGGCCTCGACGTTCGGCGGCGCCTTCACCACGAGCCGGGCCGGCATATTGACCAGTTCGCGGCTGAACCCGTCGAGATGGAAGCCCATCACGCCGGAGACGTCCTCGCAGAGGTTGTCGCGGCCCTCGCGACAGGCGCGGCATTTCCCGCAGGTCATGGCGCCGTAGGGCACGACCCCATCGCCGACCTTCAGACCCTCGACGCCCTCGCCCAGCGCCGCGATCTCGCCCGCGGCCTCGGCCCCCACCGTCAGCGGCAGCTTGCGCTTGGCGAAGGCCATGCCGCGGAAGCCCCACACGTCGATGAAGTTCAGGCCGACCGCGCGGATGCGGATCTGCACCTCGCCGGGGCCCGGCGCGGGCGGCGGCTCGACCTCGGTCAGGCGCAGGTCGCGGTCGCCGAACAGCTGGAGGGCTTGCATGGGGATCGATCTCGTTGGCCGTCGATGGTCCCGGCGAACCGGACGGTCGGCTTATCGTTCGAAACCGACCCCGGCTCAATCCGCCCAAGGTCCGGCCGCTCGACCGGCCGCCCGCGACGGCGTCCCGGCCGGCCGCATCTCTATTGCAGTGCAAAAGTTTATGGCACGGAGATTGTACGGCTCCGTACATTATCGCGGATATTGAAACATCGATCCGAAAACAACGGCGGCACGGAAACGAAAGAGAGCAGGGACGGTTTCCGGTGCGATCTGCGCGGCGCTTCGATAAAAGCGGCCGCTGCCGATTGCTCCAGGGCGACGGCGTGGCGATTCGGAAAGGCGGCGGGCACGGCATGCCGGCGGGGCGATGTGAGACGCGATGACGGGCTGGCCTCACGGCTCCGGCGAGATGGCCGAGCGCATCCGGACCTTCGACTGGTCGTCCACCCCGCTCGGGCCGTCCGCGCATTGGCCGCAGAGCCTGAAGACGACCGTCGATCTGATGATCGGCTCGCCCCAATTCACGGTTCTCGTCTGGGGTCCGGCCCTGACGATGCTCTACAACGACACCGGTGCGTCCTTCCTGGGCAAGCGTCACCCGGCGCTCGGTTGCAGCTTCCCCGATATCTGGCAGGGTCAGGGGATCGAGGCGATGATCGCCGCCACGCTGGCCGGTCGCCCGATCCATTACACCAACCAGTACTTCGAGACGCCGAGCCGGCCCGGCCATCCGTTCGGCTGGTTCACCGGAAGCTGGACGCCGCTCAGGGACGAGGACGGCACCGTCGTCGGAGTCTATATCACCGGATTCGAGACGACTGAGGGTGTTCTCGCTGAGCAGTCATTGCATATTCGCGAGACACAAAAGGCTTACCTCCTCCGGCTTTCCGACACCCTGCGCCCTCTGGCTGACCCAGCCGCGATCCAGGGCGAGGCGTGCCGTCTGCTCGGTGAGTATCTCGAAACCGACCATACCTTTTACTTGGCGATCCACGAGGCGAAGGGCGTCGCGGTGATTGAGCAAGATCATGCTCGCGGCGTACCCCCCTTCGTCGGCACCTTCTCCCTCGACACGATCGATTGGGTCGTTCCGCTCTACCGGCAGGGTCGGCCGGTTGTGGTCGAGGACGCGCAGAGCACCGACCTCGTTCCCGAATCGAAGAAGTTCCGCCTTACTGAGACTGGCGTCGCCGCCTGGATCGCCGTCCCGCTGGTCAAGCACGGCGACTTGGTCGGCATCTTCAGTGTGACGTGCGGAAGGCCGCATGCTTGGCGCGAAGCGGAGGTCGCCATCGTCACCGAGACGGGCGAGCGCATCTGGGCGGCGATCGAGCGGGCGCGGGCCGAGACCCTGGCCCGCGACGCCGAGGCCCGGCTGCGCACCATGGCCAACGCCGCGCCGGTGCTGATCTGGGACACGGACCCGACCGGCAACGTCTACGTCAACGAGTTCTACCTCAACTTCTTCGGCACCACCCTGGAGAGTGTGGTGAACGAGGGCTGGGAACGCTTCGTCCATCCCGATGACCGCGAAGGGTATGCCGCCGCCTATCGCGATGCCTTCGCTCGGCGCCGGCCCCTTCTCTACGAGGCGAGGGTGATCCGGGCTGATGGACAGCCGCGCTGGATGACCCATTCCGGGCGGCCGCTCGGCGAAAATCGGTTCGTCGGCATCTCCATCGACATCACCGAGCGGCGCGAGGCGGAGGAACGCCTGACGCGCAACAACAGGGTTCTTCGGGGGATCAACCGCATCTTCAGCGCCACCTTGAGCGCGGCGTCCGTGGAAGACCTCGGCCGCATCGCGCTCGGCGTCGCGGCCGACCTCACCGCGAGCCCCGCCGGCCTCGTCGCCATGACCGAGTCCGGGCCGGGCCGGCTCGTCACCCTCGCGACGATCGAGGGGCCCGAGCCGGAGACGATGACCGCGCTGGAGCGCGCGATCCGCCGCCAGCACGATCCGGCGATGCGCGGCCCCGAGGCGAGCGAGCGCGCCCCGTCCGACGCGATCCTCACCGTGCCGCTGGTGGAGGGCGAGGCCGTCGTCGGCGTGATCGGGCTCGCCGGCCGTCCCGGCGGCTACCGGCCGGAGGACCGCGAGGCGGCCGAGGCGCTCGCCCCGGCGATCCGTCACGCGCTCCTGAGCCAACGCAGGGCATTGCGCCTGCGCGAGAGCGAGGCGCGCTTCCGCCAGTTCGCGGAAGCCTCCTCCGACGTGCTGTGGATCACCGACGCGGCGACCTTCGCCTCGGAATTCGCGAGCCCGGCCCTGCGGGCGATCTACGGCCTGTCCGAGGCGGACATCCTCGGCGACGCCCGGCTCTGGGCTGCCCACATCGTGCCCGAGGACCGCGCCCGGACCTTCGCCGAGATGGAGCGCGTGCGCGGCGGCGAGGCGGTGGTCTACGAGTTCCGCATCCTGCGGCCCTCGGACGGCTCGTTCCGCTGCATCCGCAATCACGGCTTCCCGCTGTTCGACGAGGACGGCCGGGTGCGGCGCATCGGCGGCATCACCAGCGACGTGACCGAGATGCGCCAGGCCGAGCACCATCAGCGGGTGCTACTGGCGGAGTTGCAGCACAGGGTGCGCAACATCATGGCGCTGATCCGCTCCATCGTGATGCGCTCCGGCGAGCGGGCCGAGAGTGTGGCCGCTTATGCCGAACTCGTCGGCGCCCGCCTCGTGACGCTCGCCCGCGTCCAGAGCCGCCTCACCCGCGCACCCGATGCGGGCGTCGCGATTGCGGCGATCCTGCGCGACGAGATCGGCGCCCAGGCCGAGCACGACGACCAGTACGACCTCGCCGGCCCCGCGATCGAGCTGGCGCCCAAGGCCGCCGAGGTGCTGACGCTCGCGGTCCACGAACTCACCACCAACGCCCTCAAGCACGGGGCGCTCTCGGACCCGCGCGGCCGGGTCTCGGTGCGCTGGCGCCGGACCGACCGCCGGGACGGCCCGTGGCTGAGCTTCCTCTGGATCGAGAGCGGCGGCCCGGCCCCAGCCGCCGACGCGCAGAGCCGCCGCGGCTTCGGCAGCGAGCTGATCGAGGGGATGATCCCGTACGAGCTGAGCGGGCGCGGCCGGATCGAGCTGACGCCGGGCGGCGCCCGCTGCCTCCTCGAATTCCCGCTCACGGCCGGCGCCAGCATCCTCGAGACGCAGGCGCCGCACCTCGCGACGGTGTTCGGCGGCAGCCTCGACCTGCGCGGCGAGGCCGATCTCGGCGGCCAGCGCATCCTGATCGCCGAGGACGAGTTCTACCTCGCGGGCGACACCGCGCGGGCGCTGGAGGCCGTCGGCGCCACGGTGCTCGGCCCCTATGCCGGCGAGGCGGCGGCCCTCGACGGCCTCGGCCGCGCGGCGCCCACCGGCGCGGTCGTCGACATCGATCTCGGCGGCCGGCTCTCCTTCGTCCTGGCCCGCGCGCTCGCCGCCCGCGGCGTGCCGTTCGCGTTCGTCACCGGCCACGAGGCGCTGACGCTGCCGCCGGACCTCGCCGAGGTGCCGCGCCTCGTGAAACCGGTGGAGCTGCGCCGGGTCGTCGCCACCCTGGCGCGGCTGCTCGGCGTGGCGCCCGTTCAGTCCGGCGTGAGGTAGCGCCGGCGCGCCCAGCCGATGGTGCGGCCGAACTTGACCCGGCACCATGTCAGCCCGCTCGGCGTGTCGTTGGTGCAGCCGAAGCCGACGACGCGGCGGCCGACCGGGATCTGGCCGAGCGCCGGGGCGCTGCCGTCCGGGGTCTCGCGGATCGTCAGGCTGTCGTCGCGCGGGAGACCCTCGACGCGGAACGGCTCGGCCGCGGAAGCCGGGTTCGCCGCAGCGAGCAACAGGAGCACGGCGAGAGCCGACAGAGGCAAGCGCATGGTCAGGTTCGGTGAATGCCCATCATCGCGGTCAACCCGCCGTCGACGGGCAGCACCGCGCCCGTGATGTAGGCACCGCCCTCCCCCATCAGGAAGGCGGCCAGCGCCGCGACCTCGTCCGGCGCGGCGAAACGCCCGAGGGGGATCTGCCGCTCGATGCCGGCGCGGTGGGCGGCGTAGGCGGCCAGCATCTCGGTGTCGATGAAGCCCGGCGCGATCACGTTGACCGTCACCCCGCGCTTGGCCGATTCAACGGCGAGCGTCCGGCAATAGGCGATCAGCGCGCCCTTGGTAGCGGCGTAGGCGGCGTTGCCGGCGTTCGCCTGGAGCGCGGCGACCGAGCCGATGGCGACGATGCGCCCCGTGCGCGCCCGGATCATGCCGCGCACCAGCGCCTTGGCGATCCGGGTCAGCGACCAGAAGTTGACCTGCATCGCTTCTTCGGCGCGGTCCCGGTCGAGCATCGCCGCGAGCGCGTCCGCCGACTGGCCGGCATTGTGGACGTAGCCGTAGAACCCCTCGCCTTCGATCGCGTCGCAGAACGCCTCGACGGCGTCACGGTCGGACAGGTCGAGGGAGCGCGCGGTTAAGGTTCGCTCGGGGTACGCCTCCGCCAGTTCGGCGGCGAGCGCCTCGGCCTTCGCGGCGGAGGAGCGGTAGGTGAAGGTGACGTCGTGGCCGGCCCGCGCCAGGGCGCGGACGGTGGCGGCGCCGAGGCCCGAGGCGCCGCCGACGACGAGGACGGGGCGGCTCACGGCTCGTCTCCCAGAACGAGGCAGGTGTTCTGCCCGCCGAAGCCGAACGAGTTCGACAAGACCCGCGAGATCCGCACGTCGCGGGTCCTGTCGACCACGTCGAGCATCAGCGCGGGGTCGGGCACGGCGTAGTTGATGGTCGGCGGGATGCGCCCGTTGCGGATCGTCAGCAGCGAGACCACCGCCTCGATGGCGCCGGCCGCCGTCAGGGTGTGGCCGATCATCGACTTGTTCGACGAGATCGGCAGCCGCGCCACCCGCTCGCCGAACACGGCCGAGCAGCCCAGCGCCTCCATCTTGTCGTTCTCCGGCGTCGAGGTGCCGTGAGCGTTGACGTGATCGATCGCCTCCGGCTCGACGCCCGCATCGGAGAGCGCCGCCCGCATCGCTGCGATCACCGGGGCGCCGTCCGGGCTGGAGCGGGTGCGGTGGAAGCCGTCGCCCTTCTCGCCGCAGCCGAGCACGTAGCCGAGGATGTCGGCGCCCCGCGCGCGGGCGGATTCGGCGCTCTCCAGCACCAGGGCGGCGGCGCCCTCGCCCATCACGAAGCCGTCGCGGTTCTTCGAGAACGGCTTGGAGGCGGCCTCCGGCGGGTCGTTCTGGGTCGAGAGCGCCGAGAGCAGCGAGAAGCGGATCAGCGATTCCGGGTTCACCGAGCCGTCGGTGCCGATGCAGAGCGCCGCGTCCATCTCGCCCCGGCGGATCGCCTCGACGCCGAGCTGGATCGCGGTCGCGCCCGACGAGCAGGCGGTCGAGAGCGAGATCGGCGAGCCCTTCGTGCCGAAGCGGTCGGCGAGGCGGTCGGCGACGGTGCCGAAGATGAACAGGTCGTGCCAGGAATCGAACCGCCGGCTCGCCGCCGCCCGCTGCAGCTCTGAATAGGTGATCGCCCCCTCGTTCGAGCCCGCGGCGGCGGCCAGCGCCTCGCGCTGGGGCCACTCCATCTCGACCGGCGGCACCGCCACGAATAGCGCGCCGGGGAAGGACGCGCCGATGCCCGATTGCGCCACGGCCTCGTCCGCCGCGACGGTGGCGAAGCGTTCCGACAGGAGCGGAGCGACCAGCGGATCGGTGTCGAGGAAATCGACGGTGCCGGCGATGCGGGTGCGCAGGCCCTCGGTCGGGAAGCGGCGGATCGCGCGGATGCCGGAGCGGCCCGCGGTGAGCGCCTCCCAGTTCTCGGACGCGCCCTGGCCGAGCGAGGTGACGATGCCGAGGCCGGTCACCGCGACGAGGGGCCGGCCTTGCGCGTCGTGGGTGGACGAGGAGCGGGACTGTGCCATCCGGGCCTTCAATCAGATTTTCGCCGCGTCCGCATCCCGGGCGATCAGGCGGCCAGCACGCGGATCACGCCCTCGCCCCGGCGATGGCCGACCGAGGTGACCGCGACTTCGCTCGCCGAGCCGGCGGCGCAGAGGGCGGCGGCGAGCGCCGCGCCGAACGGCGCCGCCACCTCCATCGGATGGCCGACGAGGTCGCCGGTGGCGCGGATGTCCGCCTCGGGAAAAGCCGCGCGGATGCCGGCGAGTTCTTCCGCGGCGAGGTCGGCGAGGCCGGTCGCGCCCGACAGCACAACGTCCGGCCGCGCGACGCCCGCCTCGCCGATCAGCCGGGTCAGGCTCGCCGAGACGGTGCCGGGCGCCCGCGTCACGCGGTCGTTGGCGACCGGCATCAGCCGGGCGAGCGCCCGGGCGCCGCGGGAAGCCGCATGCTCGGCCGCCTCCAGCACGAGGAAGGCGGCGGCGCTGCCGAGCACGAAGCCGCCGTTGTCCTCGTGGCGCTCGAACACCGGCCGGTAGACGGGCTTGGCGAGGAAGCCGCCCAACTCGTGGACGACCATCACGTCCGGCCGCTCGGCGTTGTAGGACGAGCCGACCATGATCGTGTCGATCTGCCCCGAGGCGACGCGGGCGTGGGCGATGCGCAGGGCATCGACCCCGCAGGCCTCCTCGCCCATGAAGGTGCGCGAGGCCCCCGTGACGCCGTGGACGATGCTGATGTTGCCCGCGAGCAGGTTCGAGAGCTGCGCCAGAAACAGCGTCGGCCGCAGGTCGTTCAGCAGCCGCTCGTTGAGGAACGCGCCGGGATCGGCCGCCTCGCGCAGCCCCGACAGGATCGCGCCGTCCACCGCGTAGTCGCGCTCACCCCCGCCCGCCGCGACGACGAGCTGGAGCGCGGCCTTGAACGCCGGGTCATTCTTCACCCCCGTCGAATCGAGGGCGAGCCCGGCGGCGTAGACGCCAAGCCGCTGCCACGGCTCCATCTGCCGCTGGTCCGATTTTTTCGGGATCTGGGCGTCGAAGGTGAGGGGGACGACGGGATGCACCGGATACGGCGCGAAGGTCTCGGCGTCCGTCCGCGGCGCCGCCTTCGAGGCGAAGGCCGCGAGATGCGCCTCGATCCCCTCGCCCGCGCAGGAGACGAGGCCGATGCCGGTGACGACGACGTCACGCTTCATTCCACGGTCCCGTCGATGAGGCCGACGCCGCGCATGCGCTCGCGCATGAGCGCGTCGAGCCCGGGCGGAAACGGCATGGTGCGGAAGCGCAGCTCCGCGTCGCAGATCGCCTTGCCCTCGTGGCGGATGGCGGCCTTGGTCACGGCATAGCCGGAGCCGTCGTGCTCCAGGCTCGCCTCGATGTCGAGGGCGGCGCCGGGGCCGACGAAGGAGCGGAACCGCGCCTTGTCCACCGCCATCAGGAACGGCATCAGCGCGAAATCGAGATGGGCGAGCACGAGATAGCCCGAGGCCTGCGCCATGGTCTCGGTCAGGAGCACGCCCGGCACCAGCGGATGGCCGGGGAAATGCCCCTCGAAGACGGGGCTGGCCTCGGGCACCACGGCCCGCGCCTCGATGCGACCGGCGGCGCGGTCGAGCCGCACCACGTGGTCGATCATCTCGAAATATTCGAGCCGCATGGCGGGCGTTCCCCGCTCAGGCCTTGGCGGCCTTCTCGGCGACGAGACCGTCGATGCGGGCGCACAGGTTCTTGAGGACGAAGTACTCCTCGGCCGGGACCTTGCCCTCGTTCACTTCCTGGGTCCACCGTTCCAGCGGCAGCTTGATGCCGAACGCCTTGTCGACCGCGAAGGCGATGTCGAGGAAGGCAAGCGAGTCGATGCCGAGATCGTCGATGGCGTGGCTCTCGGGCGTGATCTTGTCGCGCGGGATGTCCGCCGTGTCGGCGATGATGTCCGCGACGCGGTCGAAGGTGGCGGTCTCGTTCGATAGGGAGGCAGGGGACATGGAGGCTCGCCGCTTTCTCGTTCTCGTGTCCGGCGTCGCCGACCCGTCGCGCGGCACGCCCCCACGGCGCCCGACCCGGTCGGCGGCTTCACGCGTCGCCGCCGGTTCCCGATGACGCTCTTAAAAAGATCGCGACCCCTTACACGAGACAGCCGAGGCCCGGCAACTCTCTCTCTTTCCCGCTTGCCTCAGGCGCCGGCAGCCGCGTCCGCGACTTTAGCTTCTCGCTCCGCTAGACGCCTCGGCGTAGCCGAGGCCGCTGCGCGCGGCGCTCTTCGCACCGGGCCATACGGCCGTTCCTTCTGCAAGCGATGGGCTTGGCTCGACGTCTTGAAAGATGCCGCTCCGTCATTGCGAGGCGAAGCCGAAGCAATCCAGAGCGCGACCTTCTCAGAGAAGGCGCGAGACCGCGCCGACGAAACGGCTCCGTCTGGGCTTCTCTGGACGGTGCGGAGCCCTGGATTGCTTCGGCTCCGCCTCGCAATGACGGCGTGAAGCGGCAGGCCGGAGTGCTCGACCTTCAAAATATCAGGTCGCGTGGGCCAGCGCCCGCGGCTCGGTGCGAGGGCGGTCGCGGGTGGGGCGGCGGGGCTCGGCCGCCGCGGCGCGCTTGCGCTCGGGGCTGCGGGGCCGCACCAGATCGCCCAGAGCGACGAAGCCGTCGTGCTTGCGCTGGCCGGGATCGTAGAGGCCGAAGCCGACCGCGAAGGAGCGGGCCAGTTCCGCGTCGGGGGCGATGCCGTAGCGGTCGAGCGCGGCGAGGAACGAGCGGCGGAAGCCGGTCGGCGCGCACCACGCCTTCTCGGCGAGCTGCATCGGCCACGTCCACAGACCGTCGCCCCGGCGATAATCGATCTCCTCGCGGGCGATGAAGTAGCCGGTGCCCCTGTGCTCGAGCCCATCCTCGCGCAGGCGCCAGTCCGGATCGACGCTCGGGCGCACCGGGGCCGGCCGCACCGCGTCCTCGGTCCGCTCAAAGGTATCGCCGTCGAAGCCGATCTCGAGCATGGAAACCTCCTACCTGGGCGCCGCGTGAAGGGGCGAATCGGGTCTGGAACGTTCCATGAACAGTGGCCCCGCGCGCCGACGCGGTCAAGGGCTTGTTCGCAATCTGTTCCGATTGTTCGCAAACCGCGGAGGGGCAGACGCGACCGACGAAGCCGGAGCGAGCGGCAGTTTTGCCACGGCCGCGACGGGGGCCATTCTTTAAGGTCTTGCCGCCAGGATGCGATCCCGGCCGATTCGGTACTGTTTTCGCCAAGGGTTCGCGTCCCGGTCCATGCCCGATCTGCCGGACATCCAGACCCTGCGCCTGTGCAGCATGCTGGCGAGCCTCGCCTTCTTCGGGGTGTTCGCCTGCCTCTGGGTCGGGCGGCGCGACGAGAGCTATTTCCTGCATTGGGGCGCGGGCTCGCTGCTCTACACCCTGGTGATCCTGGGCTTCAACGTCTCGGGTCACACGCCGGTCGAGGACGGCCTGCTCTACGCCCTGCTCTCGGCGAGCACGCTCGCGGTGCTCACCGGCGTGCGGTGCTTCGACGGGCGGGCGCCGTTCCCACCCTGGCTGCTTCTGCCGATGCTGGCCTCCGGTTTCGGCTACGGCCTGCCGGCGCAGCTCTTCGGCATCGACAGCGCCCCGGCCCGGATCGGCGGCACCTGCGGCAGCCTGCTGACGATGGCGCTGGTCGGCGGTCTCCTCGTCTTCGGGCAGCGCAACGTCGAGGCGCCGGGACGGCGCATCGCCGGGGCGGCCTTGTTCGGCTTCATCCCGGTCTTCCTCGCGGCCATCGCGGCGGAAGGGTTCGGGGCGGCGGCGGTGAACATGGCGGCGCTGCTCCCGATGCTCGCCGACCCTCTGTTGCTCCCCGTGCTCAATCTCGGCCTGCTCGCCATGCCGGGCGAGCGGGCGCAGGCGTGCTTACGCGAGGCGGCCGCGCGCGATCCGCTGACCGGCGCCTGGAACCGGGCCGGCCTCGCCGCGCTCGGGCCCCGCCTGCTCCGGCCGGGGAACGCCGTGATCGTGCTCGACATCGATCACTTCAAAGCGATCAACGATCAGCACGGCCACGGCGTCGGCGACCGTGTGCTGACCACGCTGGTCGAGAGCGTCCGCGCCGTGCTGCCGGCACACGCCGAGATCGCCCGACTGGGCGGTGACGAATTCGTGATGGTGCTGCCCGAGGCGAGCCGGGCCGAGGCGAGCGCGCTCGCCGACGAGGTCCGCCACGCGCTCGGCCGCAGGCTGCGCCGCCTGCCGGACCTGCCGCCCTGCACGATCAGCCTCGGCGTCGCCGGAATCGAGCCCGGCGACCGGGATTTTGCGCAAGGCATCGAGCGGGCCGATGCCGCGCTCTATCGCGCCAAGGCGCAGGGACGCGACCGCGCCGCCTGAGCCACAGGGCTGGACCGCTGGGTCGACCGCCATACTTGGCCCCCGCCACCGTTGCGGTGACGAGCCGAGCGAGGCGGCGAAAATGCCCCCCAAAATTACGCCCCCAAAAAATCAAACGGGGCCGCGGCCCTTCACCCCGTCCGCTCCCGAGAGCGAGCGGACGCAAGGTCTCTGCCGCGCCGCCCTGGCCATCGGGCTCCTGGGGCTCGGCCTCTACATCCTGTCGGACTTTCTGCGTGCGCTGGTCTGGGCGGTGGTGCTCGCGGTCGCCCTTTGGCCGCTCTACGAGCGGGCGCTCAGATTCTCTCCGCCGGGGCGGCACAACATCCTCTGGCCGGCGCTGTTCACCGGGCTTGTGGCGCTGGCCCTGCTGCTGCCGGTGGTGGCGCTCGCGGTCGAGGCCCTGCGCGAGGCGCACGACGTGCTGGCCTATGCCCGCGAGGCCGAGCGCAACGGCATCCCGGTGCCGAATTTCGTCGCCCATCTGCCCTACGGCGCGCAGGCCGTGAGCGATTGGTGGAACGCGCATCTGGCGCATGCCGGCTGGGCGCACGAACTCACCGAGCGGCTCAACACCGCCTCGAACCGCGATCTCGGCCGCAATGTCGGCCGCGGCATCGTCCACCGGATCGTGCTGGTGGCGTTCTGCCTGCTCGCCATGTTCTTCCTGTTCCGCGACGGGCGGACCCTGGCGGGTCGGGTGCTCACCGCGAGCCGGCGCCTGTTCGGACCGCACGGCGAGCGGATCGCCCGGCAGATGGCGGCATCCGTCCACGGCACCGTCGATGGCCTCGTGCTGGTCGGGCTCGGCGAGGGCGTGCTGCTCGGGATCGTCTACTATTTCGCGGGCGTGCCGCACCCGGTGCTGCTCGGGGCCTTCACCGCGGTCGCCGCGATGATCCCGTTCGGCGCCCCCGTCGCCTTCGGGCTCGCGGCGCTGCTGCTGGTGGCCAAGGGGGCGGTGGTGCCGGCCATCGTCGTCGTGGTGGCGGGCCTCGTCATCACGTTCGTCGCCGACCACTTCGTGCGGCCGGCGCTGATCGGCGGCACCACGCAGTTGCCGTTCCTGTGGGTGCTGCTCGGCATCCTCGGCGGCGTCGAGACCTTCGGGCTCGTCGGCCTGTTCGTCGGACCGGCGGTGATGGCCGCGCTGATCCTGCTGTGGCGGGATTTTACCGGGACCAACGACGCGCCCGTGGCCCGTGGCTGACCCCGCGGACGCTCAGTGCTTGAGCGGGCGCCCGAGCTTCTTCGCCAGAATCCGCTGCGGCGCCTTGTCCGGGTCGGCCTGGTCGGCGACGGCGAGGTAGCCGGTCTGCTCCAGCATGTAGCGGCCGCCCATCGCGCCGTGCATCACGAGGTCGGAAAACGTCACCCAGGTCTCGCCGGGCTGGAAGTGCACGTCCGCCTGCGGCGCCTTCGCCTGATAATCGAGGTCGCGCTTCAGGGCGTCGTGCAGGTGCAGCATCAGGTGGTCGTATTCCGAGCGCTTGGCCTTGGTGATCTTGAGCGCCGCGAGCAGGCTCGCCGAGAGGCCGGAATAGCCCGGCAGCTTGGGCAGGAACTTCTCCGCCATGTCGCCGAATGCCTCGCCGACGCGCCAGTGGCGCGGCTGCCCCTCGGCGTTGATGTTGCGGAAGATGCGCAGGATGCGCCGCTCGCCGATCGGGTTCGAGGGGAAGGCATCGACATGCATGCGCGTGTCGTCGCGCCGCCAGCTCAGCTTGCGCTTGTCGACGTCGAACGGCCGGTAGGAGGTGCCGGCGAGGTTTACCTTGCCGGCATAGGCCGGGAGGTAGGTGGCGATTAGCTCTTCGGCGAAGCGGCGGTAGCGCACCAGCAGGGCGCGCAGGCGCTCCTGCTCCTCGTCGCTGCCCGCGGCGCCCCGCAACTCGGCGGTCTCATTGCGGATCGAGACGTTCTTGGCCTTGCCGTCGGCGAACGGGCGCTCGACGAAGCGTCGCTCGAACGCGTCGAGGGGGAAGTCGAGGTCGCGAAACACCAGCACCGAGCCGCTCTCCAGCGCCTCGACGAGGCCGGGTGCCCCCGGATTCGCCTCGCTGCGGGAGACCGGGAGGATGGGGCTGATCATGTCGAAACGGCTCTCGCGCGATCCAGTATCGCCAGCGGTTTAGCCGAGCGCGGCGGGGGGTGCCAAGCCGGCGGGGTCGCAGCACCTTCGCACAGTGGAAAGACGCCCGTGTTCGCGTTTTACCCCTTGCCACGCCGCCTGCGCGCGCGTCTCTTGGCCGGCAACTTCGGGTACACGCGCGGCGTTTCGCCGACGGGCCCGTTTCGGGATCGGGCGAGGAGCCGGCCATGGCGACGCTGAAGGAGTTCGAGGAGGCCCTGCGCGAGCACGGCATGCACATGGCGCTCGCCCTGCTGGAGCGCCTGCGCGAGCGCGACCGGCAGACCCGCACCATCCGCCCGGCTCGCCGCCTCACCGGCCAGAAGATGACGCCCGAACTCGCCCGCCAGATTCAGGAGTTGCACGCCGCCACCGGCATGACCCAGCAGGAGATCGCCTTCAAGGTCGGGGTCAACCAGGGCCGGGTCAACGAGGTGTTGAAGCGCGGCAAATGGCTCGACGACGATCCGCACGCTCCTGAGGCGGTCGCCCGCGACAGGGCCAAGGCCCGTATGCGCGCCGACCCGAAGCCGCGCCCGACGCGGGTCATCGGCAAGTCGGCCGGGCAGACGACGGCGAAGTCCGGTGCCAAGGCGGGGGCGAAGACCGCCCCGCGCAAGCCCGCGCCGCAGGGCCAGTTCGCCTTCGGGGACCTGTGAGACGATGAGCGCGCCCGTCTGCCGGGTGGTGCGGCCGGGCGAGACCTTCACCGGCAAGCAGGCGCTGCTCTACGCCCCCGGCATCTCGGCGGAATCGGCGGGCGCGACCGGCCTCCACCTGCAGATGGTGACGATCCCGCCCGGCGCGCGGGCCAAGGCGCACAAGCACGAGGGCCACGAGACCGCGATCTACGCGCTCAGCGGCACCTCGCGGATGTGGTGGGGCGAAGCGTTGGAGCATCACGCCGAACTGAAGCCCGGCGACTACCTCTACATCCCGGCGGGCGTGCCGCACCTGCCCTACAACCCGAGTCCGAGCGAGCCCTGCACGGCGATCATCGCCCGCACCGATCCGAACGAGCAGGAGAGCGTCGTTCTGATGCCCCACCTCGACGGGATACATCCGTGAGGGCTGCCCGTTGAGAGGGCAATTCGCTCTCCTCCGGACACTCCCGATGCGCCTCGCCCTCGCCGCCGCCCTGCTCGCCGCCGGCCTCGTCCCCGCCGCCGCGCAGCGCCCCTCGACCGTGGACATGACCTGCGCCCAGGCCCGCAACGTGGTGCTGCGCCAGGGCGCGGCCGTGCTCGGCACTGGCGGCCAGACCTACGACCGCTTCGTGCGCGACCGCAATTTCTGCGAGCCCACCGAGATCGGCCGCCGCGCCTTCGTCCCCGCCCGCGACACCCCGGCCTGCTTCGTCGGCTTCACCTGCTACGAGCCGAGCCGCAACGACCGCTTCGGGGATTTTTGATTTATTTTGGAGGTACTTAACTCCCATCCAACCCCCTCATCCTGAGGTGGCGGCGCGCAGCGGCGCCCTCGAAGGAGGGCCCCAGGGGACGCGCGCAGACTGGAGCCCTCCTTCGAGGCTGCTTCGCAGCAACTCAGGATGAGGGGGGTGGGTTGGAGGAAGGGCAAATAGCCACGAACGAAAACGCCCCGGCCTTTCGGCCGGGGCGCTCCCCTGAACGGGTGACCGCTGAGATTACGCGGCCTGCTGGTGGACCTTGCCCTCGATCACCGGCTGGCTCGAGGCGCGGCTGGCGATCTCGATGCGGCGCGGCTTCTTCGCCTCCGGAACCTCGCGGACGAGATCGACGTGGAGGAGGCCGTTCTCCAGGCTGGCGCCCGTCACCTGGACGTGGTCGGCGAGCTGGAAGCGGCGCTCGAAGGCGCGGGCGGCGATGCCCTGGTGCAGGATTTCGGCCTTGTTCTCGGCCTGCTGGCGCTCACCCTTGATGGTCAGCGCATTCTCCTTCACCTCAATCGAGAGGTCGGCCTCGGTGAAGCCGGCCACGGCCACCGTCACGCGGTAGACGTTCTCGGCGGTGCGCTCGATGTTGTAGGGCGGGTAGGTCGGGGCCTGCTCGGCGCTCACGAACCCGTCGAGAGCCGCGAAGAGGCGGTCGAAGCCGACGGTGGAACGGTACAGGGGAGCCAGATCGAACTGACGCATCACATATCCTCCGAAAGAAGCAACATGCTGTGTATGGTCGGGTCCGCCCGAGGGCCGGACCTTCGCGCCGCCGTATCGGCCGGCGCATCCGTGATATTGGTGGGGCGGAAAAACCGCGCAAGAGTGCGGATTCGAAGATTTTGCGATCGAACCGCGGGGATGATCTGCACGTGCTGACGCTGCGCCCCATCCCCGGCCTGCCCGTCCCGCCGGGCGCCCGCCTCGTGCCGGTCGAGACCGCCGACGGCGTGCCGTTGCGCGCCGCGACGTGGCGCCCGACCACGCGGACCGTGAAGGGCACGGTCTGCCTGCTTCAGGGCCGGGCCGAGTTCATCGAGAAGTACTACGAGACGATTGCGGAACTGCGCGCCCGCGGCTTCTGCGTCGTCGCCTTCGATTGGCGCGGCCAGGGGGATTCCGGCCGGCAGGTGCGCGACGCCCACAAGGGCCATGTCCGCCACTTCGACGATTACCGGCTCGATCTGCTGGCGGTGGTCGAGCAGGTGATGGTGCCCTCCATGCCCGAGCCGCATTTCGCGCTCGCCCATTCCATGGGCGGCGCGGTGGCGCTCACCGGCGCGGCGGAGGGCTGGCTGCCGTTCCGCCGCCTCGTCACCGTCGCGCCGATGCTGGCGATCCGCATGGTGCGCTGGCCCGCGGGCGTCTCGGTGCTCGCGCGCGGACTGCACCGGCTCGGGCTCGGGCGCTGCTACATCCCGTTCGGCAAGCCGCACTCGCTCGCGACGAAGCCGTTCGCGGGCAACCGCCTCTCGACCGATCCGGCCCGCTACGCGCGCAACGCGGAGGCCGCCCGCGTCGTCGGCGCGGGCGCGGTCGGCGATCCGTCCATCGCGTGGCTCGCCTCGGCCTTCCGGGCAATGCAGACGCTGGCCAAGCCCGCCACGGTCCGGCGCATCCGCATCCCCTGCCTCATCGTCGCCGCCGGCGCCGACCCGGTGTGCAGCACCCCGGCCATCGAGCGGTTCGCCGCCCGCCTCAAGACCGGCCACCTCATCGTGCTCCCCGGCGCCCGCCACGAGATCCTGACCGAATGCGACGCGGTGCGGGCCGATTTCTGGGCGGCGTTCGACGCGTTCGTGCCGGGGCAGGCGCTCCCGGCGGAAGGCACGTCCGCGCAGGCCCGGGCCGTTGCCTGAGTGAGGACAGGCTTTGGCGGAATCAAAACGCCGGCTCACAGCGTAGAGCGAAGGCTTGAGGAAATATCGTTCTGCGTTGTTGCCAAGGTTTTGCGTATGCGGATCACTTCGGCTTGAGGTCTCGCCGGTTTGCCGGCTCGATTTAAACTTCGGGTAAGCGCGCCCCGCGCAAAGCTTTTCGCGAACCTCAACGATCTCGCGGAACTGCGATGCGCATCACCCTCGGGCACAAGCTCGCGGTCGTCGTCGGCCTGCTCGGCCTCGTTGCCGTCGGCATCTCGGCCTTCGCGCTGCGCCAATCCGAGCAGGCGCGCCAGCGCGCTGCCGCGACCGAGGCGGTGTGGGACGCAGCCCTCCAGGCCCGCACGCTGGCCCACGCGATCGAGCACGCGGTGGTGCGGGCGACGGCCCTCTACTCCGCGGGCGATACGGGTGAGGCCCAGACCCACCTCGCGGCGTTGCAGGAGGCGCTCTCCGAGGTCGAGCAGGCCCGCGGACCGTTCCTCGCCGCGACCGAAGGGCAGCTCAGCCCGGAGCGCAAGCGCCGCCTCGATCTCGCGGTCAAGGAGTTTCTGGCCTACCAGACCGAGACCGCGGAGATGGGCCTGACGCTCTCGCCCAAGGCCGCCCTGATCCAGGCGACCGACGAGGCGACGGTGAAGAATCGCGAGCGCATGGTCGCCGAGATCAACCGGGTCGGGCGCGAGGTGCTCGCCCGTCTCGGCGTGCAGCGCCAGCATGCGGCCGAGGCCGAGCGGCAGGCGACGCTGACGCTGGTCGGCGCGCCCGCGCTGGCGCTGGTGATCGGGCTGGCCGCCGCCTTCTGGATCATCGCCACGCAGGTCCGGCGCCCCCTCGACCGCCTGCGGGCGACGATGCGCGACCTCGCCGCCGCCCGCCTCGACCTGTCCGTTCCCTTTACGACCCGCAGCGACGAGGTCGGCGAGATGGCCCGGGCGATCGAGGCGTTCCGCGCCGACCTGATCGAGAAGCGGGCGCTCGCGGCGGATGCCGAGGCGCGGGGCGCCGGGGACGCGGCCCGCGCGCGCCGCCTCGCCGCGGCGACGCAGGATTTCGAGGCCGAGACCGGCCGCACGGTGGCCGACCTCGCGGGCTTCGCCGCGACGATGCAGGGCGCCGCCGACGCCCTCTCGGAGGCCGCCGGCAACACCACCGCGCAGGCGGCCCGGGTCGCGGCGGCCTCGAACCAGTCGGCGGGCCTCGTCCACGGCGTCGCCAGCGCGGCGGAGGAATTGTCGAGTTCCGCCCGCATCATCGAGGAGCGGGTGCGCCACACCAGCGAGATCGCCACGCTCGCCATGACGGACACGCAGCGGCTCGAGAGCGTGGTGGCGTCGCTGTCGCGGGCGGCGGGCGAGATCGATCTCGTCGTCACGCTGATCCGCAGCGTGGCCGAGCAGACCAACCTGCTCGCCCTCAACGCCACCATCGAGGCGGCGCGGGCGGGGGCCGCGGGCCGCGGCTTCGCGGTGGTGGCCGCCGAGGTGAAGGCGCTGGCCGGCCAGACCGCGGCGGCGACCGACCGGATCACCGGGCAGGTCGCCGCGATCCAGTCGGCGGCCGACGGCACCGTCGCGGCGATCGGCTCCATCGGCCGCACCATCGCGCAGATGAACGAGATCGCCGCCGACGTCGCGGTGGCGGCCGAGCAGCAGGGGCAGGCGAGCCAGGAGATCGCCGGCGCCATCGCCCGGGCGGCGACCGACGTGCGCACCGTCTCCGAGAGCATCGGCGAGGTGCAGGAGGCGGCGGCCTCCGGCGAGGCGCTGGCCGATCAGGTCCGCGGCAGCGCGCTTCGGGTGAATGCCGGCTCGCACGATCTCCGCAGCGCGATCGAGACCTTCCTGAGCCGCGTCCACGCCGCCTGAGACGGCGCCTACGGGTCGAGCCGCTTCAGCGCCGCCTCGTGCAGGCGCGGGCTGCCCGCGGCCACGATCCGCCCGCCGCCGGTGGCCGGGCCGCCGTCCCAGGCGGTGACGACGCCGCCCGCGCCTTCGACGATCGGGATCAGCGCGACGATGTCGTAGGGCTTCAGGCCCGCTTCCACCACGAGGTCGATCTGGCCCGCCGCGAGCATGCAATAGGCGTAGCAATCCGCCCCATAGCGCGACATCTTCACCGCGCCCTCGACCGCGCGGTAGCGCTCGCCCTCCTCGCCCTCCGCGAACAGGCGCGGATCGGTGGTGGCGAGGATCGCGCTCGACAGCGCGTCGCAGCGGCGAGTGTGGAGCGGGCGCTCGCCCTTGGGGCTGCGCACGGTGGCAGACTTGCCGTCGCCGAGGAAGCGCTCTTGCAGGTAGGGCTGGTGCATCAGCCCGCGCACCGCCGCGCCGTGGTGCGTCAGGCCGATCAGCGTGCCCCAGGTCGGCAGGCCGGCAATGAAGGCGCGGGTGCCGTCGATGGGGTCGAGCACCCAGACGCATTCGGCATCGGTCCGCTCGGCGCCGAACTCCTCGCCCAGGATGCCGTGGCCGGGAAACCGGTCCTGGATCATCCGCCGCATCACCACTTCCGCGGCGCGGTCGGCCTCGGTGACGGGGTCGAAGGCGTGGCCGGTGCCGTGGGACTTGTCGTCCAGGCCGAAATGCGCCCGGAAGAACGGCAGGATCGCCGCTCCGGACTGGATGGCGAGGTCTTCCATGAACCGGGCGAGATCGACGACGCTCATCGAAGGGACGGCCTCCTGCTGCCGCCTCAACGAAGCCGCCGCGAGGCCGCCGCGTCAACCCGGTCCGCCCTCGAATCGAAGCGCGTCGTTAGCCCGACCCGTGATCGTGAAGGACGCTTTGCCCGGGCGGATCAGCCTGCGCCGACGGCAACTCCGACCTGAAGCAACGTCGCGCGAGGCCAGTCGAAATATCGAACCTTCGAACGCGTTTTGCCAGCAAAATTATTTAAAAGATAAATTTCGGAATAGTCTCTGCAGCGAATGTCATTTGATATATTTCAATATTTAACATAGAATTGTGATTACGATTTCATTTATGCTCCAAGTCAGTATGCGTCGATGGCGATTCCGTCGCCGAAACATTTCCGTTGCCACTCCACAGCAATCGTTTAATTTTTTATTGCACGCGCGCAGCGGCCGCCCTATGGTTCCCGACATGCTTTGCTAAAACGGGTACTGTCGAATACTCGTACGTGAAGTAATAAATCATAAAATAAATGGCAGCGGGGTCAATATGCGCGTATTTCTGTCGATTGCTTTGGCATGTCTCGTGTCGGCCTGCGATACGCCCAGTGCGAAAGTCACCCAATTGCAGTTCGGGACTTCGACGACATTGGCAACGACCGGCAATTTGAGGCTGGTGACGGAGCGGCCCCGTCCGGGCCCCGGCGGATCTCTTTTGCCCATCGTCTGCACCGAGCCGAGCCCGGATTATGCGGTGGAGTTCGGTCGCACCGGTAAGGCGGAGGCGGACGTCTCCATCGAGAAAAAGGGAACGGGTAAGCTCTCCGGCGACTTCACGCAGACCGAGAAGGTGACACAACTCGCGGGCCGGAGTTCCGCGGTTCTGGCGCTGCGCGACGGTCTCTACGCGGCCTGTCAAGCTTACGCCAACGGCGTCATCGGGCACGATGCCTACTCGATGATCTTGAGCCAGTACGGGACGCTGCTGGTCGCCCTGGTCGCCAAACCCGACGGCGCCCTCGACGCGACGGCGCAGAAGCGGGCCACCTTCTCGGCGATGATGGTCGCTTGTATCAGCCAGCATGACCAGAGCCGAATCCCCCTAACCGACAACCAATTGCTGACGCCGACCTTCTGTCGCCAGGTTCTGACAAGAGGTCTGCGCTTCTCGACATCGCCGAGCTTATGACGAGGCGACAGAGCATTACCGCACGGCGTCGGAGCGGAGTGTTAAAGCCCAGCGAGTAATAAATGCGTCCAATAATTTTTTGACGAAACTTCAGCTGCGAGGAATTAGCGATGTTGGTGAGGATATTGCTGCAAATTTGGGATTTTTTGACTCGCTGGACGAAGGTTATATGGGTCTGTCGCGTCAGTGCAACGAGTGCATTTTTGGCTTTGATGCTATTTTTACTTGCAGAGCCCGCGCGCGATCTCTTTCTTGAACGGGAATCGTACAATCTTTACTCGTCTGTATATTTTGGTCTGGTGCTCGGATGGGCGATCATCGTTCACTATGTCGCTCGCAAAGCGCTCGAGCAGCAGGCCTGGGCGATTCGTGATGGGGCTTGGCCACCACATGATCGCGACCTGCGTTCGGCTCGCGACCGCTATCGGCTCGCAGCAGCTTGGGTTCCACGCCTTTTGGGACTCCTTTGTATTGTATCGGTATTGTACGGGGTCGTCCAAGCTGCCATCGATATCCGGCCGATCGAAGACGTACTCGGTTTGAAGACTCCGTTCCGCCTACTTGGGTACGCAGCTGTCGTGCTCCTGTCCTACGGCGGCTACATCGTTCTGCGACGCGCCTTCGTTGACTCAAATACCCGTTACCAAAGCTGGCCGACCTATCTAAGCGAATTCGTTTGGGGCCGAGATCAAGACCTGCTTATTGAAAGCGAGCCGTTCTGGTTCTTTCGCCGTGCTCCGGCGTTGGGTGCAAAAACCTCGGCACATCGTAAGCCCGGCGCTTTGGACGCCGCATCGATCCTGCTCATGATCGCACTTGTCGGCATCTGGATCGCTTTGCTGGTTTGGCCGGATTGGATCGAGTGGCTGGCTCCGCGGGCCGTCTTCGTCGTGTTCGTGCTGAGTCTTCCGGTCGTCCTGCTCGGCTTCCTGTCGATGCTCTCGCACCGCTATCGTTTCCCGTTCATCGCAGCTCCCATCCTCGGCTTCGCCATCCTCACCGGAGGTCTGTCGGCAACGTTCCACGATCTGCGTCCGCTCACCGGTGCCTCAGCCGACCGAGTCTCCCGCAGCCAACTGGCCGACGCCGTGAGACGATGGAAAAAAGGCAATTGCGGCACCTCACAAGGCGAATGCACGGCGCAACCCATCATCATCGCGAGCGCTGGAGGTGCGAGTCGTGCGGCGTTCTTCAGCGCGTCTGTTGTTGGCGCGATGCTCGATGACGACCGGATCGATCTGCGACATCGTCTATTTGCAATCTCCGGCGTCTCCGGTGGGGCTGTTGGAGCGGCCGCCATCCGAGCCGCCCTCGACGATTCGGGTGGGGGCAAGGCGGCTCCCTGCATGCATGTGCAACCGTCGTGGTTTAAATCTTCCGAACGATCCAAGGGGCCATATACTTGGAAGGAGTGCCTCCAAATCCTCACGTCGGGCGACTTCCTGTCGCGACCCTTCGTCGGCCTCGTATTCCGCGACCTGTTCGGCTTTCCGCTCCACCATCTTAAGATGAAGGATCGTGCCGTCCTTCTGGAGGAAGCGATCGAAGAGCACTACGAGGCCGTCGTACCGTCGGATTCGAAGACGGGGGATGTCGGCTTGAGGCGTGCGCTCGGCGATTTCACAGGGGCGCAAGACCGGTGGACGCCCCTGCTCCTCCTCAATACGACATCTGCACGAGACGGGCGCCGGTCCATCGTCTCCGATCTCCTCCCGTTCCAATGTAACGGACAAAGCGAGAAGCGCCTGTTCCGCGCGGCCGTGGACCTGTTCGAGACTTACGACCAGCCAGATCGCCGGCCAAATAGATGCTCGGACGAAAAAACCGCGCCCGATGCGGTTCCACCCCAGCAGGCGTTCCGCCTCTCGACGAGTGCTGTCGTCAGCGCCCGCTTCCCCATCATCTCGCCTCAGGCCGGCATCCGGCGTCCCTGCTCTCCGGAAGAGGCAAAATGCGGGGGCGGCGGCCTCACATCGTCGGGAGCGACACCCCCAAAAACGGGAAGTCTGGTCGATATGCTTGTGGATGGCGGCTACTTCGAGAACGAAGGTTTGACGACGGCCCGCGAACTCGCCCAAGCCATCTCCGAGTTGGGCGGCGATTTGGAGGGCCTTAAGCCGGTCATCGTTCATATAACGAATACGCCGATTTCCGAAACGGGCGAGGGGCAAGGCGTCCCGAGCCGGGATAAGCTCTTGGAGTCTTGGCACGCAACCTTCACGGCTCCCTTCGGCGCACTTGTGGGGACGAGGGATGGTCACGCGGCCGAGGCCTTCAACGCGACCTCGGATGCGCTGGACAAAGGCCGCGACGCCAAGAAGGAGCCGAGCCGGCTGATATCGTTCCGCGTCTACGACAAGGCCACTTCACACGACGATAAGACAACTTGTTCTCTCCTGCCGATCGAGCGATCGGCAGGCGCAGAGAAGCCTGCGGATCGTATCAAGTCTCTGTCCATGAGTTGGTGGTTATCCGGTGCGGTGCAATCCTACCTCGACAACCAGCTCTGTCATTCGAAGAACATCGAGCGCTTCGAGGAATTGATCAAGGCAGCCAACTCGCCCTGATCACACCGCCTCCGGCAACGCCTGACGCGGCGGGACCGCGGCCCCTCGGCGCACGGGCTCCACCACGGTTCCGCCGCTGCGGGCGAGCGTCAGCACGGTCTCGACGAGGTCGCGCAGGGAGGTGACGTGGTCGTCGGCGCCGAGCTTGGCCCGCATCGTCTCGTCGGACAGTATCGGCTCGTCGAGGCGCCACAGGCCGGCCACCAGCGGCACGGCGTCGAGCTTGCGCCGCAGGCGACCGACGAGGCGGCTCAGATGGGCCGGCTCGCCCGAGAGCGCCAGCGAGATCACGCAGACGGCCTGCGGCGTGCCGGGGTCCCAGGCGTCGAGGCGCACGCGGGCCACTTCGGCGAACGGCACCTGCCGCGTGCCGAAGCCGCGCTTGCGCAGCAACTGGTCGGCGATGGCCGTCGCCGCCCCGTCGAGGAAGCCGCGGCCCGCCACGAGCAGCACCGCTCCCTCCCGGCGCCATGCGTCGGGCAGGTCGTCCGGGGACGGATCGGGGATCGGCTCGGACGAGCAGGCGATGTCGCCCTCCGTCGGCGGGATCAGCTTGGATGTCTTGCTTCGCTCCGGCAGACCGTCCTCGCGCGCCTCCAGATCCTCGACCAGCGCCGTGATCGAGGTGCGGATGTCGGCCTTCTGGTCCGGGGTCAGCACGCCGCGCGCCGCGTCGCGGGCGGCGAGTTCGAGGCCTTTGAGCACCACGTCGTCGTAATAGGCCGAGAGCGAGCATTCCTGCAGGATCATCTCCGCATGCTCCTGCGCCTCCTCGGGATCGTCGGCGAGCATGCGCTGATAGAAGTTCTCGACCGGGGTCAGGGCCGGGCGGTTGCTGAACAGCACGTCCAAAAATTCGAGCCGGTCGACGTGGCGCCCGAGCACGACGAGGCAGACGGTGAGCGGCGTCGAGAGCAGCAGGCCGACGGGCCCCCACAGCCAGGTCCAGAACAGGGCCGAGATCAGCACCGAGAACGGCGAGAGCCCGGTCGAGTGGCCGTAGACCAGCGGCTCGATCACGTGGCCGACCAGCGGCTCGATCACCGCGAACAGGATCAGGGTCGCCAGCATCATGCCCCAGCCGGGATCGACCGCGGCGGCGAGCGCCAGCGGCAGGATCGCCGAGAGGACGGCGCCGATATACGGCACGAACCGCATCATCGCGGAGAAGATCGCCCACAGCACGGGGTTGGGCACGCCGATGATCCACAGCCCGAGGCCGATCACGACGCCGAAGGCGGTGTTGAGGGCGAGCTGGCCGAGGAAGTAGCGCGACAGCCGCCGCGCCGCGTCGTCCATCGCCACCGTGGTGCGATGGAGGTCGCTGGAGCCGGCGAGCCGGATCAGCCGGTCGCGCAGGTCCTCCCGCTGCATCAGCACGAACAGCAGCACGACGACGACGATGCCCGCGGTGGCGAGCGGCTGCATCACGGGGGAGAGGACGGTCGTGGCGAGTTCGAGCGGGCTCGGGCGGCGCTCCTCCACCTGCACGATGATGGGCTTGGGCGGCTCCGCCTTGGGCGGATTGGCTTTGGAGGAATTTTCGGGCTTGGCCGGCTCGGGCTTCTTCTCTTCCTCGCCGCCCTGGTGGATCGCCCGGTTCATGTTGGCGATGTAATCCATCGTCCGGCCGAGCGAGCCCTCGCGCAGACCCTGCACCTTGCGCTCGATCGTGTGCTGGTAGCGCGGCACGTCCTGCACGAGGTCGGCGACCTGCACGCCGATGACGGCGGAGAGCCCACCGATGATCCCGGAGGCGAACAGCACGGCCGCCAGCACCGCGGCGAAGCGGGGAAGCCGCAACCGCCGCAGCAGGTTCACCAGCGGCCCGAGCACGAAGGACAGCAGCACCGCGATGGCGATGGGGATCAGCACCTCGCGGCCGAGATATAAGCCCGCGACGATGATCGCGAACACCACCATGGAGGAGGCGAGCGGAGCGCCCGGCGTCTCGGCGGCGGCGATCCGGGTGGGCCGGGGCGGGACGACGAAGCCGTCGCCGGAGGTGAATCTTTTCATATCGGCCCGGATGTCCCGACGCTGCCACGCACGGCCACGTCCCATGGGGCGCCGCCGCTCAAGAAACCGTGAGCGAGGCCGTTTCGATCCCTCGGGCCATGCCGCAATGCGGCATGGCCCGTCACGGCTCCGCGAATGGCTTCAGGATGAAACCCGCCGCTTCGAGTTCGGTGCGCACCGCCCGCGCCATCGTGAGCGCCGCCGGGTTGTCGCCGTGGACGCAGACCGTATCGATCGCCACCGGGATTCTTCGGTTGTCCGCCGTGAACACGGCGCCCTCGGACACCATGCGGACGACCCTATCCGCTGCCCCCCCGGCATCGTGGATGACGGCCCCCGGCATGGAGCGCGGCATGAGCGTGCCATCTCCGGAATAACCCCGGTCGGCGTAGACCTCGCGCATCAGCCGCAGGCCGGCGCGCTCGCCCGCCCGCTCGGCGGGCAGGCCCGGCATCACCATGAGGACGAGATCGCGGTCGACGCCCGCGACCGCGCGGGCCAGCGCGTCGGCGACGGCGTCGTCCTCGTTCGAAAGGTTGGCGAGCGCCCCGTGCGCCTTCACGTGGGTGACGCGGGCGCCGGCCAGCGCCGCGCAGGCCTGAAGCGCACCGATCTGATAGGCGATGTCGCGCTCAATGCGCTGCGGACTTTCCTGAATGCGCAGCCGGCCGAACCCGCGCAGATCGTGAAAACCCGGATGGGCCCCGATGGCGACGCCCCGCGCCTTCGCGACGGCGGCGGTCTCGACCATGATGTCGGGATCGCCCGCGTGAAAGCCGCAGGCGACGTTGGCCGAGGTGACGATGTCGAGGAGAGCGGCGTCGTCGCCCATGCGCCAGGGCCCGAAGCCCTCGCCGAGATCGGCGTTGAGGTCGATGCGGGCGCTCACGCGGCCGGACCGGGATAGGGCGAAGGGCGAGACATGCCCTTCAGAAGGCCGGAGCCGGGCGGGGTTTTCAAGCCCCGCCCGGTCATTCGTCAGGCGGCGGCGACGGTGGCCTTCACGATCCGGTCGGGATCGCGCACGGGCTCGCCGCGCTTGATCGTGTCGACCACGTCCATGCCCTCGATCACCTTGCCCCACACCGTGTACTGGCGGTCGAGGAAGCGGGCGTCCGAGAAGCAGATGAAGAACTGCGAGTTGGCCGAGTGCGGGAAGTTGGTGCGGGCCATCGAGCAGGTGCCGCGCACGTGCGGCTCGGCGTTGAACTCGGCGTTCAGGTCCGGCAGCTCCGAGCCGCCCGAACCGGTGCCGGTCGGGTCGCCGGTCTGGGCCATGAATCCGTCGATGACGCGGTGGAACGGCACGCCATCGTAGAAGCCCTGGCCCGCCAGCGTCTTGATGCGCTCGACATGGTTCGGGGCGAGGTCGGGGCGCAGCGCGATGACGACGCGGCCCTTAGTCGTCTCGAGGACGATCGTCTCGTTGGTGTCGGCCATTGTCAGATTCCCTGTCCTCTGGGTCCGTCGTAGATGAAGCGCAGCGCCAGGGGGCGCCCCGCGATGGCACCGCCCAAGGCCGGCGTGAGCCGGACCGGCGTGCAGCGGGCGATCGCGTCGAGCGTCGCCCGGATCAGGATGTCCCGAGCCCGTTCGTCGCCCGGCGTCTTCGAGAAGGTGATCCGCGGCGTGCCGATCACCGAGCCGTCCCGGCGCAGCGCGAGGCGCGCCGTGATCTCGGTGCGCTCGAACTTGGCCAGCCCCTCGGGCGCCTCCCAGCAGGCGGCGAGCGCCGGAAACAGCTCCTTGAGGGTATCGACCGGGCCCGGCCCGGTCTCGCCCGCCAGCAGCGGGACCCGCAGCGTGCCTCTCAGGGTTTGCGGCAGCGAGCGCCAGGGTTCAAGCGACCCGAGCGCATTGGCCCCGCCCGGCAGAAGCAGGGCGAGGGCCAGCAAGGCGGCCCGAGGGGCCGGGGCCCTTATGGCGTGCCTCCGCGACGCGTCATTTCGCCAGCGTCATCTTCACGATCTTGTCCGGGTCCTGCACCGAACCGTTGTTCGACTTGGAGCCCTTCTTGATCTTGTCGACCACGTCCATGCCCGACGTCACGACGCCGACGACGGTGTAGTTGTTGTTGAGGAAGTCCGCGTCGCCCAGGCAGATGAAGAACTGGGAGTTGGCCGAGTTCGGATCGCCCGAGCGGGCCATGCCGACGGTGCCGCGCTTGAACGGGGCCGAGGAGAACTCCGCCGGGATGTTCGGCAGCGACGAGCCGCCGGTGCCGTTGCCCTTCGGATCGCCGGTCTGGACCATGAAGCCGTCGATGACGCGGTGGAACTTCAGGCCGTCGTAGAAGCCTTGGCTAATCAGCGTCTTAAGCTGCTTGACGTGCTTCGGCGCGATCTCGGGCCGCAGCTCGATCGTGATCTTCCCGTCCTTGGTCTCGAGGTTGACGGTGTTCTCGCCCGCGAGCGCGGGGGCGGCGAAGGCGAGAGTCGCGCTGAGGGCGAGGCCGAGGACGGCGTGGCGGCGGTTCATGCGGGGCTGGGCTCCGTTGGGTTTCAAGCTTTGGCAAAGCGCGCCGAGAGCCGCGCGGCGACGGCCGGCGGCACGAAAGGGGTGACGTCGCCGCCCATGGCGGCGATCTGGCGGACCAGCGTCGCGGTGATCGGCCGCACGCCGGTGGAGGCCGGCAGGAACACGGTCTGGACCTCGGGCGCCATGGCGCCGTTCATGCCGGCGAGCTGCATCTCGTAATCGAGGTCGGTGCCGTCGCGCAGGCCGCGGATGAACAGGCCGGCGCCGCAGCGGCGCGCCGCCGAGACCGCGAGGTCGTCGAAGGTGACGACCTCCAACTCCGTGCCTTCGGCGGCGGCCAGCGGCCCGCAGGTCTCGCGCAGCAGGTCGGCGCGCTCGTCCGCAGAGAACAAAGGCGCCTTGCCCGGATGCACGCCGATGGCCAGCACCAGCCGCGGCACGAGGCGACAGGCTTGGCGGACCACGTCGAGGTGGCCGTTGGTGACCGGATCGAACGATCCGGCGTAGAGCGCGGTGCGGGTCGTCACGGGAAAGGGGCCTAGAGCATTTTGGCCGCGAACGGAACCGCCGGGTGACGGGTGCCTCAGACCGAGACCGGCAGCGCCGCCTGCTCGCCGACGCCGAACACCCGCTTGTAGCGGGCGACTTCCGCCTCCGGCCCCTGCGCCTTGCTCGGGTTGTCCGAGAGCTTCACGGTCGGGCGCCCCTCGGCCGAGATCACCTTGCACACCACCGAGATCGGATCGAGCCGCCCGTCCGGCACCAGCCCGCGGAAATCGTTGGTGAGCCGGGTGCCCCAGCCGTAGCCGATCCGCATCCGGCCGTGGAAATGGGCGTGGATGCGCTCGATGTCCTCGATGTCGAGGCCGTCGGAAAAAATCGCGAGCTTTTCGCGCGGGTCGCAGCCTCGGGCGCGCCAGAAGGCCAGGGCCTCCTCGCCGCCCTCGATCGGGTCCTTCGAATCGATGCGGATGCCGGTCCAGGCGGTGAGCCAGTCGGGGGCGTTGTCCAGGAATCCGGAGGTGCCGTAGGTGTCGGGCAGGATCACCAGCAGGTTGCCCTCGTAATCCTGCTGCCAGTCGGCCAGCACCGCGTAGGGCGCGGCGGCCAGGGCCGCGTCGTCGTCGCCGGCCAGCGCCGCGTAGACCATCGGCAATTCGTGGGCGTTGGTGCCGACCGCCTCGACTTCGCGGCGCTGAGCGATCAGGCAGTTCGAGGTGCCGAGGAAGTTTTTTGGGTCCAACCCCTCGTTCATCGCCTGCACGCACCAGTCCTGCCACAGGAAGCCGTGGCGCCGCCGCGTGCCGAAATCCGCGATGGAGAGATCGGGCAGGCGCTTCAGCCGCTCGATCTTCTCCCACACGCGGGTCATGGCGCGGGCGTAGAGTACCTGCAGCTCGAATTTGCCCATATCCCGCAGCACCGCGCGCGAGCGCAGCTCGTTGAGGATCGCGAGTGCCGGCACCTCCCACAGCGTGGTCTCGACCCAGGGGCCGTGGAAGGTCAGCGCCACCTGCCCGTCGCGGGCTTCCAACTCGTAATCGGGCAGCCGAAACCCCTCGAACCACGCCATGAAGTCCGAGGAGAGGATCTGGCGCTTGCCGTAGAAGGTGTTGCCGCGCAGCCATGTCGATTCGCCCCGGCTGAGGCGGAGCGTGCGGGCGTGGTCGAGCTGTTCGCGCAGTTCCCCGAGATCGATCTCGTCGCCGACGCGCACCCGCACCGAGCGGTTCTGGATGGCGAAGCTCGCCCGCACGTCGCGGTGACGGCGGAAGATCATCTGCACCATCAGCAGCTTGTAGAAATCCGTGTCGAGCAGCGAGCGGACGATCGGATCGATGCGGAAGTTGTGGTTGTAGACCCGTGTCGCGAGGTCGGGCATGGGCCTTGGGCGCTTCCTCTCTGAGAGCAGGGCAACCTTGACCGGAATCGATTGGCCAATCAACGACGCGGGGGAACACTCTGCTCCATCAAGGCAACCATACGCCGGGAGTTCTTGGCTATCTCGGTGATTGCAAGGATGGCTCCCATCGCCACGGAGGTTGTGATGAAGGCAGCCATTGCAGCCAGCATGCCCAAAACGACGTTGCCGTTCGGGCCGAAAGCGCCGCCAAGAAAACAGAGCACCGTCGCGAGAACGATCAGGGCCAAGCACAGAAAATCAAGAAGATCGACGACGAAGCGGCGCATAGGTTGTTTCAAACCCAGTTTGGAGGCTCTAATGGAGCCGTTCCAACAGCAACGCTAGATTTTAAGGTGCTCGCTCGCAACGCAAAAAGCACCCCCACCAGCGGGGTGGGAGTGCTTGTCCAAAACTTTCAGACTGCCGGAGTGCTTACGCGAGGTTGACCTTCTTGGTCTCGGTCTTCGGGCTCTCGCCGGTCAGCGTGGCCTTCACGTAGCCGTAGAGATGGACCATCGTCGAGGACGGGCTGTCCCAGTACTCGCCCTGCTCCGGGTGGATGCGGATCAGGCCGACCTCGGGGTCGTTCTTGCCGTTGGGGAACCACGTCTTGAGGCTTTCCTGCCACTTCTCGTCGATCAGCGCCTGATCGCGGATCACCTCGGCCTTGCCGGCGATCGAGACGTAGGTCTGGCTCGACGGATCGGAATAGGCGAGGTTCACCTGGTTGTCGCGGCTGATCTCGGCGGTCTTGGGCGAATGCAGCTTGGTGAAGAACCAGATGTCGCCGTTCTCGTCGATGTCGTTGTTCCACATCGGACGGCTGTTGAGCGTGCCGGCCTGATCGGCGGTGGTCAGCATCGCGACCTTGATGTCCTTGGTCAGCTCGAAGAGCTTCTTCGCGCCCTCGTGGTCGCGATGGTTGCCCTGGTGCATGGGGGGCCTTCTCCAACTCAGACAATTGCGTGCGCATCAGGACGGCGCGCGCTTCGCGCGATCCCGGCGAGATTGCCTCGACAACGAGCGAGGCCGGGGTTGGTTCAGGGGCGCCCTGCGCGGATGTGGCCTGCGGCGGCGCGGAAATCGTCTTCGGACTGGTGTTTCCGGCAAGCGCGGTTAGATGGACAAGAGTTCAAAGAACCGCTCGACGGAGCTTCCCCTTGGCCATCACCCGCGACGACGTGCTCAGCGCGCTCTCGACCGTCACGCTCGCGAGCGGCGGCCCCACGCTGCCCGGCTCCGGCCGCCTGTCGCAGGTGGTGATCGATGCGGGCAACCGCGTGATGTTCTCGATCTCGGTCGATCCGAGCGAGGCCGAGCGGTTCGAGCCGATCCGTCGCGAGGCGGAGGGGCGGGTGCTGGCGCTGCCCGGCGTGTCGAGCGTGCTGGCGAGCCTCACCTCCGAGCGGCCCAACGCCCCCGGCCCCGGCGCGCCGCGCCAGCCGGGCGCCGCCCCGGTGCCGCCGCGCCAGGGCAACTCCCTTCCGGGCGTGCGCCACATCGTGGCGGTGGCCTCGGGCAAAGGCGGCGTCGGCAAATCCACCACCGCCTGCAACCTCGCCCTCGCCCTGCGGGCACAGGGGCTCAAGGTCGGCCTGCTGGACGCCGACATCTACGGCCCCTCGGTGCCGAAGCTCCTCGGTTTGTCAGGCAAGCCGCGGGTGATCGAGGGCCGGGTGCTGGAGCCGATGGAGGCCTACGGCCTGAAGGCGATGTCGATCGGGTTCCTGATCGAGCCGGAATCGGCGATGATCTGGCGCGGGCCGATGGTGCAGTCGGCCATCACGCAGATGCTGCGCGACGTCGCCTGGGGCGATCTCGACGTGCTCGTCGTCGACATGCCGCCCGGCACCGGCGACGCGCAGCTCACCATGGCCCAGGCGACGCCGCTGTCGGGCGCCGTGATCGTCTCGACGCCGCAGGATCTCGCGCTCATCGACGCGCGGCGCGGCGTGACGATGTTCCGCAAGGTCTCGGTGCCGATCCTCGGCGTGATCGAGAACATGGCGACGTTCATCTGCCCGCATTGCGGCACGGCCTCGGCCATCTTCGGCCATGGCGGCGCCCGCCACGAGGCCGAGCGGCTGGAGGTGCCGTTCCTCGGCGAGATCCCGCTCACCATGGCGATCCGCGAGACCTCGGATGCCGGCCGCCCCGTGGTCGCGACCGATCCGGACGGGCCGCAAGCCAAGGTCTATCGGGGCATCGCCGAGAAGCTGTGGGGCAACCTCACCGGCGCGCCCGTCGGCCGGGCGGCGCCCAAGATCGTCATCGAGTGAGTCCGGTTCTCGGCCTGATCCTGGCCGGCGGCCTGTCGCGGCGTATGGGCGGCGGCGACAAGCCGCTCAAGGTTCTGGCCGGCCGCACCCTGCTGGAGCGCGTCGCCGAGCGGCTCGGACCGCAATGCGGGGGCCGGCTGGCGCTCAGCGCCAACGGCGACCCGGAGCGGTTCCGCACCGTGTTCTCGGGTTCGATCCTGCCCGACACGGTACCGGACAATCCCGGCCCGCTCGCCGGCCTCCTGGCCGGGCTCGAAGCCGCCGCGGAAATGGGCGTGACCCACGTTGCCAGCGTACCGGGCGACGCGCCGTTCCTGCCCACCGATTACGTGGCGCGCCTGACTGCCGCCGGAACGAGCCCGATCGCGCTCGCGGCCTCGGGCGAGCGGCGCCACTTCACTTCTGCGCTCTGGCCGGTGGCTTTGCGCGACGACCTGCGGGCGTGGCTGACGGCCGGCGAGCGCCGCGTCGGCGGCTTCATCGAGCGCCACGGGGCGGATGTGGTGTCCTGGCCGGTGGAGCCGGTCGATCCGTTCCTGAACCTCAACGCGCCGGAGGATCTGGCGGCGGCGGAGGTTCTTTTGACGCGGGCGCAGTGATCCACCCGCAAAACGGGGATCGCGGGCGCTCCGCTGTTGTGTGAAAGCCCCGCATTTCATATTTAAGTAACTGAAACGACGGCCTTTGGTCGCGTGTGGCCTATCCTATCCATTCCCCTCATCCTGAAGTGCCGCGAAGCGGCCCCGAAGGAGCGCTCCAGGGATCGCAGCGACATCTGGAGCCCTCCTTCGAGGCCTCCGCTGCGCTCCGGCACCTCAGGATGAGGGTGTGAAGGGGATGAGGGTGGGTTGCGGGATGATCGTCCCGGTCATCTCATCCGCCCGCCGGTGACGAGCCGCGGGCGCATCGACGAGAACTGAGAGAGCGACGTTGGCAGACGACAACGATCCGACCGGCACGGGCGCGCCGCCGCCGGCCACCGACATCAAGCCCGTTTCCATCACCGACGAGATGCGCCGGTCCTATCTCGATTACGCCATGAGCGTGATCGTGAGCCGGGCGCTGCCGGACGCGCGCGACGGCCTGAAGCCGGTGCATCGGCGCATCCTCTACTCGGCCTTCGAGTCGGGGCACCTGCCGGAGCGCAAATACGTCAAGTCGGCCCGCATCGTCGGCGACGTGATCGGTCTCTACCACCCGCACGGCGACCAATCGATCTACGACGCGCTGGTGCGCATGGCGCAGGACTTTTCCATGCGCCTCATGCTCATCGACGGGCAGGGCAATTTCGGCTCGGTCGACGGCGATCCGCCGGCGGCCATGCGCTACACCGAGTCGAGGCTCGCCAAGCCCGCGATCTCTCTGCTCACCGACATCGACAAGAACACCGTCGACTTCCAGTCGAACTATGACGATTCCCGCGAGGAGCCGACGGTCCTCCCGGCGCGCTTCCCGAACCTCTTGGTCAACGGCGCGGGCGGCATCGCGGTCGGCATGGCGACCAACATCCCGCCGCACAATCTCGGCGAACTCGTCGATGCCTGCATCGCGCTGATGGACGATCCGGCCCTCACCATCGAGGGCCTCAACGAGATCGTGCCGGGCCCCGATTTCCCCACCGGCGGCCTGATCCTCGGCCGGTCCGGCACGCGGCAGGCCTACACCACGGGCCGCGGCTCGATCATCATGCGGGCGCGCTCGCATACGGAGGAACTGCGCAAGGAGCGCGAGGCGCTGATCTTCACCGAGATCCCGTATCAGGTGAACAAGGCGACGCTCATCGAAAAAATCGCCGAGCTGGTGAAGGAGAAGCGGTTAGAGGGCATCTCCGACCTTCGCGACGAATCCGACCGCGACGGCATGCGCATCGTGGTGGAACTCAAGCGCGACGCCATCGCCGACGTCGTGCTGAACCAGCTCTACCGCTACACCCCGCTCCAGACCTCGTTCGGTGCCAACATGGTGGCGCTGAACGGCGGGCGCCCCGAACTCATGAACCTGAAGGACCTGCTCCAGGCCTTCAACGACTTCCGCGAAGAGGTCGTCTCCCGGCGCACCAAGTTCCTGCTCAACAAGGCGCGCGAGCGCGCCCACGTGTTGTGCGGTCTGGCCATCGCGGTCGCCAACATCGACGAGGTGATCCGCCTGATCCGCACCTCGCCGGACCCGAACACGGCGCGCGAGGCCCTGATGGCCCGCGACTGGCCTGCCCACGACATCGCCCCGCTGATCGCGCTCGTGGACGACCCGCGCCATCGCGTGGCGGATGACGGCACCTACCGCCTGTCCGAGACCCAGGCCCGCGCCATCCTCGATCTTCGCCTCCAGCGCCTGACGGCTCTGGGCCGCGACGAGATCGGCGACGAACTGAAGAAGCTGGCCGACGAGATCGCCGACTATCTCGACATCCTGCGCTCCCGCGCCCGCATCCAGGCCATCGTCAAGGGCGAGCTGGCGGAGGTCCGCGAGCTGTTCGCGACGCCACGCAAGACCGAGATCGTCGATTCGGATTCGAGCGTCGAGGACGAGGACCTGATCGCCCGCGAGGACATGGTCGTGACCGTGTCCCACGCCGGCTACGTCAAGCGCGTGCCACTCTCGACCTACCGGGCGCAGAAGCGCGGCGGCAAGGGCCGGTCCGGCATGGCGACCCGCGACGAGGATTTCGTCACCCGCCTGTTCGTTGCGAGCACGCACACCCCGGTCTTGTTCTTCTCCGACCAGGGGCAGGCCTACAAGGAGAAGGTCTGGCGCCTGCCCATCGCCGCGCCGAATGCCCGCGGCAAGGCGCTCGTCAACATCCTGCACCTGCAGAACCAAGGCGAGCGCATCTCGACCATCATGCCGCTGCCCGAGGACGAATCGTCCTGGGACAGCCTCGACGTGATGTTCGCCACCGCCTCCGGCAACGTGCGCCGCAACAAGCTGTCGGACTTCACGACCGTGAACCGCAACGGCAAGATCGCGATGAAGCTCGATCCGGGCGACCACATCGTCCATGTCGAGATCTGCCGGCCCGAGCAGAACGTGCTGCTGACCACCGCGCTCGGTCAGTGCATCCGCTTCCCCGTCGAGGACGTGCGCGTGTTCAAGGGCCGCGATTCCACCGGCGTGCGCGGCATCAACCTCGCCAAGGACGACAAGGTCATCTCGATGGCGATCCTCAACCACGTCGAGGCGTCGCCCGAGGAGCGCGTGGCCTTCCTCAAGATGCAGCGTGCCGTGATCGGCGATACCTCACCCGAGGGCAGCGATGCCGATGCCGAGGAAGCTGGGACCGAGGCCGCCGCCCTGTCGCAGGAGCGCTACGCCGCGTTGGGGGGGGCCCAACAATTCGTCCTCACCCTGTCGGAGAACGGCTTCGGCAAGCGATCCTCGGCCTACGAGTACCGAACCTCGGGCCGCGGCGGAAAGGGCATCACGGCGATGCGGGTCAACGCCCGCAACGGCAACCTCGTCGCCTCCTTCCCCGTGGAGGCCTCGGACCAGATCATGCTGGTGACCAATGCCGGCCAGCTCATCCGCGTGCCGGTGGACGACATCCGCATCGTCGGCCGCGCCTCGCAGGGCGTGACGGTGTTCAACACCGACAAGGCCGAGCGCGTGGTCTCGGTCGAGCACATCGAGGGCGAGGACGAGGGCGGCGAGGACGCGGCCGCAGGGGTGGCGTCGGACTGATCGCATCGGGACCAGCTGGTTCCCCCCTCTCCCCGCTCAAAGTCGGGCCTGCCCGACTTTGGTTCCTGCTTGCAGATCCTGGGTAAGCCCAGGATCTGTCGGGGGAGAGGCCTGTAGGGACCTCGTCGTCTCTACAGGAAGCGAAGCGGCGGTGAGGGGGCCTCGACGGAAGAGATTCCTCCGGAACCGCCCCCTCACCTTCGGCTGCCGCCTCGCCGCGACGACGACGGGGTCGTCGCGGCCCTCTCCCCGCATGGCGGGGTGAGGGGATGCGCGTCACTCCGAAGCGATCGACCTGAAGCGTTTCAGGACTCGCGCAGGCCCGCGGCCTCTTCCAGCCATGTCAGGATCTCCGGCGCGCGCCAGGGTTTCGGCATGAAGGTCGCGGTGACGCGCAGGTCGCTCGGCTGGTCGCCCGCGTCGCCCGAGGTCAGCAGCATGCGGATGCGCGGCCACGTCACGCCGATGATGCGGGCGAGTTCGAACCCCCCGATCGTGCCCGGGGTGCGGACATCGGAAAACACCACGTCGATCCGGTCGCCGCGCTGGCGCAGGATCTCGAGGGCGCGCTCGGCCGTCTCGGCCTCGATCACCTCGAAACCCTTCTCCTCGAGGAGTTCGGCCGCGAGGTAGCGCTCGTCGGGCTCATCCTCGACGACGAGAATGACGGGCTTGCGGCCCGTGGGTCGTGCGTCACTCATGGCCCTGGCACAGTTGCGAGCCCGAACCGGGGAATGCGGGCGTCAGGCCCGCGTGAGACGATAAACCCCGATCACGTCTCTGGCACTGAGACACGATAGGTCGGCGCGCGCAAAGGTCTGTCGTTCGACGGCAACAGCGGCCGGATTTGTTGCATGGGTACACGGCCCGCATGCGCTTTTGGCGGGTGCCTGCGTCGATTGCCCGCGCCGCGCGCAGGGCTTCGGGCGAGTCGCGGGGCCGCGCTGAAGGTCAAGCCTGCGCACGGAATAAAATCCGCATTTTCAACAGGGAGGACGGAGCTTGAGCGGTTGACCGGATGCGGCTCCGGCGTGTTCACTCTTTGTTCTAATCCCGATCTCGCAACCCAGTCCGGTCCATGCCCCCTGCCCTCTTGCCCGACTTGAAGGTTGCCGCGGCCCGGCAGGACATGACGCGGGTCCCCTCTCC
This sequence comes from Methylorubrum subtropicum, assembly GCF_038442325.1. Classification (NCBI taxonomy): domain Bacteria; kingdom Pseudomonadati; phylum Pseudomonadota; class Alphaproteobacteria; order Hyphomicrobiales; family Methylobacteriaceae; genus Methylorubrum; species Methylorubrum subtropicum. Next base: position 68,554 of record NZ_JBBXMW010000004.1, on the reverse strand, counting down.
CTTGCGGGGAGGGGTCAGGGGTGGGGGTCAGGCAGAAGGCACCGCTCTGGTTCCTCCTGAACCACCCCCACCTCCTCCCTCCTCCCCGCAAGGGGGAGGAGAGACGCCCAATCCTTTTCGCTTGTGGGGGCCTCAACACGGTGGTCCTGCTTCAACGAGCCAGAGACCGATCCGCCCTCCCCCGGCAAAGACCAAAAACATCCTGGCCGAGCTGCGCCGGCTCGCCGAGCCGACGCCCCGCACGGACCGCGCGGTGCTGCCGTTCGGAGCCCCTGGCCTCGATCAGGCCCTGCCCGGCGGCGGGCTGGCGCTCGGCGCTCTGCACCAGATCCACGAGGGCGGGCCGCGGGGGCGCTACGCGGCGTCGGCCGTGCTGTTCGCGGGCGGCATCCTGGCCCGGATCGACGGGCCGGTGCTGTGGTGCCTGCACAGCCGCGACCTGTTCGCCCCGGCGCTCGCCCGCGTCGGGCTCCATCCCGACCGGGTGGTCTATTGCGAGACGTGGCGCGACGCCGAGGTGCTGCCCGCGATGGAAGAAGGCCTGCGCCATCGCGGGCTGGCCGGCGTCGTCGGCGAGCTGACCCGCATGGCGCTGACGCCCTCGCGCCGGCTCCAACTCGCGGCCGAAGGCTCGGGCGTGACCGCTTTGGTGCTGCACCGGGTCTGCGCGGGCGAGGCGGTCGAGCCGGAATCGACGGCCGCCCGCACCCGCTGGCGGGTCAGCCCGGCCCCGTCCGACACGGACACGAATCGTCATCTCGGCCGCCCCCGCTGGCGGCTCGACCTGCAGCGCTGCCGCGGCGGGGCGCCGGGCTCGTGGATCGTGGAGGCCTGCGATGCGCAGGGTCGTCTCGCTGTGCCTGCCGTCCTGGCCGACCGACCGGCTGCGCCGGAGCGCGCCCTCCGCCGTGCCGCCCTTCGGTGAGCCGCTGGCGACCGTGCGCCAGGACGGCCCCCGCCGGGTGCTGGCCGGGATCGACGCTGCCGCCCGGCGCGCCGGCCTGCGCCCCGGCATGGCGGCGGCCCAAGCCATGGCGATGGTGCCGGGCCTGCATCTCGTCCCCGCCGAGCCCGACGCCGACGCGGCGGCGCTCGCGCGGCTCGGGCTCTGGTGCCTGCGCTACGCCCCCCTCGTCGCCCTCGATTCCCCCGACGGCCTGCTGATCGACATCGCGGGCGCCGCCCATCTCATGGGTGGCGAGGTGGCGCTGATCGCCGACCTTTTCGCGCGGCTGGAGCGCACCGGCCTGTCCGCACGCATCGCGCTCGCCGACACCCCCGGCGGCGCCTGGGCGCTCGCCCGGTTCGGGCCGGGCGGGATCGTGCCGCCGGGCGGGCTGGCCACCGCCCTGGCGCCGCTGCCGGTCGCGGCCCTGCGCCTGTCGCCGGAGATCGTCGCGGCGCTCCGCGAGGTCGGCATCGAGCGGGTCGGCGGCCTGATGAGCGCGCCCCGCGCCCCCTTGCGCCGCCGCTTCGGCCCCGAGCCGCTGCTGCGGCTCGACCGGGCGCTCGGCGCCGAGCCCGAACCGCTCGCCTTCCTCACCGCCCCCGACGTGCCGCAGGCCGCCGCGCGCTTCGCCGAGCCGATCGGGAGCCCGGAGGTGCTGAAAAACGTCGTCGCCGACCTCTGCGCCCGGCTGGTGCCCGATCTGGAGCGGGCCGGGCTCGGGGCGCGCCGGCTCGACCTCGTGTTCCGCCGGGTCGATCGCCTCGATCAGGCGATCCGCGTCGGCACCGCGCGGGGCAGCCGCGACGCCGCTCATCTCGCCCGCCTCCTCACGGAGCGCCTGCCGCGGATCGATCCCGGTTTCGGCATCGAGGAGATGACTCTGACCGCCTCCCGCACCGAGCCCCTGGCCGAGCGCCAGCTCTCGGGCGCGGTCCTCGGGCAGGGCCCGGCCATCGCCGACCTCGCCGCGCTCATCGACACCCTGCGGATGCGTCTCGGGCCGGAGCGGGTCTACCGGCTCGCTCCCGTCGAGAGCGACCTGCCCGAGTGCGCCGTGCGCCGCGTCGCCCCGCTCAGCGCCCCCTCTGGCGCGCTCTGGCCCGCCGACCTGCCGCGCCCGGCCCGCCTCCTCGACGCCCCCGAGCCCGTCACGGCGATGGCCGAGATTCCCGACGCGCCGCCGCTGTTCTTCGTCTGGCGCGGCGCCCGCCACCGCATCGCCCGCGCCGACGGGCCGGAGCGAATCTTAAGCGAATGGTGGGTCGCCGACGACGAGGCCGATCGGGTCCGCGACTATTACCGGGTCGAGACGGAAGGCGGCGAGCGCTTCTGGCTATTTCGCGATGGGCCGATGGAGGCCGAGGGCCGCTGGTGGCTGCATGGGCTCGGCGAGGCGTGAGTTTTTTTGGGTTTTTCGCCGTCGGGCCTGGTGGCAATGGGGCGGCATCCCGGTCGGGCTGTCGGACGAAGCTTGAGCACGGGTCCCCTCCCCCTTGTGGGGAGGGGTTCGGGGTGGGGGTGGTGCCGGATGGGGCTCGGCGATCCATCCTGAGCCACCCCCACCTCCTACCTCCTCCCCACAAGGGGGAGGAGAAGCGCTTCGTCCTGTTCGCTGAGAACCGCTTTTACGGAAGCCACCGCCCCCAGCGGGGCGCCCGGTGAGCATCCCCGAACTCCATGTCACCACCCACTTCTCCTTCCTGCGCGGCGCGTCGAGCCCGGAGGAGCTGTTCGCCGCGGCCAGCCTGCTCGGCATCCCGGCGTTGGGCGTGACCGACCACGGCTCGCTCGCCGGGATGGTGCGGGCGCATCAGGCGGCGAAGGTCACGGGGGTGCGCCTCGTCGTCGGCTGCCGGCTCGATCTGAAGGATGCGGCCCCGCTCCTCGTCTATCCCACCGACCGGGCGGCCTATGGCCGGCTGTGCCGGCTGCTCAGCCTCGGCAAGGCGCGGGGCGGCAAGGGACGCTGCGTGCTGACGTGGCGGGACGTCGAGGCGTGGCAGGAGGGGTTTTTTGCCATTTTGCTGGCGGAGCATACCGATCCGCGCCTCGGGGACGAACTGGCCCGCTTGAAAACCCTGTTCGGCGCCCGCGCCTCCTGCGCCCTCACCCGCCGCTTCCGGCCCGACGACGCCGCGCGGCTCGACACCCTGGCCGAGGCCGCCCGGCGGGCGCGGGTGCCCCTCGTCGCCACCGGCGACATCCTCTACCACGCCCGCCAGCGGCGCCGGTTGCAGGACGTGGCGACCTGCATTCGGCTGGGCGTCACCATCGAGCGGGCGGGCTTCCTCAAGGAGCGCCACGCCGACCGCTTCCTGAAAGCCCCGGAGGAGACCGCGCGCCTGTTCGCCCGCTTCCCCGAGGCGCTGGCGCGTGCAGGCGAGATCGCGCAGGCCTGCCGCTTCTCGCTCGACGACCTCGCCTACGAATACCCCGCCGAATCCGGCGCGGACGGCCGGAGCGCGCGGGAGCGGCTCGAACTCCTGACCTGGGCCGGGGCCGAGCGGCGCTATCCGGACGGCGTGCCGGAGGCGGTAGCGCGCCAACTCGTCCACGAACTCGGCCTGATCGCCCGGCTCGGCTACGCCCCCTACTTCCTCACCGTCCACGCCATCGTGGCCTACGCCGAATCGCAAAAGATCCTGTGCCAGGGGCGCGGCTCGGCGGCCAATTCCGCGGTCTGCTACTGCCTGGGCATCACCGCCATCGACCCCGTGCAGGGCAGCCTGCTGTTCGAGCGCTTCGTCTCCGACGCCCGGCGCGAGCCGCCCGACATCGACGTCGATTTCGAGCACGAGCGGCGCGAGCAGGTGATCCAGTGGATCTTCGACACCTACGGCCGCCACCGCGCCGCGCTCACCGCCGTCGTCAGCCGCTACCGCGCCCGCGGGGCGTTGCGCGAGGTCGGCAAGGTGCTGGGGCTGCCGGAAGAAGTGACCGGCGCGCTCAACCGGCTGACTTGGCCCTGGGGCGGCGAGGGCGCGGGCGAGCGGGAGCTGAAGGCGCTCGGCCTCGACGCCTCCGACCGGCGCCTGCGCCTCACCCTGGAGATCGCCCGCGAGCTGATCGGCACGCCGCGCCACCTGTCGCAGCATCCCGGCGGCTTCGTGCTGACTCTCGACCGCCTCGACGAACTGGTGCCGGTCGAGCCCGCCGCGATGGAGAACCGTCAGGTCATCGAGTGGGACAAGGACGACATCGACGCCCTCAAGTTCATGAAGGTCGACGTGCTCGGCCTCGGCATGCTCGGCTGCCTGCGCCGGGCCTTCGGCCTCCTGAAGGACGCCAAGGGGGAAACCCTCGACCTCGCCGCGATCCCGCAGGACGATCCCGCCACCTTCGCGATGATCCGGCGGGCCGACACGGTCGGCGTCTTTCAGATCGAGAGCCGCGCGCAGATGGCGATGCTGCCGCGGATGAAGCCGAAGAAGTTCTACGACCTCGTGATCGAGGTGGCCCTGGTGCGCCCCGGCCCGATCCAGGGCGACATGGTTCACCCTTATCTCCGCCGCCGTGAGGGGCACGAAAAGGTCACCTATCCGACGCCCGAGCTGAAAAGAGTCCTCGAAAAGACGCTCGGCGTGCCGCTGTTCCAGGAGCAGGCGATGCAGGTCGCCATGGTCGGCGCCGGCTTCACCGCGGCGGAGGCCGACGAACTGCGCCGCTCCATGGCGACCTTCAAGATGACGGGGGGCGTCCACCGCTTCCAGGGGCGGCTGATCGAGGGGATGGTCGCCAACGGCTACGCCCGCGACTTCGCCGAGCGCACCTTCCGCCAGCTCGAAGGCTTCGGCTCCTACGGTTTCCCGGAGAGCCACGCGGCCTCCTTCGCCCTGCTCGCCTACGCCTCGTCCTACCTGAAGTGCCACCACCCGGACGTTTTTTGCGCCGCCCTGCTGAACGCGCAGCCGATGGGTTTCTACGCCCCCGCCCAGATCGTGCGCGACGCCCGCGAACACGGCGTCCCGATCCATCCCATCGACGTGAATTTTTCGCAGTGGGACTGCACCCTGGAGCGGGTCGAGGATGGGCTTTTTGCGGTGCGGCTGGGCCTGCGCCTCGTCGGCGGCTTCCCTGAGCGCGACGGGTCGCGTCTGGTCGCGGCGCGGGAATCGCAGAAATTCTTGACGCTCGCCGCGTTGTCGGAGCGCACCGGCCTGCCCACCGCCTCGCTCGCCTGCCTCGTGCGGGCCGACGCGTTCCGCTCGCTCGGCCTGAACCGGCGGGAGGCCGCCTGGGCGGTGCGCGCTCTGGTGCCGGCCGCGCTGCCGCTCTTCGCCGCCGCGGCCCGAAACGATTCGGAGCAAGGGGGCTCGGCCGAGCCCGCCATCGCCGAGCCGCCGGTCGTCCTGCCGCCGCTGAGCGCGGGCGGCGAAGTGGTGGCCGATTACCGCGCCAAGGGCCTCAGCCTGCGGGCTCATCCGCTGAGCTTCCTGCGCGACACGCTGACGGATTTGGGCGCCCGGCCCTGCGCCCGGTTGGCCGAGGCCCGCGACGGGACGCGGCTCACGGTCTGCGGCCTCGTGCTGATGCGCCAGCGGCCGGGCTCGGCCAAGGGCACGATGTTCCTGACGTTGGAGGACGAGACCGGCATCGCCAACCTGATCGTGCGCCCCGACCTGTTCGAGCGCGCCCGCCGCACCGTGCTCGCTGCCCGGCTGATGGCCTGCCGCGGCCGGGTGCAGCGGGTCGGCGTGGTCGTCCACCTCATCGCCGCCGATCTGTTCGACCGCTCCGATCTCTTGGGCCGCATCGAGCAGGAAGGCGCTTCGGAGCCGGCACGAGGCACACGCCTGCCGGTGCGGTCGCGCAACTTCCGCTGACGATTCGGGTTGTTGCCGACGCGCAACAGGCAACATTTTGCGAAAACGCCTGTGGAAACTGCCTCCCAAACATTCGCGCTGCGTAATGGAAGATGTTTTGGGTATTGGCCGATATACTATGGCTAATAAAACGTTACTCATCCCCTGACTGAGATTTGACGGCGCAAGGGGACCGTAAATGTCTGAGAATTTCGTCAATACGTCGTTCGGTGCCAATCACGCTACGCTCGGAGCTGTTGCTCTGGGCAGTTTTACTGGCACAAGCGTGGCCAGCGGTGCTTCGAGCGTGACGATCAACGGCGCGATCGATAAGCCCGGCTCGCCGGTCGCGGTCGATCTCAACATCGGCGGCATCGTCGGCGCCGGCCTGCCCGGCACCTATATCGGCTTCAGCCAGCCGAACGGCGTGGTCGAGCCGGTCTATTACTTCAGCGTGACGGTGACGGGCCTGCCGACGCCGGTCGCGGTGGCGGTGAGCAACGGCAGCGTGCCGCTCGCCAACGTCGTCACGCCCGTCAACACCACCCTCACCACCACCGCGCCCGACAGCCCGACCATCGTCTGCTTCGCCTCCGGCACGCGCATCCGCACGCCGAAGGGCGAGGTGCGGGTCGAGGAGCTGAGCGTCGGCGACACGGTCCTGACCGCGTCGGGCGCGCACCGGCCGATCCGCTGGCTCGGTCGTCGCACCATCGATTGCGCGGGCCGCGCCGATCTCACTCAGGTCCTGCCGGTGCGCATCGCCCGCGACGCCTTCGGCGATGGCCGGCCTGCCCGCGACCTGCTCGTCTCGCCGGCCCACGCGATCTGCATCAATATCCTCGGCGAAGTGCTGGTCCCGGCCTGCCGCCTCATCAACGGCACCACGATCACGCAGGTCGCGGTCGAGGAGATCACCTACTGGCATATCGAACTCGACAGTCACGATATCCTGCTTGCGGAAGGCCTGCCGAGCGAGAGCTACATCGAGTGCGGCAACCGTGCCTTCTTCGACGATGCACCCGTGACCGACCTCAACGCGGCGCCCGACATGCGTCCGAGCGGCCGGGAAGCGTTCTGCCGTCCGCTGCACGAGGGCGGCCCCCTGGTGGATGCCGTGCGCGAGCGCCTGAGCGACCGGGCCGAGACCCTCGGCTGGGCCCTGGTCGAAACGCCGTTCGCCGAGTTGCGGATCGTGGCCGATGGGCAGATCGTGCAGCCGGAGAGTCAGGGCCTCAGCGCCCGCGTCCGCCTGCCCGCCGACGCCCGCGAGGTCTGGCTCGAATGCGAGACCAGCGTGCCGGCCCATCTCGGCCGCAGCGCCGACGACCGGGCGCTCGGCCTCTGCCTCGCCGCCCTGACCGCCGACGACGGCCTGAGCGTGCGCCGGACCCTGCAGGCCGACAGCGCCGAGCTGGTCGACGGCTTCCATGCGGCGGGTGAGGGGCACCGTTGGACGACGGCGCGGGCACGCGTGCCGGCCTCGCTGTGGCAGGGCTGCCGCGACGAGTTCTTCCTGCGCATCGACCTCGCCGCCCCGGCCCTGCCGCGCTGGGTCGATCATGGTCGCGCCGGCGGCAAGGCGGAGCTGCGGCTCGTCGCCTGAGGGCGGAACGACGGGCTCGGGGCAACCCGAGCCCCTTCGCGAAGACAGTGAACGCCGCCCCGGATGCCGAATCCGGGGCGGCCTCGCCGTTTGCGGGCGTCCTACCCCGCCGCCTCCCGCACCGGCGCCTCGACGGCGTCGGACAGGACCGAGAGGCGGCGTGTGGCGAAGTCGATGAAGCTGCGCACCTTGGCCGGCAACAGCCGCGAGGTCGTCACGATGTAGAGCGGCGTCGGCTGGAGCGTCCAATCCGCCATCACCTGCTCCAACGCGCCGCTGGCGAGGTCGGGCCGGACGGCGCTGAGGCTCGCGGCGAATAACCCGTGACCGGCGAGAGCGAAGGTACGCATCAGGCCCGGCGAATTGCAGCCGATCTGACCCGAGACTGCGGTGGAGGCGGCCTCCTCACCGCGGACGAACGACCAGTTCGTCGGTTGCATGGCGACGAGGACGTTGTGTTCGGAAAGATCGGGCGGGCTCATCGGCCGGCCCCAGTCCTCGAGATAGGACGGGGCGGCGAAGATGCCGTTGGCGAGTTCGGCCACCTTGCGCACGATCAGCGAGGTCTCGCGCGGCGTCTCGACCGCGAGCGCCAGATCGTAGCGCTCGTCCATCAGATCGACCGGCCCGTGGCCGAGGCCGAGCTGGATCCGGACATGCTCGTTGCCGTTGGCGAAGTCCGAGACGATGCCCGACAGGTGCTCGTTGACCCATCCGTCGGCGGGCACGGCGATCTTGAGCAGGCCGCTCGGCCCCTTCGCCTCCGCCATGATGTCGTCGTAGGCCTGCTGCGCCTCCTCCACGAGGCGCATCGCCTGGGCGAAATAGGCCTCGCCGTAGGAGGTCAGCGTCAGGCGGCGGGTGGTGCGGTCGAGCAGGCGCAGACCGATCGCCGTCTCGAACACGGTGATTCGCCGCGACAGCGAGGAGACCGGCATCCCCAGGACGAGTGCGGCTTGGCTGAAACTTCGCCGCTTGGCCACTTCGACGAACAGGGCCATGTCGCGCAAGACTTGGGGGTGGGGCATGCCTGAGCGATCCGCTCCAAATGCTGGGTGCCTCCCGTGGACTGCCTCCGCGCGTCTCGGTCCGAGAGCACAGCGTCGATCGAAAGTCCCGCAAGGCACGTTCGAAGGTCGTCACGAACAAACGAAACGCACATCCGCAGAGACTCAACGGCGGCGGAACGGCTGAGAGGCGAGAGTGCTTTTAAACATTTGTGATTTTTGGCCCGGCCGAGGCCGAACGACGCTTCGTCAACGTATGATGATTTTTGTTGTTTCAATACCACCCGCGGAAACTCCCACCACCCCGAAAACACCTTCCCTTTGTAATGATGCGTTTTTGAGAAGGTTCTTTCGGATTTCGCGCGCAATAGGCCGGCTTTTCCCTCTGCTCGCGAGGATGTGCGTAGTGAGACGGCTGGCGCGGGCCTGATCGGCGCGGCAAAGCCTTGACCAGAACAGCCGGCTCTGCCGATTGTTACTCGATAACACTTGTTGGGGATTGCCCTGAGAATGGGCAGATAATCCCCCTCAGTCCTGTGTCTCGCCCTTCGAAAATCGGCGGAGCACGTTTCGAAGAGAGTCGGTGCCTTGTACCAGAACTGCCCGCGGAGCTTGGAAATCCTGTTCGCCGCCGCCGACGCCATCTGGCGGACCGAGGCAGCGCGCCTCCTCGACCGGCGCGCCGACGATCCCGATCTGGCGCTTTGCCCCGAGGCGCAGGGGCGCCCCCACAGCCTGCTGCGGCTCGCCTACGAGGCGCGCGAGCGGGCGCTGGCGGGCTGGGAGGCCTCCCGCCGTGCCGAGGCCGCCGCTTGAAGCTTGCCGATGTTCGAGCGAATCGAAAAAGCCCCGGAGCGGTGGACCGCTCCGGGGCTTTTTCGTCACCCGTTCCTGAAGGCCGACCCCCGAGGGGGCCGGCCCGACCCGATCAGCGCGCGGCCATCTTCTTGGGCAGCTTGAACGCCCAGAAGCTGCCGCCCTGGTTGATGCCGGCGGTGGACTTGGCCACCTCGCCGCCCCAGAGCGGGACCGCGCCGCCCCAGCCGGCCGCGACGCCGATCCACTGCTCGCCGTCCTGCTCCCAGGTGATCGGCGAGGAGACCACGCCGGTGCCGACCTGGAACTTCCACACCTCTTCGCCGGTCTTGGCGTCGAAGGCCTTCAGGAAGCCCTCCGGCGTGCCGGTGAAGACGAGGTTGCCGCCGGTGGTGAGCACGCCGCCCCAGAGCGGAGCCTTGTTCTTGTAGTTCCACACCACCTTGCCGGTGGCCGGGTCGATCGCCTTCAGCGAACCGATATGATCCTCGAAGACCGGCTTGATGGTGAAGCCGGCGCCGAGATAGGCGGCGCCCTTCTTGTAGTTCACCGGCTCGTTCCAGATGTCCATGCCCCACTCGTTCGAGGGGACGTAGAACAGCTTGGTGTCGGGGCTGTAGCCGATCGGCATCCAGTTCTTGCCGCCGAGGAAGCTCGGCACCGCGAACACGGACTTGCCCTTCTTGCCGTCCTCCGACTTCGACGGGTCGCCGGGGCGGAACGCGTCGTCGTAGATCGGGCGGCCGTCCTTATCGATGCCCTTGGCCCAGTTGATCTTCTCGACGAACGGCGAGGCCGAGATGAACTTCCCGTTGGCGCGGTCGAGGACGTAGAAGAAGCCGTTGCGGTCGGCGGTGGCGCCGGCCTTGACGGTCTTGCCGTCCTTCTGGAGATCGAACGGCACGAACTCGTTCACGCCGTCGAAGTCCCAGCCGTCGTGCGGCGTGGTCTGGAAGCCCCATACGATCTCGCCGTTGTCGGGGTTGAGCGCGATGCGCGAGGCCGACCACTTGTTGTCGCCGGGGCGCAGGGCCGAGTTCCACGGGCCCGGGTTGCCGGTGCCGAAGTACAGGAGGTTGGTCTCGGCGTCGTAGGTGCCGCCGAGCCAGGTGGCGCCGCCGCCGTACTTCCACATATCGCCCGGCCAGGTCTCGTTGACCTTGCCGGTCATCGTGGAGGGCTTGCCGTTCAGCTCGCCCATATGGCCCTCGATGACGGGGCGCTTCCAGATGACCTCGCCGGTCTCGGCGTCGCGGGCCTCGACTCGGCCGACGATGCCGAACTCGCCGCCCGACACGCCGGTGATGATCTTGCCGTTCACGATCAAGGGGGCGGCGGTGTAGCTGTAGCCGGCCTTGAAGTCGTCGATGTCCTTGCGCCACACGACCTTGCCGGTCTTGGCGTCGAGCGCGACGAGCTTGGCGTCGAGCGTGCCGAAATAGACCTTGTCCTTGTAGAGCGCCGCGCCGCGGTTCACCACGTCGCAGCAGGGCAGGATGCCCTCGGGCAGGCGGGCGTTGTATTCCCACAGCTTCTCGCCGGTGCGGGAATCGACCGCGTACATGCGCGAATACGAGCCGGTGACGTAGATCACGCCGTCCTTGATCAGCGCCTGGCTCTCCTGGCCGCGCTGCTTCTCGCCGCCGAACGAGAACGAGTAGGCGGGCACGAGGCCCTGGATCGTCTCCTTGTTGATGGCCTTCAGCGGCGAGTAGCGCTGCGCCTGGAGGCCGAGGCCGTAGGTGACGACGTCGTCGGGGGTCTTGGCGTCGTTGAGGATCGCCTCGTTGCTGACGCCGGCGGACGCCTTGTCGTTCTTTGCCTCGGGCGCCGCGAGCGCAGGGTAAGCGCCCGCGAGGAGCGCCGCAGCCCCCACGGCCGCGAGGAACCGGTCACGCACCTTCATCGCACTTCCTCCTGATCTGAACGGGCGGCCGGCGGACCTTGTCTCGGTCTCTCGAACGGCTTCCCACGTTCGGCAAGCTATCCAGGCGCGGGCGGCGTGGTTATTGGCCATAAGTCCAAGATAAGGATTTTGCAGCGCAGCAAATTGTTTTCGATGTAGAAGTCCGGCTGATTTCTACAGTCGACGTCGCAAGGGCCGCACGCGAAAAAGCCTCGGACCACGCGCGAAGCGCAGCCCGAGGCCTTCCGATGACCCGAAGCCCCGCGACGGGGCGACATCATAATCTTCCGGACGGGTCGCTGTGGAAGCCGTGCTCCCCTCTCCCCGCACGCGGGGAGAGGGTCGCGCCGACCCCGTCGTCGTCGCGACAAGCGGTAGCGGGGGTGAGGGGGCGATTACGAAAGAGACTCCTTCGGAAACGCCCCCTCACCTTCGGCTGCCGCCTCGCTTCATGCCCCCGCGAGGGGGCATGAAGCCCTCTCCCCGCGTGCGGGGAGAGGGGATGCGCGTCAGCGCGGCACGCCTTTCAAAACCCCTTCGGTGCTGCGTAGGTCACCCCATACCGCGCGCAGATCGCCTTCAGCCGCCCGTCCTCCGCCATGGCGCCAAGCGCCTCGCCCACCGCGTAGCCGAGGTCGCGCGAATCGGAGCGGACTGCCCCGCCCAGTTCCCAACTCGTCTTCACGAGCCCGCCGAGCGCGATCTCGACCACGGGGAAGCGATCCGGCCCGACTTTGGCCTCGAACAGAGCCGCCTCGATCGCCGGACGCGTGCCGGCCAGGATCGCGGTCTCGCCGGACAAGAACGCCTTGGCGGCTTCGTCGAAATTCCGAAAATGTTTGAGGTTGTTCCGGTAGCGCCCGTTCTCGGCCATCAGGATCTGGAGATCGGAGGCGCTGGCGCCCTCGACCGCGATCTGTTTGTCCTCGATGTCGGGGAAGCTCGAAAACCCCTCCATCTTGTCGCGCGCCCAGGCGAAGGCGAGGCGCTGCTCGAAATAGGGGCGCACCAGAAACACCTGCTCGTTGCGGATGCCGAGCAGCTTGTCGTTCGGCACGTGCAGCATCAGGTCGGCGAGCCGCGAGCCGGCGAGATCCCCCCGCCACAGGTTGAGGCGGAAATCGCCGTCGACGTTCTCGCCCGCGTCCACGAGGCGCAGGTCGAGCTTGAGCTTCAGCGCCTCGGCGAGCGCCTGCGCCACGTCCACGTCGATGCCGACGGGCTTCCCGTCGCGCAGGTCCGAGAACGGCGCGTTCTCGGCGTAGAGCGCGACCCGCAGGGTGCCGTCCGCGCTCACCTCGTCGAGGGGACGGGCGAAGGCGGGGCAGCTTGCGAGCGCCGCGAGGCCGGCGAGCGCGCCGCGCCGGGTGAGGGAGCGCGACACGGCTACTCTTCGTGCTTGGCTTCGAGGTAGGTGCGGATCGCCCACATGGCTTCCTGCGAGAGGATGCCGTCGAAGGCCGGCATCTTGGTCACGCCGTTGATGACGGCGCCGTGCTTCATCCGCTCGACGAAGTACTCGTCGCCCTCCTTGCCGACGGGCAAGTAGCGCAGGTCCGGGGCGAGGCCGCCGGAAATCATCTGCAGGCCGTGGCAGCGGGCGCAGTTCTGGTTGTAGCCGGAATCGCCGATCGCGACCGCCTTCTCGTTGCCGCGATAGGGGTTCTCTTCCTTCCAGTCCTTGCCCAGCGATTCGAGCCCATCGGTGTTGACGGGCTGGGGCTGCACGTCGCCGTGGGCGAAGGCGCCCCCTACGAGCACGAGGCCGAGCAGCAGCCCGCCGGCCAGCCGAATCCGTGTGGTCATGTCCGTCTCGCTCCCTGGCCTGCCCCGAGAGGCGGCGCGTTGTGCGGGAGGCGGGGCAAGTCTTGGCCCGCGCTCCTCGATTATGCGCCATGGTATCGAGCGGGCCGGAGACGCCCCATTGTGCTTTGGTACGACGAAGCCGCCGCCGCGGCTGCGACCTTGGTCCAATATCGGCGCCGTAAGCCCCGCGCCTATGCTTGCCCCAAAATCCAGGGTGGAACCGTTCGGGGCAGGATGCCGACACGCGCCGATCTCATCGACGGCGGCCCGAGGGGCTTCGGCCGGCATGCGCTGCGGGCCCTGCTGACGGCCTGCGCGCTGCTGGCCGCCGCCCCGGCGCTGGCGAACCCGCCGCTCACGATCCACTACGTCGAGCGCCGGGTGGAGCGCCCGACCCCGCTCAACAACGAGCCGCCGATCCCCGCCGACGAAGGTTTGCGCGGGGCCGAACTGGGTTTGCGCGACGGCAACGCCACCGGTCGCTTCGTCGGCCTGTCCTTCGCCCTGAAATCCACGGTGGTGGAGCCCGGTGCCGACCTGCCGACAGCGCTGGCGACACTCGCGCGTGAGAGCGGCCCCCTGCGCTTCCTCGTCGTCAACGCCCCCGCCGACGACCTTCTGGCCATCGCCGACGCGCCGGAGACCCGCGAATCCGTGCTGCTCAATGTCGGCGCGCCGGACGTACGCCTGCGCGATCGCGACTGCCGCGCCCGGCTGCTGCACGTGCTGCCCTCGCGCGACATGCTCACCGACGCGCTGGCGCAGTTCCTGCTCTACAAGCGCTGGAACCGCCTGCTGCTGGTCTCCGGCCCCGGCGCGGACGACGCCCTCTACGCTGACGCTCTCCGTAAGAGTGCAAAAAAATTCGGCGCCCGGATCGTTGCCGAGACGAGCTTCGACGCCCGCGGCGCCGACCTGCGCGATTCCGCGCTGAAGGAATTCGCCGTCATCACCCGCGGCCCCGAGCACGACGTGGTGGCGGTGGCCGACGAGCGGGCCGAGTTCGGGGCCAACCTCGTCTACAACACCGCCTCGCCCCGCCCCGTGGTCGGCACGCAAGGGCTGACGCCGACCGCCTGGGGTCGCCCGGTCGAGGCCTGGGCCGCGGTGCAGCTGCAGGGCCGCTTCGCCAAGCTCGCAGGCCGCCCGATGGGCGCGGTGGACTGGGCCGGCTGGATGGCGGTGCACGCGGTGACCGAGGCCGCGACGCAGCTCAAGTCGAGCGACGGAAACGCCATCCGCGACCTCCTCCTCTCGAAGAAGTTCGAGGTCGGCGGCTTCAAGGGCCGGGCGCTCAGCTTCCGCCCCTGGAACGGGCAACTGCGCCAGCCGGTCTTCGTGCTCTGGCCCGGCGCCGTGGTCGCCGCCGCCCCGGTCGAGGGCTTCCTGCACCGGCACACCGAACTCGACACCCTCGGTCTCGACGAGCCCGAGAGCGCCTGCCGCGCCTTCGGAGGCACCCCATGATTCTTTTTCGATTTTTTGTCGGTGCGGCGCTGTTGATGCCGCTCGGCGCGCAGGCGCACGAGGTCCAGGCGCACCAAGTCTATGTCTCGAACGAGCGCGACAACACCGTCTCGGTGATCGATTCGGCGACCTGGGAGGTGACCCGCACCTTCCCCGTGGGCCGGCGCCCGCGCGGGCTCACCTTCTCGAAGGACGGTCGGCGCCTGTTCGTCTGCGCCAGCGATTCCGACGCCGTGCAGGTGATCGACCCCGACACCGGCCAGCTGCTGCACGACCTGCCCTCGGGCGAGGACCCGGAGCAGTTCTCGCTCGCGCCCGACGGCAAGACGCTCTTCATCGCCAACGAGAACAACGCCACCACCACGGTCGTCGATGCCGACACCCGCAAGGTCCTGGCGCAGATCGATGTCGGCATCGAGCCCGAGGGCATGGCGGTGAGCCCCGACGGTAAGCTCGCGGTCACGACCTCTGAGACCACCAACATGGTCCACTGGATCGACACCGAAACGCTCCAGGCGACCGACGCCACCCCCGTCGGCCAGCGCCCGCGCCACGCCGAGTTCACCCGTGACGGCAAGCGGCTCTGGGTCTCCTCCGAGATCGGCGGCACGGTCGCGGTGATCGACGTCGCGACCCGCCAAGTGGTCGAGACCATCGGGTTCGAGATCAAGGGAATCTCGGGTGACCGCATCCAGCCGGTGGGCATCGCGCTCGCGGAGGACGGGCGCAGCGCCTTCGTGGCGCTGGGGCCGTCCGACCGGGTCGCGGTGGTCGATACCGAGAGCTTCAAGGTCAAAAGCTACATCCTCGTCGGCCGGCGGGTCTGGCACGTCGCGGCTCTGCCCGGCGGCGAGCGGCTGGTGACGACGAACGGGGTGTCGGGCGACGTGACGGTGATCGATGCGGTGAGCCTCAAGGCGATCCGCAGCATCAAGGTCGGCCGCTACCCCTGGGGCGCCGCGGTGCGGCCGGTGGCGGGCGTGCGCTCGGCAGGGGCTGGGGAGTGACCCACACAGGGTGCCACCCCACCCAACCCTCCCCCCTCCGCGGGGGAGGGTGCCCGCGGAGCGGGCGGGAGAGGGGAACCACGGCTCCGCTTGGCCGCCCTCGTCGGGGATTCTCCGGAAGCCGGGTTCCCCTCTCCCGACCCCCTTCGGGGGCCACCCTCCCCCGCAGAGGGGGGAGGGATGCGCGCGCAGCTCTGCGCTTTTTCTTCGTGAGCATTTTCGCGGCGCTGCTCCTCACCCTCCCCGCGCACGCCGGCACCCTCGGCCGTGCCGGCCTGGAAAAAAACTTCCCCCCGCCCCTCGTCGTCGGCGAGCGCGACGAGCGCATCCCGGTCTGGCCGATCCTCAAACAGGAGGCTGGCTCCTACGAAATCGTCGCCTACGCGTTCGAATCGATCGATTTCGCCCGCATCCCCGGCTTCGGCGGCACCGCCCCGAACCTCCTGATCGCGCTCGCCCCCGACGGCACGTTTCGCGATGCCCGGGTGATTTCGCACCACGAACCGGTCTTCCTCGAAGGGCTGGGCTCGGAGCCGCTGTTCGCCTTCGTCGAGCAGTATGTCGGCCTCTCGGCCCGCCAGCCGATCCGGGTCGGACGGCCGAACGCGCGGGGCAGCGGGGCCTCGCCCGCCACCACCGTCGACGGCATCTCGATGGCCACCGCCTCGACCCGCGTGATCAACGAGACGATGCTCGCGGCCTCGCTGGCGGTGGCGCGGGAAAAGCTCGGCTTCGGCGCGGTCAACACCGGCCTGCGGGTCGAGGCCAAGCTCGACTATGAGCCGCTGAGCCTCGCCGAACTGGAACGGCGCGGCTGGGTGAAGCTCTGGCGCATCACACCCGCAGAAGTCGATGCCGCCTTTGCCGGCACCGGCCTGAGCGATCCCGATCCGGGCGCGCCGGACGAGCCCTTTTCGGAATTGACCGTCGCCTATCTCAACGTCCCCACCATCGGCCGCGCGCTCCTCGGCGAGGCAGCCCATGCCCGGCTGCTGCGCGAGATCGGACCCGGCGCCCATGCCGTGCTGGTGGTGAGTTCGGGCCGCTGGAGCCCGCTGCCGGACGACTTCGTGCTGGGCTCGGTGCCCGACCGTCTGACGATCCAGCAGGGCGGCCTCACGGTGAACGCCCGCGACGCGGCCTGGGAGCGGCGCGACCTCGCCCCCGATCTCCCCGCCGGCCCCTGGACCCTCCTGAAGATCGGCGATGCCGCAGGCTTCGACCCCTCCGCCCCCTGGTCGCTCTCGGTGAAGGTGACGCGCGAACGCGGCCAGATCTTCCCGGAAAAGGTCGCCCGCGAGATCGCGACCGAATACCGCCTGCCGCCCGATCTGTTCACCCGCGAGGTGCCGGACGATGGTCCGAGCTGGACCGATTCCTGGCGCGCCCGCGGATGGGAGCTCGGGATCATCGCGGCGAGCCTCGCCCTCCTCGTGCCGGTGCTTGCCCGGCAGGACGCGCTGGTGGCGAAGGGACGCCCGTTCTCACTGTTCCGCCTCGGCTTCCTCGCCTTCACGCTGGGCTTCATCGGCTGGTACGCCCAGGCGCAGCTCTCGATCGTCACCCTCGTCGGCGCGGTCCGCGCGCTGGTCCACACCGGTGATTTCGGCTTCCTGCTCTACGATCCGCCCTCGCTCGTGCTCTGGGGCTTCGTGCTGGTGACGCTGGTGGTCTGGGGCCGGGGCACCTTCTGCGGCTGGCTCTGCCCGTTCGGTGCGTTGCAGGAGTTTTGCGCGTTCCTCGCCAAGCCCCTGCGCATCCGCCAAGTCACCGTGCCGCCTCGCCTCGACCGGGCGTTGCGGCAGGTGAAGTATCTCGTCCTCGCTGCGATCCTGCTCGCCGCGGCGCTCGGCTCGCCGCTCGCCGACACGTTCTCGGAAGTCGAGCCGTTCAAGACGGCGATCACCCTTTACTTCGTCCGCTCGTGGCCGTTCGTACTCTACGCGGTGGGGCTCCTCGTCCTCAACCTCTTCGTCTACAAGGGGTTTTGTCGGTATCTCTGCCCGCTCGGGGCCAGCCTCGCGCTGGCCGGGCGCCTGCGGCTGCTCGACTGGATTCCCCGGCGCGCGGAATGCGGCTCGCCGTGCCAGCTCTGCAAGGTGCGCTGCAGATACGGCGCCATCGAGCCGTCCGGCCGGATCGATTATCCCGAGTGCTTCCAGTGCATGGATTGCGTCACGATCATCCGCGATCCGGCCCAATGCGTGCCGCAGGTGATCGCGGCCAAGCGCGGCAAGCGCCTCGCCCCGCAGCCCGTGGCCGCCGAATGAACCTGCCCCTTCGCCCCGCGCCCGAGCGGCGCCGCGCGCTACTCGGCGGCCTCGGCGCGCTGGCGGCGCTCGCGACCGGACCCGCGGCGTTCCGGGCGCTGGCCGAGAGCCGCGGACGCCGGACCGCGACGCGGGCCGGGCTCGCCTTCGGCACCACGGTGTCGCTCACCCTGGTGGCGGAGCGCGAAGCCGCGTTCGAGCCCGCCTTCCGCGACGCCTTCGCGGCGATCCACGCGGTCGAGGCGGCGGGCAGCCTCTACCGGTCCGACAGCGCCCTGTCGCGGCTCAACCGCGACGGCCGGCTCGACGCCCCCGACCCGCTGCTCCTGACGATGCTGCACTTTGCCCTGACGCTGGCCGAGCGCAGCGGCGGCGCCTTCGATCCCACGGTCCAGCCGCTCTGGACGCTTTGGTCCGAAAGCGCCGCGAAGGGCGAGCGGCCGGGGCCGCAGGCGCGCGCCGAGGCCGTGACGCGGATCGGCTGGCACCACGTCGCGGCCGACGAATCCGCCATCCGCTTCACGCAAGCCCGCATGGGCCTCACTCTCAACGGCCTGATCCAGGGCTTCGCCGCCGACCGGGTGATGGCGGCGCTCGCTGCCCACGGCATCGCGGACGCCTTCGTCGATACCGGCGAGTTCGCGGCCACGGGAGCGCACGCCGACGGCACGCCCTGGCGGCTCGGTCTCGGCGCGCACGGCGACGCGCCCTCCGACATCATCGCCCCGTTCGCGGGCTTCGCCGCCACCTCCGGCGACGATGCCACCGTGTTCTCGCCCGACCGGCGCGACCACCACATCTTCGATCCGGCCACCGGCCTCTCGCCGACCGCGCTGTCGCGGGTCACCGTGACGGCGCCGAGCGGGCTCTTGGCCGACGGCCTCTCCACCGCGGCCTTCGTGATGGGCGAGGCGGCGGGCGCGGCGCTGGTGCGGCTCTATGAAGGGTGTGGCGCCCGCTTCACAGCCAAGCTCTGATGGTGACGCACACCGCACATTCTCGCGACCGTGGCGATGACGCGCGCGCGATTGATGTAGGATAGTCTCCGTATCCCGCGGTCGAGCCGCGTTGCGGTGTCCGCCTAAGGGCCCGCCGCGCGGGCGCGACCGAGCCTCGCCACGCGAAACCCCGGTCAGGATGTCCAGCGCCTCCGCCTCACCGTCGCCCGCCGGCGGGCCCGTCGCCGTCGTCGCCGACGACGACGCGTTCTTCCGCCTCGCCCTGACGACCCTGCTGGTACGCCGCCTCGGCTTCGCCCGCGTGGTCGAGACCGGCTCCCTCGACGAGGCGCTGGCGGCGCTGGCCGAGACGCCGGAGGCGAGCCTCGCCCTGTTCGACCTGCGCATGCCCGGCATGGCCGGCGCCGCCTCGCTCAGCGCCGTGCGCGAGTGTTTTCCGGCGGTGAAGGCCGCGATCCTCTCGGGCTCGACCGACCGGGAGGACATCCTGACCGCGCTCGCCGCCGGCAGCCACGGCTACGTGCCCAAGACCCTGCCGCCGCCGGAGGTGGTGAGCGCGCTCGAAGTCATTCTGAGCGGCGCGATCTACGTGCCGCCGTTCCTGGCCGACATCCCCGGCCCCGGCAGCGCGCCGCCCCCGGTGCCGCGGGAGCCCGGCGACGTGCCCGCGGCCTCGCTGACCCGGCGCCAGCGCGACGTGCTCGAACTGATCGTGGACGGCCGCTCCAACAAGGAGATCGCCCGCACCCTGGCGCTCGGCGAGGGCACGGTGAAGGTCCACGTCGCCGCCCTGCTGCGCGCACTCGGCGTCGCCAACCGCGCCGCCGCCGCCGCGCTCGGCGCACGGGCGCTGGGGCGGACCTGACGAGCTTTCAGGCGCAGCGCGCCGGATCAGCCCGCCCGCTCCGCGCCCAGCGCTCGACGGTGGCGAGCAGTGCCTCGCGCTTGAACGGCTTGCCGATATGGCCCTGCATGCCGGCAGCGAGATAGTCCGACATCTGGTGCGGCAGGACATTCGCCGTCATCGCGACGATCGGCACCTCGGCCGCCGGGCCGCCCAGCGCACGGATGCAGCGGGTGGCGGTCATCCCGTCCATGCCCGGCATCTGAATGTCCATCAGCACGAGATCGTAGGCGCGCTCGGCCACCGCCTGGATCGCCTCGGCCCCGCTCGACGCGACATCGACGGCGTGGCCGCCGAGTTCGAGCACGGCGCGGCCGAGTTCCTGATTCAGAAACACGTCCTCGACCAGCAGCACCCGGCAGCCGGGACGGCCCAGCCGCTCCGCTGCGGGGGCGACCGGCGCCGGCAGGGCCGCGGCGGGCAGCGGAACCTCGACTCGGAAGGTCGATCCGATATCGGGCTCGCTGGTGAGCCCGATCGTGCCGCCCATCAGCTCCACGAGCCGCTTCGAGATGGCGAGCCCGAGCCCGGTGCCGCCGAACGCGCGCCGGATCGTGCCGTCGATCTGGCTGAAACGCTCGAACAGCAGATGCTGCTTGGCCGCCGGGATGCCGATGCCGGTGTCGCGCACCGAGAAGCCGATTCGCTCGTCGCTGCCGGCTTCCAGCAGAAGGGTGACGTCGCCGCGGCGGGTGAACTTCACCGCGTTGTTGAGGAGGTTGAGCAGCACCTGCCGCAGCCGGTCGCGGTCGCCGAGGACGGCACCGGGGAGGCCGGGGCCGATCTCGACCGTCAGGCTCAAACCCTTCTGCTCGGCGCTGGGGCGCACGATCGCGGCGGCTTCCTCCGCGAGCGGAGCCAGGGCGAAGGGCGTGGGCCTCAGTTCGATCCGGCCCGCCTCGATCTGCGAGAAGTCCAGGATGTCATCGACGATGGTCAGCAGCGCCGAGCCGGCGGAGCGGACGCGCTCGGCGTGGAGGCGGGCGCCGTGACCGAGGGTGGGATCGTCGAGCAGGAGGTCGGTGTAGCCGAGCATGCCGTTGAGCGGCGTGCGGATCTCGTGGCTCATGGAGGCCAGGAAATCGGTCTTGGCGCGGCTCGCCGCCTCGGCCTGGACGCGGGCGGCGTCGAGTTCCGCCGTGCGCTCGGCGACGCGCTCGGCCAAAGTCGCGTTGAGGTCGCGCAGGGCCCGCTCGGCGGAATCGCGGGCGGTATCGTCGCGCACCGTCAGCACGGCGCCGACCTGCCGCCCGTCGGCGCCGCGCAGCGGCTGGGCGGTGCCGACCGCCAGCACCCGCGAGCCGTCGGGCCGGTGGATGCGCCAGCGCGCATCCTCCACCCGCTCACCCGCGACCGCGCGCACGAGCGGCAATTCGCCGGTCGGATAGGGCCGGCCGTCCTCGGTGAAGAGATGGTAGGTCTCGCTGTAGCGCTCCGGCGCGATATCGAGCCGGGCGACGCCGTGGATCGCGGCCGCCGCTTCGTTGACGAAGGTGAGCCCGCCCGCCGCGTCGGCGACGATGACGCCCTCGGCGAGCTGACCGAGGATCGCCGCGTTCCGGTCATCGGCAGCCCGCGCCCGCTCCGCCTGCTGCTCGTAGAGGCGCAAATGCGCGACGACGACCGTGGCGAGATCGCGCAGCCGCTCGCGGTCCTGCGGCCCGAAGGCGCGCGGCTGCCGGTCCATCAGGCAGAGCGTCCCGATCCGCACCCCCGGCCGCAGGATCAGCGGCGCGCCCGCGTAGAAGCGGATGTGGGGCTCGCGCGTGACCAGCGGGTTGTCGGCAAACAGCGGGTCGGCCCGCGTGTCCTCGATGACGAGGCCGGCATCCGACAGGATGGTGTGGGCGCAGAAGGCCACGTCGCGCGGCGCGCCCTCGGCCTCGATCCCGCATTTGGCCTTGAACCAGAGGTCGTCGGCATCGAGCAGGGCGACCGTGGCGATCGGCACCGAGAACAGGGCGGCGGCGGTGCGGCAGACCGCGTCGAAATGCGGCTCGGGCGCGGTCCCGAGGATGCCGAGCGCCTGGAGCGCGGCGATCCGTTCCGGCTCGTTCGGCGGAGTGGCGACCATACCGATCCAGCGCCTCAAGGGCGCACGCGGCGATCAAGGCCTACGTGCGTCGATCCGATCCTCGACGCGGGAAGCTTCGCATCGACCGGTTGAAGCCTGTTTAATCCATGCGGTGGCGCGGCGATCATCACACTTTCGGGAAAGGCGTTTTTCGCCTGTCGCCGTAATCTCCTGGAACCGAAAGGGAGCGCGTGCGGCAAGTCGCGGCAGCCGCCCCAGGTTGATGCGCCGCCGCCGGGAACCGACTATCGGGGTTTCCCCGATATCCCACGGCACGCTGGCAGGGATCGACCGATGAGCGCCCTCGACGGACTGCTCCTCCTGGCCTTCCTGGCCCCGCCGACGCCGATCCGGCCGGAGCCGCCGCGGCGGATGCCGGGCTGGTTCCCGGCCTTCATCATGGGCGCGACCGTGTTCCTGATGGTGGCGCCGATGATCGCGATCTGGGGTTTCCACCGCCCGGAAAAGCCGTTCCGCGACGCCTGCACGGCGGCGGGCGGGCGCGTGGTCCCGGCCTCGCTGGCGGGCGACGGCCCGCCGCGGTGCCGCCGGCCGTAGAACGCAAAAAAATCATCGAGCCCGTCATTCCGGGGCTCGCCGAAGGCGAGAACCCGGAATCCACGACTGGCCGCCACGGTGCGGCTACAGCCGGGCATCCCGCATCACGGGTGGATTCCGGGTTCCGCTGGCGCGGCCCCGGAATGACGGGGGTGGGGTTACTGGTTGCCCTCGACGGCGCTGCGCAGCACCGGGGTCCAGCGGGCGACCTCGCTCTCGACGAGCTTCTGCAGGGCGGCCGGGCCGGCCTCGCCGTCCTTCGGCACGGTGCCGCCGAGTTCGAGGATGCGCTTCTTGGCGTTCGGGTCCTTCAGCGCCGCGTCGAGGGCAGCGACGAGCTTCTTGCGCACGTCCTCGGGCAGGCCCTTGGGGGCGAACACCGCGTTCCAGGCGCTGACCTCGTAGCCCGGCAGACCGGCTTCCTTGGTGGTCGGCACGTCGGGCAGGCTCGGGTTCCGCTCGGGCGTGGCGATCGCGTAGGCCTTGATCGTGCCGCCGTTGATCTGCGTGGCGACGTTGACGATCTGGTCGGTCATGAAGTCGACCTGACCGGCCATGAGGTCGTTCAGCGCCGGGCCGGTGCCGCGATAGACCACGAGCGTCGGCTTGGCGCCGATCTGCGAATCGAACAGCACGCCGGTCGAGTGCGAGACCGAGCCGACGCCGGCATGCGCCTGGTTGATCGAGGCGCCGCCCGCCTTCACCGCCTCGACGAAGCTCTTCAGGTCGGGGGCCGGGAAGGCCTTCTTGGCGACGATGACGATGGGCGTGCCGGCGGCCATGCCGATCGGGTCGAAGCTGGAGGCCGGGTCATATTTTAGACCCTTGAACAGGGCCGGCGCCGCGCCGTGCGTGCCCATGTGGCCCATCATGATGGTGTAGCCGTCGGGCGTGGCCTGCGCGGCGCGGGTGATGCCGGTGGTGCCGCCGGCCCCGGCGACGTTCTCGATCACCACCTGCTGGCCGAGCGCCTTCGACATCGGGTCGGCGACGATGCGGGCGACGATGTCGGTCGGGCCGCCGGCGGCGAACGGGACCACCATGGTGATCGGCCGCTGCGGATAGGAATCGGCCTGGGCGGTGGCGGCGGTCAGAGCGGCCAGTAGCCCGAACGCGAGAGCCTTTTTCACGGTATTCCCCCTGTTTGATCTTGGTGTCTTTGTGAACGAAACGCTCGGCCGCGGCGGCGCGTCCCTTAGGAACGAAAGCCGCCGCAGCTTTAATCCTGTCGAATCAGGCCTCGGTGAAGACTTCGTCGCGGCTCTTTCGCAGCGACGGCAGCAGCGCCGCGGCGAGGATCGCGAAGGCGATGATGAACAGCACCGCGCTGACCGGCCGCTCCAGGAACACCATCGGATCGCCGCGCGAGAGCGTGAGCGAACGGCGCAGGTATTCCTCCATCAGCTTGCCGAGGACGAAGCCGAGCAGCAGCGGAGCCGGCTCGAAGCCGAACTTGATCAGCAGGTAGCCCATCAGCCCGAAGAAGCCGATCAGCATCACGTCGGTCGGGACCGAGTTGATCGAGTAGATGCCGACCGAGCAGAACATCAGGATCGCCGGGAACATCAGCCGGTAGGGCACCTTCAACAGGCGCACCCAGACGCCGACGAGCGGCAGGTTGATGACCAGCAGCATCAGGTTGCCGATCCACATCGAGGCGATCATGCCCCAGAACAGGTCGGGGCTCTTGGTCATCACACCGGGGCCGGGGATGATGCCGTGGATCGTCATGGCGCCGACCATCAGGGCCATCACGGCGTTCGGCGGGATGCCGAGCGTCAGCAGCGGGATGAAGGCGGTCTGCGCGCCCGCGTTGTTGGCGCTCTCAGGGCCGGCCACGCCCTCGATGGCGCCGCGGCCGAAGCGGCGCGGGTCCTTGGCGATCTTCTTCTCGATCGTGTAGGCGGCGAACGGCCCGAGCACGGCGCCGTTGCCCGGCAGGATGCCCAGCGTCGCGCCGATGGCGGTCCCGCGCAACGTCGCGGGCAGCGCCTGCTTGAGGTCGGCGAGGCCCGGCAGCAGCCGGCCGATGCGCTCGCGCACCACGTCGCGGGTCTCGGTCTGGTCGAGGTTGCGCAGGATCTCGGCGATGCCGAACAGGCCCATCGCCAGCACCGAGAAGTCGACGCCGTCGGTGAGGAACGAGAAGCCGAAGGTCATCCGCTCCTGGCCGGTCTCGAGGTCGGTGCCGACCACCGCGAACAGCACGCCGACGAGGATCATCGCCACCGCCTTGAGCACCGAGCCGTGGGCGAGCACGACCGCGAAGGCCAGACCCATCACCATCAGGGCGAAGTACTCGGCCGGACCGAAGATCAGGGCGAGCTTGGTGAGCGGCGCGCCCAGCGCGGCGATCAGCAGGGTCGCGACCGTGCCGGCGAAGAACGAGGCGATGGCCGCGGTGCCGAGCGCGATGCCGGCCTTGCCCTGGCGGGCCATCTGGTGGCCGTCGAGCGTGGTGACGACCGAAGTCGCCTCGCCGGGGATGTTGACGAGGATCGCGGTGGTCGAGCCGCCGTACTGCGCGCCGTAATAGATGCCGGCGAGCATGATGAGAGCGCCGACCGGATCGAGCCCGAAGGTGATCGGCAGGAGCATCGCGATGGTGGCGATCGGCCCGACGCCGGGCAGAACGCCGATCAGCGTGCCGACGAGGCAGCCGAGGAAGCACAGGGCGATGTTCTGGAGGCCGAGAGCGACCGAGAAGCCGAGGCCCAGATTGTTGAGAAGGTCCGCCACGGGAGCCGCTCCGAGATCAGGTGGTCAGGGAGTGGCGCGCGACCTCGATGGGTTCGCGCCGGCTCGAGCGACGTTGGACGAGGAGGAGACCCAAACCGGCGAGCGCCAGGGCGCCGGCGGCGATCCGCAGCATCGTGCGGGCCGGCAGGACGCCGGTCATCGCCTGGACGACCGCCGTCGGGAAGATCGGGATCGGCAGGTTCAGCATGTCGCCGAACAGCAGCATGCAGCCCGCCGTGAGGAACAGGGCCAGCGTCAGCAGTTCGAGGAAGCGCGCCTCGGTGCCGGCATAACCCGCGATGATGATGGCCAGCGGGCCGGCAACGATGAGGCCGAGGCCCGGCGTGGTGATGCCGCCGATCGCGAAGGGGCGGATCGTGACCGCGAAGGCGATGATCGCCAGGGTGATGACGACGGGGCCGCGGAGCGTGAACGCCTGCAGCGGGGCGCCGTCATGGGTGAAGCCGGAGATCGCGAGCGCGAGCCCGCAGAGGCCGACGCCGACGGAGAGCCAGAACGGCATCAGGCCGGGGCCGATGACGCGGAGCGAGCCGTAATCGAGGTCGCTGCCCGCCCAGATGCCGAACAACCCGAGTCCGATCAGGCCGAGGCCGGCGACCAGACTCTGCGGTGCCCGCACCGGACCGCGGCGCGACGACGTGCCGTCGAGGGGCGCGTCCATTCCTGATTCCTCCGAGTTCGGTGCCGCCGTCGAGGGCGGCTTTTTCGGCGTTCTGGCACGGCGCAGCGGACGCGTCGTGCCTCTAATGATGTCTTTTGGCGGTGATCCACGGCGGGCCTTGCCCGGCCGTGCATGCCTTCCGGATCAGTCGGCCTGGATGCCGGCTTCCTTGACCACCGGGGTCCAGCGGGCGATCTCGGACTTGACGTGTTCGGCCAGCGCCTCGGGCGTCGAGGGCGTGACCTTGGCGCTGAAGCCCTTCATCCGCTCGGCCAGCCCCGGATCGGCCAGCGCCTTGACGGCGGCGGCGTTGAGGACGTCGATGATCGGCTTCGGGGTCTTGGGCGGCGCAAACAGCGCGTTCCACGTGTAGGTCTCGTAGGCCGGGAGGCCCGATTCCGCGATGGTCGGCACGTCGGGGAAGGAGGGCGCGCGCTCCTTCGTCGTCACGGCGAGCGCCCGCAGGCTGCCGGCCTTGATGAATTCGGAGGCCGAGGGGAGGTTGTCGAACTGGATCGGCACCTGACCGGCGACCACGTCGTTCAGCGCCGGGCCGGAGCCGCGATAGGGGATGTGCTGCATCTTCACGTCGGCGAGGCTCTTGAACAGCTCGCCCGAGAGGTGGAGCGGCGTGCCGACGCCCGAGGAGGCGTAGTTGTACTTGGTCGGGTCGGCCTTCAGCAGGGCGATCAGCTCCTGCACGTTCTTGGCCGGCAGGTTCGGGTTGACCACGAGCACGTTCGGCACGACGGCAAGCAGGGCCACGGGGCTGAAATCGGTGACCGGGTCGTAGGGCTTGCGCTTGAGGATGAGCGGGTTCAGCGCGTGCGTCGCGACCGTGCCCATGAGGATGGTGTAGCCGTCGGGCTCGGCCTTGGCCACGCGCGCCGCGCCGACGTTGCCACCTGCGCCGACCACGTTCTCGACCACGACCTGCTGGCCGAGGATCTCCGACATCTTCTGCGCGACGAGGCGCCCGACCACGTCGGTCGAGCCGCCCGCGGCGAAGGGAACCACGAGGGTGATGGGCCGTGTCGGATAAGCCGGCGCCTGCGCTTGCGCGTCGAACGGCAGCGCGGCGGCGATCATCCCGCCGACGACGAGCGCCCGGCGCGACAGGGTGAAGAGACCCATCCAAAATCCTCCCGAATCATTGTCTTGGCGCGCCGGTTCGAGGCGGCACGCCCCCGCATGAAGGGAGGGGAACGGCGCGCCGCGCAAGCCGTGCGCGGCGGCGATATGCAACAGACTTGTGGAGTCGCAACATAAATCGACCCGTCTCCGGGCTGTCCACAACAGGATCGACGATCCTGTTCAGTGCCTCTCGCCGACGAGGGCCGTCGACAGGCCTCGTCTCCTTGTGCACGGACGATCGATGCTGAATGTCATCATCGACGGGATTGGGCGATTGAAAAAGACGTGCCGTCAGGCCGGCCCGGAATGGGGCGGGCCGAAGAAGGTCTCGCGCTCGATGAAGATCAGTTCCGAGCGCTTGTGCGGGAGGTCGAACTCCTTGAGCCGCACGAAGCCCTGACCCTGCATGTACTCGATCCAGCGCACGTGATCGATGCGGGGATCGCCGATCACCCGATAGGTCCGGGAATCGTCGAGGAACATGTAGTGGAGCACGGCGCGGAACCACGCCTCGACCTTGCCCGGCCCCTGATGGCGCGGGTCGCCGACGAGGAGATGCAGGCCGCGGTCGTAATTGTGCACGTCGTAGAACGGCGAGACCCGGTCTTCCTTGGCCCAGTAGATCTCGAAATAGGCGAACGGCGCGTCGTCGAAGCAGCCGACGAAGCTGCCCATGTGCGGGTCGGCGGCGACCGTCGAGAGGTACTTGCGGTGATGGTCGTGGTCGCCGCGCTCGTTCCAGAAGGCGGCGACGCTGTCGAGGTTCATCCAGCGGTTGATGGTGTCGAGGTCGCCCTCGATATCGACGGCGCGAATGGAGAAATCCGCCTTGAAGCGCGGCATGTGGCGCCGGTAGACCTCGCCGACCGGCTTCACTGGACGCTTCGGGTGGCGCTTGTCGCCGCTCATCACGTAAGTCAGCGGCGTCGATCCGCTGGCCCGGCCCTTCAGCCACAGGTCGGGATGCTGCCAGAACGCGCCGCGCTGCGCGGTCAGCCGCAGGCCCCCCTCCCCCGGCTCTACGCCCGAGACCACGCCGGCCCGGATCGCCTCGCGGGCCCAGGCCTGCGAGGCCGGCAGAGTGATCTCAGCCGCCTCGACCTTCGGGCGCCGGGCGAAGACGTGGGCCAGCAGTGGCAGCAGGGCTTCCGGCGGCAGGCCCTCCTCGAAGCCGTCGATGGCCGCGAAGACGTGCCGCTCGGGGCGCGCCAGGACCAGCGCGCCGGATCCTTCCACGACGATGCGGGCCCGCTCGTCCTCGACCTCGGCGAAAATCTTTCGCCCGTCGGCGAGGACGAGGGTGAAGGGCAAGGTGTCCTGATCCAAAGCACTCACCACGTGTAACCCGCTCCGACGATGACCTTGCGCTCCTGGCCGTAGAAGCAGGAAGTCGGGTCGCTGCAGGTGGCGATGTACTTCCGGTCGGCGAGATTGCGGATGTTGAGAGAGAAGCGCCAGTTCTCGTAGGCGTAGGAGATGCCGGCATCGACGAGGAAGAATTCCGGCGACCGGACGACCAGAGGATTGTTCGCGTCGGTCACATCGACGCCGCCGTAGGAGGCGCCGGTGTAGCGCAGGCCCGCACCGATGCGCAGACCGCGCAGATCTCCGGTCAGGAAGGTGTAATCACCCCAGAGCGAACCGATGCGATCCGGCACCGCCGTCGGACGCAGGCCGACATCCGATGGAAAATCCTCACTGCCGATCACGCGTACATCCTGAAGGGTGTAGGAGCCGATCATCCGGAAGCCGTTTCCGAGGTCGACCAGCGCCTCCATTTCGTATCCGCGCGAACGCAGATCCTGCGCGTAGCCCGTGGTTCCGAACGTCGTGATGACGTTGGTCTGCGTGATGTCGAAGGCGGCGGCGCTGAGCAGGATCGGCAGGCCCGGCGGCTGATAGCGGATGCCGACCTCCTCCTGCTTGCCGAAGCTCGGGCGGAACGGGCCCGTGGCGTCACCGGGACCGGCATTTTCTCTGCCAAGGCGACCGGCGCCCGGATTGACGGTGAACGACTCTGAATAGCTGATGTAGGGCGCCAATCCGTTGTCGAAGAGATAGACGGCGCCGACGCGCGGCGACAGGGCCGTATCGTTCGATACGCCCGAAATCCCTGCCGTCAGCGGATCCTTGAAGTTGCTGACGGCGGCGTCGTAGCGGAACCCGCCGGTCAGCACGAGCTTGTCGAAGAACTTGATCTGATCTTGGAAATAGGCGCCGACCTGCGAAACGGTCTGCCGCTGATCCTGGTACAGCTCCAGCGGGCCGGCGATCGGCTCGCGGGCACCGGTGAACAGATCGAGGGCACCGCCCAGCGCGAAGCTCTGCCGGTCGTAACCGAACTGATTCAGGTAATCGACGCCCATCAGCACGGTGTGCTTCGTCGGGCCGACGGTGAAATCCGCCTGAAGCTGGTTGTCGACCGTCAGCGTTCTGGCGCCGATGTTTCCGCCGATGGCGTTCCGACCGATGGTGCGCTGCGCGGTGATCTTTTGGGCCTCCGACAAACCGTCCGCGAATTGCGGGATGCCGGTGCCGTAGACGGTGTTGATGCTCGTGGCGACGGTCGCGTAACGCAGGTTCTGACGGACGGCGAAGATGTCGTTGAAGCGGTGCTCGAATTCGTAGCCGATGGCGTATTGCGTGCGGATCTGCTTGTCGTAGTTCAGGTTTCCCGTCCAGAGCCGGCGCGAGATGCGTCCGTTCGGATTCGGCAGCACGGTGCCGCGGGCCGGCAGGAAGTCGCTGTCGATATGCGTGTCGTCCTGCAGCACCGAGCCGAACACGATCAGCGAGGTCTGGTTGTCGGGCTTCCAGGCGATCGACGGCGCGAGCGCGAAGCGCTGGCCGGTGAAGGGGTTGCCGCCGTTGAGCTGGGTGTTCTGGCCGACGCCGACCATGCGGTAGCTCAGCGTTCCGTCCGCGTTGAGCGCCCCGCCGAAATCGACGCCGACGCGCGGCTGCTCGAAGTTGCCGACCTGCATCTCGACGTTGGCGAAGGGCACCGGAGTCGGGCGCTTCGAGACGTAGTTGATGGTGCCGCCGGGGCCGCCTTGCCCGTAGATGACCGAGGCCGGACCGCGCAGCACTTCGATCCGCTCGACGGTGAACGGATCGACCCGGTAGCCGCTATAGGGACGGGTCAAGGGCAGGCGCAGGTTGTCCTGAAAGAAGTTCGCCGGCAGGCCGCGGATGGTGATGTAGCTGTCGGAACGTGAGTTGTTGCCGTAGGTGTCGGCGTTGATGCCCGGCGTGTACTGGAAGACTTCCGAAGCGCTGGTGGATTGCTGGACCTGAATTCGGTCTTGCCCGATGACGGTGATCGATTGCGGGGTCTCGATGATCGGCGCGGCGGTCTTGGTGCCCGCAGTGCTGGTGCGGGCGACGTAGCCCTCGACCGGGCCCTTGCCGCCGGCTTCCGGATCGCCGGAGACCGAGACGACGTTGCGGCCCGGGGCGCGGCCGCCGGGGCGGCCGGTGCCGCCGCCCTCGCCCGCCACCGAGATCTCGTCGAGCCGGGTCGATTCCTGGGCGAGCGCGCCGAGCGGCGCCACGAGGCCGACCGCGCCGAGCAACGCCGCCGAGCCGGCGGACAGCACCGACATCCGGCACAGTTCCGAGATACGCATCAACACCCCCGAGGAAGAGATCGTCCAATGGTCTAGCTTGCTATTCGGTCGTGCCTTGACATGCAATCCATGCCATCAAATATGGAATTATTTTTAGAACCGTTCTACTTTTGAAAGCTTCCAAGTAGACTGCCGATCCATCCCGGATGAGCTTACGAATTGTGGCCGCACCGTCACACCGGCACGGAAATCAACGGTATGCTGGAACTCAACGGCGGGTCATCCACACGAAGTCAGCCCGCGGAGGCGAGGGAACGGCCGGTCTGGCCGGAGAGGAGGTCGCCGACGATCTCGGAGGCCCGCAGCGGCAGGATCGAGAGCAGCGTGTCCGACAGGCCGTGGCTGCGCTCGTTGCAACCCTGGAGATAGATGCGCGAGGTGTAAGCTGCCGGCGTCTTGAGCCGGTAGAACCGATCGACCTCGAACGCGCCGAGATCGGGGCTCAAGCCCGCGAGCAGCCGCTCATGGCCGTCGTGGCGGTAGCCGGTGGCCAGGATCGCGACATCGAAGCCCTCGCTCGTGACAGCGCCGCCGACCGCGTCGCGCAGGTCGAGGACGAGGCCGTCCCGTTCGCGGGCGGCCTCGATGGTGCGCCCCGACAGCACCCGGTGCCGCTCGGTGCCGGCGACGCGCTGGCGGTAGAGCATCGCGTAGATGCGCTCGATCAGGTCGTGATTGACCACGGCGTAGTTGGTGTTGCGCATGGAGGCGATGAGGCTGTGGCGCGCCTCCGCCTCCATCGCATGGACCGCATCGACGAAGGCGGCGTCGAACACCTCGTTGACGAAGGGGCTGTCGTCGGCGGGGCGGAGGGCATGGTCGCGCAGGATCAGCGTCGCTTCCGCCTCGGGGAAGCGCTGGGTGACGTCGTAGAAGACTTCCGCCGCGCTCTGCCCTCCGCCGATCACCGCGACGCGGACGGGGCCGCGCGAACCGATCCGCGCATCGCGCCGCGACAGGTAGGTCGAGGTGTGGACGATCCGGTCCTCGCTCAGGCCATCGAACAGGTCCGGGATGCGCGGGCGCCCGCCGACCGCGACGACGAGGTCGCGGGTCAGACGCTCGCTGCGGGCGCCGTCGGCGTTGCGCGAGACGACCCGCAGGCGCGAGACGGTGCCGTTGCGGGTGACCGGCTCCACCGCCTCGACGGTCTCGCCGTAGCTCACGCGATCCTCGAAGGCGGCCGCCGCCCAGCGGAAGTAATCGGTGAACTCCTCCCGCGTCGGCGCGTCCTGCTTGAGGTTGATGAAGCTCTCCAGCCGGCCCTTGTGGTGCAGGTAGTTCACGAAGGTGAACGGGCTCGTCGGGTCGCGCAGCGTCGCCAGATCCTTGAGGAAGGAGATCTGGACGGTCGCGCCCTCGATCTGCATGTCGCGGTGCCAGTGGAATCCGTCCTGGCGCTCCAGAAACCCCCAGTCGAGCCGCTTGGCGCCGGGCATCTCGGCGAGCGCCACGGCGAGCGCGAGGTTGGCCGGCCCGAAGCCGATGCCGATCAGATCTTTCTCCTTGTGGGTCATGTCCATCCCGTTCAATCGGCTGTGTTTTTTCGCGCGGGGGGGCGCCTCATGGCGCCGCCCGTTGAATTTTGGGTCGTCAGGCGGCTGCGCCCGGCAGGGCGGGCGGCGGCCAGAGTCGCGCCACCGGGCGGCCCGGATCGCGGGCGGCGCTCGCCACGACGGCGGCGAAGTCCTCGGCGAGCGCGGCGACGGTCGCCGCGTCGAACAGGCCGGTGAGGTAGCCGACTGAGACCGCGAGGCTGCCGTCGGGCCGTTCCTTGAGGTCGAATTCGAGTTCGTAGGATTCGTCCGCGCACTCGACGGGGAGGTCGCTCGCCTTGAGCCCCGCGAGCCAGTCGGGCGTCTCGGGCTCGGCGCGGAGGTAGCTGAACATCACTTGGAACGGGCCGCCCTCGCGGTCGAGCAGGCCATGCTCCCGCAGCGCGTCGAGGAGCCGGGCATAGGGCACCGGCCCGGAATCCTGAGCGGCCAAGCGCTCGTCGCGCACAGAGGCCAGGAGTTGGTCGAAGGGTTTTTGCGGATCGACATCGAGCACGGTCAGCTCGGTGGCGACGAGGCAGCCGACCACCGCGTCCAACTCGGCCGGCCCGCGGTCGGAGACGAGGAGGCCGAGGCTGAGCGCGTTGCGGTCGCTGCGGCGGCGCAGCGCCACGCTCAGCGCTGCCAGCGTCGCCATCGGCAGCGTCGCGTTCACCGCCCGCGCCCGGTCGGCGAGGCGCGACACCGTGGCGGCGGGGAGTTCGAAGCGCAGACGGGCGCCGTGGCTGCCGAGCGCAGGCGTGCGCGGCCGGTCGGTCGGCACCGGATCGGGCTGCCACGGACCGGACAGGCGTTCCAGCGCCTGCGCGAGGCGGGTCTCCGCGGCGGCGCTGCGGTCCTGCGCCCGGCGCCACGCGGCGTAGTCGGTGGCCTGACGCGTCGGCTCGGGCAGGCCGGGTTCGCTACCCGTCGCGAAGGCGCGGTAGGCCGCGCCCAGTTCGTCGAGCAGCAGCGCCATCGCCCGTCCGTCGCCCGCGGCGTGGTGGACGGCGAGCGTCAGCACGTGGTCCTGGCGGCCGATCCGGGCGAGGCCGACGCGGAGAGGCCGATCCGCCGCCATGTCGAAGGGGCGGTCCGCCTCCCCCTGGGCGAAGGCGAGGGCCTGCGCCTCGGCCTCCCGGCGGAGGCGGTCGGTGAGGTCGAGGCGCTCGATCCGGACGGGCGCGGGCGGATGCACCAGAAGCTCAAGCCCGGCCTCGCCCTCGCGGAAGGTGGTGCGCAGGGCCTCGTGGCGGGCGGCGACGTGATCGAAGCTCGCCCGCAGCGCGTCGGTGTCGAGGGGGCCGGACAGGCGGATCGCCCCAAAAATGGTCCAGGCGGCGCTACCGGGATGGCGCCGCTGCCACTGCCACAGGGCGGCCTGCATGTCGGTCGCCGGAATCTTTTGTTTGTGCGCTGCGCGGGGGACGCCGGAGCCTTTGGCGACCGGAGGTGCGGCCTCGATCCGGGCGGCGAGCGCGGCGAGGCTAGGGGCCTCGAACACCGCCCGCAGCGGCAGGTCGCGCCCGAGTTCGGCGCGGATGCGGGCGACGAGTTTGGCGGCGAGCAGCGAGTGCCCGCCAAGCGCGAAGAAGGTTTGGGCGCGGCCCACGCGCTCGACAGCGAGCAGGGCAGACCACAGACGCGCCAGCGCCTCTTCCGTCGCCCCCTGCGGCGGCTCGTAGGCGCCTGCCTTCCACTCAGGCGTAGGCAGCCCGGTCCGGTCGAGCTTGCCGCTCGCCAGACGCGGCAGCGCCGGCAGCACCACGATCAGCGACGGGCGCATGTGGGCCGGCAGACGCTCGGCGAGATGCGCGGCGAGAACCTCGGCGAGGTCAGAATCGGCCCCCTCCCCGCCGCGCCCGGCGACGTAGGCGACGAGATGGGCTTCCTCACCCCGCCGCGTCGCCGTCACCGCCGCCTCGCGGCAGCGCGGATGGGCGAGCAGGTGCGCCTCGACCTCGCCCGGCTCGATGCGGAAGCCGCGGACCTTCACCTGCGCGTCGAGCCGGCCGAGATAGGTCAGCGAGCCATCCGCCCGCCGCACCACTCGGTCGCCGGTGCGGTAGAGTCGTCCGCCGGGCGCCCCGAACGGGTCGGGCACGAAGCGCGCGGCGGTCTCGGCGGGGGCGCCGACATAGCCGCGGGCAAGGCCCTCGCCGCCGATGAACAGCTCGCCCGGCACGCCGACGCCGACTTCGTGCAGCCGTTCGTCCAGCACATAGGCGGTGCGGGCGCCCACCGGCGTGCCGATAGGCAACCAGTCGGCGCCGTCCCAGGCGGAGGCCGGGGTGTCGGGGTCGATCGTCAGCAGCAGCGGGGTGATGACGGTCTCGGTCGGACCGTAGCCGTTGATGATCCGCGCCGGTGCGAAGGTGTTTCGGACAGTCTGGAACGCCTCGATCCCGAACGCCTCGCCGCCCGCCGTCCACGAGCGCATCGGCAACGGACCGCCGCCGGCTCGCGCGTGCGCCTCGGCGAGGCTCGACAGCAGCGCGGGCGACATGCCGGTGACGGTGACGCCCTCGGCGCGGATGGCCTCCAGCGTGTCCTCGGCGGTCCAGCCGCGGGGCTCGCCGATGACGAGGCATCCGCCGTGGAACAGGGCGGCGAGCCACGCCTCGGTGGCGCCGTCGAAGGACAGGGCGATGAGGTGGAGCACACGGTCGTCGCGGGTGAGGGCGTAGCGGGCACCGACCGCTTCGGCGTGCATGGCGAGCGGCCCGTGGGTGACGGCGACGCCCTTCGGTTGGCCGGTCGAGCCCGAGGTAAAGATGACGTAGGCGAGCTGGTCCGGGTGGATCGCGACGGCCGGTTCGCTTGCCGGGCCGGCGAAGGCGTCCGGGTCTTCGAGGCGGAGCGTCGGGCAGGCGGCGGGCGGTTCGCCGGGGGCATCGGTGAGGAGAAGGCGCGCGTCGGCCTGCCGGATGACGGTGTCGCGGCGCTCCAGCGGGGCTTCCGGATCGACGGGCACGTAGGCCGCGCCGGCCTTAAGCACGGCAAGGATGGCCACGAATGCGTCGGGCGAGCGGGTCACGCGTAAGGCCACGCGGCTCTCACAAGAAACGCCGCGGCGGATGAGGGCATGCGCCAGCGCGTTGGCGCGGGCGTTCAACTCGGCATAGGTCAGGCGCCGTTCGCCGTGGACGAGGGCGATGCGGTGGCCCTCCACCGCGGCGACGCGGGCGCTCACCGGCACGAAGGGCGGGGCCGGCGGCATCCGGTGCTGCGCGGCAAGCAGCGCGCGCTCCTCGTCCGTCAGCAGCGGGGCCTCGCCGCAGGGCGCGTCCGGCCCGGCCAGCAGGGCGCCGAGCAGGCCGAGGAAGCGGGCGGCCCAGCGCTCGGCCGTCCCGGGCAGGAAGCGGGCCTCGGCCAGGATCAGGGCGCCTTCGAGCGCACCGCCCTCCCCTTCCTCGACGCCGAGGACGAGATCGAATTTCGGCGTCTCCGGGGGGGCCGGGATCGGCTCGGCGACGAGGCCGGGGAAACGCGGCGGCGCGGGGGCGCGCTCGTAGGCGAACAGCGCGTCGAGAGGGTTGCGGCCCGCCTCGCCGAGCCCTTCGGCGATGCGGTCGAACGGCAGCGCCTGTTCGGCCATCCCCCGCCGCAGAGTTATTGCGACGGTCTCGATGATTTCCGCGAAGGGCTGCGCGGGCGCGGGCCGCAGCCGCAGCGGCAGCGTGTTGACGAAGGGGCCGACGACGCCGTGGGTCGCGGCCCCCTCGCGGTTGGCCGCGGGCATGCCGAGGCAGAGGTCGTCCCGCCCGGTGCCGCGCCCGAGGAACACCGCGAAGGCCGCGAGCGTCACGGCGACCGGGGTGACGCCGCGCTCTGATGCGAGGCGGTGGAGCGCGGCCTGCGTCGAGGCCGGAAACGTCAGCGGCACCCGCCGCGCCCGGCCGCCTTCGCGGGGCGCGGCGGGCAGGCGCTCGGGGAAGGCGAGGCCGCGCGGTGCGTCGGCGAGGCGGACACGGACGCGAGCCAGCGCCTCGGCGTCGCGGCCGGTCTCCTGGCGGATCGCCTGCCACGCCGCCCAATCGGAAAAGCGCAGCGGCGGAGTCGGGATGTCTTCGCGGTTTCCGGCGAGGCGGGCGGCGTAATCCGCGCCGATCTCGCGCGTCAGCACGCCGAGGGACCACGCGTCGCAGATCGCGTGATGCAGCGCCAGGATCAGGGCGTGCCGGTCGGGCCCGAGCCGGGCGAGGCCGACGCGCAGCAGCGGGCCGGCGGCGAGATCGAACGGCCGCTCCACCGTCGCGCGGACGAGGGCGCGCAGCGCCGTCTCGGCGTCGGAACCTTCGCACTCGTGCTCCGCGAGCGCGCAGGGCGCGGCCGGATCGGCGATCTGGAGCACGCTGCCATCCTCCACCTCGAGGAAGCGGGTGCGTAGCGCATCGTGGCGGGCGACGAGCCCGTCGAGGGCGCCTTTCAGGGCGGCGCGGTCGAGCGGGCCGGTGAGGCGCACCGCCCCGCCGACCGCGTAGGCCGCGCTCGATGGATCGAGCCGCCACAGGAAATAGAGACGGCGCTGCGCGTCCGAGGCCGGCGCGGGCTTGTGCGGATCGGTCGGCGGCACCGGCAGATCGTCGAAGCCGATGCCGGCCGCCTCGAAACGGGCGAGCAGGGCCGCCCGCTCCTCCGGCGGGGCGGCGGCGAGGCGCGCGGCGAGGGTGCGCAGGCGGTCGGTGAGCGCGCTCATCAGGCGTCGAGCTCCGCCAGCAGGGCATCGGCCCGCGCGAGTTTTTCGTCGTCCGCGCCACTCGCGCCCGCGGCCTCCACCGCGACCGCGAAGCCGCGCAGGGTCGGCGCCTCGAACACCGCCTTCAGCGGCACGCGCCGGCCGAGTTCGGTCTCGATCCGGGCGACCATGCGGGTCGCCGTCAACGAGTGGCCGCCGAGCCGGAAGAAGTGGTCGTCGCGGGCGATTCCGGTCACGCCCAGGAGGTCGGCCCAGATCGCCGCGAGTGCCGTCTCGGTCGCGCCCTCCGGCGCCGCGCCTGTCGTGGCGCTTGCCTCCGGCCGCGGCAGGGCGGCGCGGTCGAGCTTGCCGTTCGGCGTCAGGGGCAACCTGTCTAGGATCAGGATCGCGCCCGGCCGCATATGCGCCGGGAGCCGGGCCGCGAGGTGGTCGTGGAGGGCCTGGGGCCCAATGCCGTCGGCGACGGCGTAGGCCAAGAGCCCCTCCCCGCCGGGGGCGGGCGTCACCGCGGCCTCGCGCACGGACGGGTGGGCGGTCAGCGCCGCCTCGATCTCGCCGGGCTCGATGCGGTAGCCGCGGATCTTCACCTGATGGTCGAGGCGGTGGAGGTAGTCGAGGCCGCCGTCGGCGCGGCGGCGCACGCGGTCGCCGGTGCGGTACATCCGGGCGCCGGGCGTGCCCCACGGATCGGGCGCGAACCTCTCGGCGGTGAGCCCCGGCCGTCCGTGATAGCCGCGGGCGAGGCCGGCGCCGCCGATCCAGAGTTCGCCCGCCGCCCCCACGGGCACCGGCTGGAGCGCGTCGTCGAAGACGTGGAGCGTGGTGGCCGCGAGCGGGCGGCCGAGATGCGGCTCGGCCTCGACGCGGCCGGCGCTCGACCAGATCGTCGTCTCGGTCGGCCCGTAGACGTTCCACAGGGTGCCGACGCGGGCGTTCAGCCACGCGGCGAGGTCCGGCGGCAGCGCCTCGCCGCCGCACAGTGCGGTCAGGCCGGGCCGCCCGGCCCATCCGCTCGCCCGAAGCTGGCGCCACGTCGCCGGGGTCGCCTGGAGGATCGTGGCTTCGGCCGTCTCCAGAAGTGCCGCGAGGCGGCGCGGGTCCCCGGCCTCCGTCCGCGCGGCGATGTGGAGGCGGGCGCCCGCCCCGAGCGGCAGGAACAGTTCGAGGGCGGCGATGTCGAAGGAGAGCGAAGTGACGGCGACGAGCCGGTCGCGAGCGCCGATTCCGAGTTCCGCGGCGAACGCGGCCAAAAGATTCGCCAGCGCGCCGTGGCCGACCATCACACCCTTGGGGCGCCCCGTCGAGCCGGAGGTGTAGATGAGGTAGGCGAGGTCGTCCGGGTGCGGGGTGAAGTCCGGGACCGGGCCGCTCGCCTCGCCCTCGACATCGAGCACCGTCCACGCGCCGGCGGGCGCGTCGGCGCGCAGATCGGGCTCGATGAGGAGCGCGGCCAGCCCGGCATCCCGCGCCATGAAGGCGAGGCGCTCGGAGGGGTAATCGGGATCGAGCGGCACGTAGGCCGCGCCCGCCTTCAGGGTGCCCAGCAGCGCCACCACCATCCCGGTCCCGCGCCCGACCAGCACGCCGACGCGGTCCCCGCGCCGCACCCCGGCTGCCGCGAGGCGCGCCGCCACCGCGTCGGAGCGGCGGTCGAATTCAGCGTAGCCGAGCGGCCCGCCGGGGCCTTCGATCGCGATTCTTTCGGGATTGGCCTGGGCCTGGACGCGCAATTGGGCCGCGAGCGGGACGAAGGGGGCCGGGGCCGGTCCCGCGGTCGGGCGGTCGTCCGGCGCGGTCAGTGCGATGCTTCCGAGCGGCGCCGCATCGTCCGCCGCCGCGAGGGCCGTGAGCGCGCGTTCGAATGCGGCGGCAATGCCTTCGACTTGCCGCTGCGAAAACGCCTCGGTGGCGTAGGCGAGCCCGAGGGTGGCCGTCTCGCCTGCCTCGACGGTGACGGTGAGCGGGTAATGCGTGTCCTCGTCGACCCGCGGGTCGCGGAAGGCGAGCGTGCCGGGGGCGGGTTCACGCAGGTCCGGATCGACGGGGTAGTTCTCGAAGATCAGCACCGTGTCGAACAGGGCCTCGCCGCCGGTGCCGGCCAGCGCCTGCACCTCGAACAGCGGGATGTGGCCGTGTTCGCGCAGCGACAGATTTTGGCCTTGCAACGCCGCGAGGTAGGCGCCGATCCCGAGATCGGGCCGCGGCTCGCTGAGGACGGGCAGCGTGTTGATGAACAGGCCGAGCATGGCATCAGAACCAGGCAGCGCATCGGGCCGGCCCGCGACGGTGACGCCGAACAGGGCCGGGCGGCCGGTGCGGCGGGCCAGCACCAGCGCCCAGGCCGCCTGGACCAGGGTACTGAGCGTCACGCGCTTGGCGCCCGCGGCGGCGCGCAGGGTTTTGGTGCGTGCGGCATCGAGCCGGATGTCGTGCCGGGCGCGGCCCGGTTCTCCGGCGCGGCCGGACGAGAGGCGGAACGGCTCCTCCACGCCGGCCAACTCCGCGCGCCAGAAAACCTCGTCTGCCGTCCGGTCGCGGGCGGCGAGCCACGCCACCGCGTCGCGGAAGCGCGGGGCCGGGCCCTCCGGCGCCTCGCCGCGGTAGCGCGCGGCGATCTCGGCGAGCAGCCGGGCCGAGCTCCAGCCGTCGAGCAGGATGTGGTGGCGCACCCACAGGAAGCGCCACGCCGTCTCGCCCGTCCGCACCAGGATCAGGCGCATCGGCGGGGCTGCCGCGAGGTCGAAGCCGCGGGCGCGCTCCGCGTCGCTGAGGCGGATCAGGCGGGCCTCGTGATTGGGCTGGCCGCGCCAATCGTGCTCCTCGAAGGCCGGCTCGGCCTGCGGGTGGACCACCTGCACCGGCTCGGCGCCGTCGCAGGCATGGAAGGTCGAGCGCAGGATGTCGTGGCGGGCGAACGCGCCGCGCCACGCAGCGCGGAATTGTTGCGGGTCGAGCCCGTCGAGGGTGACGGCGAGCAGGTTGACGTAGGCCGTGTCGCCCGGCGCCAGCTGGGCGTGGAACAGCAGGCCCTGCTGCATCGGGGTCAGCGGATAGCTTTGCGCTTCCGGCTCCGCGTCCGCGAGGCGGCGCAGGGCGGCTTCGAAGGCGTTTGCGATTCGCTCGGCTTCCGCCCCGTCGTGGCGGGCCGGGTCGAACTGCCAGTCGAGGTGGAGGCGCCCGTCGCGCAGGCGGGCGTCGAGCCGCAGCGGGTCGAGCGTCAGTGCGTCCGGGTCGCGCTCGGGGCCGGCGCCTTCCGGGGCCAGGGTGAAGGCGCCGCCGGCCATCGCGCCGTCGAGCCGGCCGAGATAGTTGAACACCGGCCCGCGCGGGGCCGTCACCGCCGCGCGCAGGTCCGGCGCGGCGAGATGGGCGAGCAGCCCGTAGCCGACGCCGCCCTCCGGCACCGCCCGCAGCGCGTCGCGGACCTGCGCGACGTGCGCCGCGGCGTCCGCGTGGACCGGCAGGCGGACGGGGTAGAGGCTGGTAAGCCAGCCGACCGTGCGGTCGAGGTCGGTGGGCGCGAAGGACGGATCGCGGCCGTGGCCCTCCATCCAGAGGGTGACGCTCGAGGCATCCCCAGCGAGGGTCTGCGCGAGGGCCGCCGCCATCACTTCGTGCGGGCGTGCGTCGAGTGCGGCGGGGGCCGTCTCCATCACGGCCCGCGTCGCGGCGGCGTCGAGGGTGCGGGCGAGGCGGTGGGCGTCGGCGAGCCGGGTCGGGCTCGGCGGGGCTTCCGGGCCGGCGGTTGTCTGCCAGTAGTCCGCCTCGTCGCGCAGCGTCTCGGAATGGGCGTGGAGCAGCAGGGCGCGGGTGTAATCCGAAAACCTCGTCTCGGGGGCGGGCAGCGCGATGGCCTCGCCGCGGCGACGCTGATCGAGGCCGAGCGCGAGGTCGTCCAGCAGGATGCGCCAGGACACGCCGTCCACCGCGAGATGGTGGATCGCGAGTAGCAGGCGCTGGCTGCCGTCGAAACAATTCGCCAACAGCGCCCGCAACAGCGGGCCCGCACTGATATCGAGGCCGCGCTGGGTCGCCGCGCAGGCGGCGGCGAGTTCGGCCGCGTCGGTGATCGCGCGGATGTCGAGGAGGGGCGCTGTTTCGGCCGGCGCGATGCCCTGCGTCCAGCGCTCGCCGCGGGGCGTGACGCGCAGGCGCAGGGCCTCGTGCCGAGCCACCAGGGCTTCCAGAACGGCGGCGAGCGCCGAGGCGTCGAGGGTGTCGCGCGGAACGAGCAGGACCGACTGGTTCCAGTGGCCGCGGTTCGGCACGGGGCGCGCCAGGAAGGCGGCCTGGATCGGCGTCAGCGGCACCTCCTTCAGGGCCGGGCGCGGCGTGGTAGGCGCCGGCGCCGGGGCGGCGTCGAGCGGCGCCGCGACCGCGGCGAGGGTTCGGACCGTCTGGTGCTGGAACACGAGCTTCGGCGTCAGCTTCAGCCCGCGGCGCTTGGCGCGGGCGATGATCTGAAGGCTGAGGATCGAATCGCCGCCCAATGCGAAGAAGTTGTCGTTGGGGCCGACGGAGGGGCGGCGCAGAACCTCCGCCCAGATTTCGGACAAGATGCGCTCGGCGTCGGATGGGGCGGGCGGCGCGGCGGGCTGTGCCGGAGCGCCCTGCCCGACCGGCGCCAGAGGGACGGCCACCTTGGCGAGCGTCCGCACGGTCTGATGCTCGAACACCTGCTTCGGGGTCAGGCGAAGACCCCGGCGCTTGGCGCGGGCGATGATCTGAAGGCTCAGGATCGAGTCGCCGCCCAGGGCAAAAAAGTTGTCGTCAGGGCCGATGGCCGGGCGGCGCAGCACTTCGGCCCAGATCGCGGACAGCGTTTGCTCGGCCGCGCTCGGCGCGTCGGCGGCGGGGGCCGGCGGCGTCAGCGGCACGGCGACGGCGGCGAGCGTCCGCACGGTCTGGTGCTCGAACACCTGCTTCGGCGTCAGCCGGAAGCCGCGGCGCTTGGCGCGGGCGATGATCTGGAGGCTGAGGATCGAGTCACCGCCCAGCGCGAAGAAGTTGTCGTCGGGGGCGATGGTCGGGCGGCGCAGCACCTCCGCCCAAATCTCGGCCAGCACGCCCTCCGCCGGGCTGGCGCCGTCGCGGGCCGGCGCCGGTGCGGCCGACACGGCTTCCGGCTGCGGCAGCGCCTTTCGGTCGAGCTTGCCGTTGGCGGTCAGCGGAATCTTTGGGAGGTGCAGGACGTGGCTCGGCACCATCGCCTCGGGCAGCGTCCGGGCCAGCACCTCGCGGGCACTCGCCGCGGCCTCCGCCGTGCCGGTGACGTAGGCGAGGAGGCGCGTCCGCCCGGCCTCGGTGCGGTCGAGGACGACGTGGGCGGTCTCGATGCCGGGCAGGGCGCGGAGTGCCGCGGCGACCTCGCCGAGTTCGACGCGGTGGCCACGGATCTTCACCTGATCGTCGCCGCGGCCGAGAAACCGGATGTTTCCCGCGCCGTCGAGCCGGACCCGGTCGCCGGTGCGGTAGAGCCGGCGGCCCGGACGGGTCGGATCGGGCACGAAGCGCTCGGCGGTGGCGCCGGGGCGCCCGAGATAGCCGCGGGCGAGCTGGTCGCCGCCGATATAGAGGTCGCCGACCGCGCCCGGCAGAACCGGGGCGAGGTGGCGGTCGAGGATCGCCGCCTCGACGCCGGCGAACGGGCGCCCGACCGGGACGGTGCCGTCCTCGGTCGCGTCCCCGACTTCGTGGGAGAGCACGCCGACGGTGGTCTCGGTCGGCCCGTAATGGTTGATCACCCGGCAGCCCGGCCGCAGCCGGCGCACCTGCGCGGCGAGCACCGCGGGCAGGGCTTCGCCGCCGAGGATCAGCGCCGTCTCCGGCACGATGTCCTTCGCCCGCGGCGTCGCGAGTAGCCCTTCGAGGTGGCTCGGGACCAGCTTCAACACGCCGATCTTCTGCGCCTGCACGATGTCGGCGAGGCGGTCGGCGTCGAACGCGGCGTCGGCCTCGATCAGGTGGAGGGTGCGGCCCGAAACCAGGGCGCCGAACAGCATGGTGTGGCCGAGATCGGCCGCGGGGGTCGAGACGAGGCCGAAGCTCGCATCTTCGGCCAGATCGAGCCGGGCCAGCATGGCCTGCGTGTAGGCGGCGATCGCCCGGTGGGGCACGAGCACGCCCTTCGGCGCGCCGGTCGAGCCCGAGGTGTAGATCAGGTAGGCGCCCTGGTCCGGCAGCGGGGCGGGATGCGGCGCCGCGTCCGTCGGCAAGGGGCGAGCCGCGAGGGTGTCGATGGCGTGATGCGCCGGGCCGAGCCCGGCCGCAGTGGCCTCGCCCTCGGCGTCGAACAGCACGCGGCGGGCGCCCGTGTCGGCGGCGAGCCGGCGCAGGCGCTCGGCCGGCAGCGCCGGATCGAGCGGCGCGTAGACGCCGCCTGCCCGCATCACGCCGAGCGCGGCGATCACGAGATCGAGGCTGCGCCCGACGAGCACCGGCACGACTTCTTCGCGCCCCAGACCCTCCGCACGGAGCGCGTGGGCGAGGCGGGTCGCGGCGGCATCCAACTCCGAGAAGGTCAGCGAAGCCTCGCCCGTCCGAAGGGCGACCGCATCGGGCGTTTCCGCGGCACGGGCCGCGAAGGCGGCGAGCACGTCCGGATGCCGCAGGTCGGCCGCCTCCCCCGACAGCCGGGAAACTTCGGCCGGCACCCATTCGGCGAGCGGGCGCTCGGGCCGGTTGGCGGCGTGGCGGATCAGGTCGGTGTAGGCGCGGGCGAAGCGCTCGGCGAAGGTCGAGTCGAACAGGTCGGTGGCGTAGGTCAGCACCGCCTCGATGCCGTCCGCGCGGTCGGTGACGTCCAGGCTGAGATCGAAGTGGGTGGCGTTCTCGACGAGTTCGGTCGGCGTCGCGGTGAGCCCCCCGGCGCG
This sequence comes from Methylorubrum subtropicum, assembly GCF_038442325.1. Lineage (NCBI taxonomy): Bacteria > Pseudomonadati > Pseudomonadota > Alphaproteobacteria > Hyphomicrobiales > Methylobacteriaceae > Methylorubrum > Methylorubrum subtropicum. The sequence continues at coordinate 25,133 of NZ_JBBXMW010000004.1, read as the reverse complement.
GATCGTCTGCGGGAAGTCGAGCTGCTGCGTGAACTTCACCTGGAACAGCGGATTGAAGCTGAGCGTCCGCTCCGGCTGCAGCGCGTCCACCAGCGTTTCGAACGGCACGTCGGCCCGCGCTTGGGCGGCGAGCGTCGTCGCCTTCACGCTCGCGATCAGGTCGCGCATCCGGGTCGCGGGCCGGACCTCGGCGCGGATCACCTGGGTGGTGACGAAGAAGCCCGGCAGCCGCTCGGTTTCGGGCCGCACCCGGTTGGCGCTGGAGATACCGACGCGGATGTCGTCCTCGCCCGTCAGCCGGGCGAGCAGCGCGTGCAGGCCCGCCAGCAGCACCATGAACAGGCTCGCGCCCTCGCTGCGGGCGAGTGCCCGCACCTGGCGGCTGGTCTTGGAATCGAGCGCGAAGCGGTGGCGCGCCCCGCGAAAGCTCTGGATCGGGGGGCGCGGCCGGTCGGTCGGGAGCGCCAGCGGCGGGTGCTCGGTGCCGAGGGCCTGCTTCCACCATTCGAGCTGGCGGGCGAGTTCGCCGCCCTCCAGCCGCACCCGCTGCCACGCAGCCCAATCGGCGTAGCGCACCGGCAGGGGCGGCAGGGCCGGCATGCGGCCCTCGCGGAAGGCCGCATAGGCGGAAAACAGCTCGCCGACGACGATCTGCAGCGACCACGCGTCGGAAACGATGTGGTGGATCGCGAGCCAGAGCAGGTGCCGCTCAGGCGCGATCCGCACGAGGCCGAATCGCAGCGGAAGCGCCGCGGTGAGATCGAACGGTTCGCAGGCGCCGGCCTCGGCGAGGGCGCGGGCAGCGGCCTCGCACTCGGCGGCGGGCCGGTCGGTGACATCGGCGCGGGCGAGCGCGACCGGCGCGGGATCGTGGATCACCGGGCGCGCCTCGCCGTCCTGGCTCGGCTCGAACGATGTGCGCAGCGACTCATGCCGGGCTACCAGCCAGTCGAGGCTGCGTTGCAGCGCGGCCTCGTCGAGCGGGCCGTCGAGGCCGAGCGCGCCGCCGAGGTTGTAGGCGTGGCTCTGCGGCTCCAGCTGCCAGAGGAACCACAGGCGGCGCTGGCCGAGCGCCAGCCGGTCCGGCGCGTCGCCTTCGAACGGCATGATCGGCAGGCGCTCGAAGGCGATGCCGCGGGCATCCAGCGCGTCGAGGAAGGCGGCGCGTTTTTCCGGCGCCAGGGCGGCGAAGCGGCGGGCGAGCCCGTCCCAGCTCGGGTTGCGGTCGGCGGCGGCGGACATGGTCAGGCCTCTTCCCACTCGGCGAGCAGGGCATCGACGTCCGCGAGGGCGCGGGCCTCGTCGGCGTCGTCGATCAGGGCGGCGAGCGCGGCCAGCGTCGGCGCGGCGTAGAAGGCCGGCAGGCCGACATGGGCGCCGAAGTCCTCGCGGATTCTCTGGACGAGCTTGGCGGCGAGCAGCGAGTGCCCGCCGCGCTCGAAGAAGCCGTCGTTCCGGCCGACACGCTCGACGCCGAGCAGCGCGGACCACAGGCCCGACAGCGCTTCTTCCGTCGCCCCCTGCGGCGGCGCGTAGGTGCCCGCCCGCCATTCCGGCGCGGGCAGCCCCGCCCGGTCGAGCTTGCCGCTCGCCAGACGCGGCAGCGCCGGCAGCACCACGATCAGCGACGGACGCATGTGGGCTGGAAGGCGCTCGGCGAGATGCGCGGACAGGACGTCGGCGAGGCCAGAATCGGCTCCCTCCCCGCCGCGCCCGGCGACGTAGGCGACGAGATGCGCCTCCTCGCCCCGCCGCATCGCCGTCACCGCCGCCTCGCGACAGCGGGGATGGGCGAGCAGGTGCGCCTCGACTTCGCCCGGCTCGATGCGGAAGCCGCGGATTTTCACCTGCGCGTCGATACGGCCGAGGTAGGACAAGCTGCCGTCGGCGCGCCGGACCACCCGGTCGCCGGTGCGATAGAGCCGTCCGCCGGGCGCCCCGAACGGGTCCGGCACGAAGCGCGCCGCGGTCTCGGCCGGAGCACCGACATAGCCGCGCGCGAGACCCCCGCCGCCGATGAAGAGTTCTCCAGGTACGCCGATGCCGACCTCTTGCAGCCGCTCGTCCAGCACATAGGCGGTGCGGCTGCCGACCGGCGTGCCGATCGGTAGCCAGTCGGCCCCGTCCCAGGCGGAGACCGGCGTGTCGGGATCGATCGTCAGCAGCAGCGGCGTGATGACGGTCTCGGTCGGGCCGTAGCCGTTGATGATCCGGGCCGGCGCGAACGCCCTGCGCACGGCTTGGAAAGCCTCGATCCCGATCGCCTCGCCCCCCGCCGTCCACGAGCGCATCGGCAGCGGCCCGCCGCCGGATTGCGCATGCGCCTCGGCGAGGCTCGACAGCAGAGCGGGCGACATGCCGGTGACGGTGACGCCCTCCCGGCGGATGGCGTCGAGGGTGTCCTCGGCGGTCCAGCCGCGGGGCTCGCCGATGACGAGGCGTCCGCCGTGGATCAGCGCGGCGAGCCACCCTTCGGTGGCACCGTCGAAAGAGAGGGCGATGAGATGGAGAACCCGGTCGTCACGGGTGAGGGCGTAGCGCCGGCCCACCGCCTCGGCATGCATGGCAAGCGGCCCGTGGGTCACGGCTACGCCCTTGGGCTGGCCGGTCGAGCCGGAAGTGAAGATGACGTAGGCGAGCTGGTCCGGATGGATCGCGACTGCGGGTTCTCGCGAGGGGCCGGCGAAGGCGTCCGGGTCGTCGAGGCGGAGCGTCGTACAGGCGGCAGGAGGCTCGCCGGGAGCGTCGGTGAGGAGGAGGCGCGCGTCGGCCTGCCGAATGACGGTGTCGCGGCGCTCCTGGGGGGCCTCCGGATCGACGGGCACGTAGGCGGCACCGGCTTTGAGCACGGCGAGGATGGAGATGAACGCGTCGGGCGAGCGGGTCAACCGCAGCGCCACGCGATCCTCACGTCCGACGCCGCGCCGGATGAGGGCGTGGGCGAGGGCGTTGGCGCGGGCGTTCAGTTCGGCATAGGTCAGGCGCCGGTCGCCGTGGACGAGGGCGATGCGGTGGCCTTCGACCGCGGCGACGCGGGCGCTCACCGGCACGAACCGCGGGGCCGGGTCCTCGGCCTGCGCGGAAAACAGCCTCAGTGCCGTGGCCATGCCCATCCTCTGCGACCGCTCCCGGAACGGCCGGTCGCCCGGCCTCTCGACGGCAGGACGGACGGGCTGGCCGGAAATTTAGAGCGATCGATCGGAAACGCAGCGAAGTCGCGCGGGCGGCACCGTTTTTCGGCGCGCGGCGCGGCAGCTTCGAATCGAAAAGACTAAATCCTTCTCCGCCCGATCCGTCTTGGATGGCGAAAAGACCGCCGGAGGGGCGATGCAACCCGAGACCTCGGACGCGATCCCGAAAGGGAGCGCGCTCCTTCGCATCCTGGCGCAGTGCCCGCGTCACCTGCTGATCCTGGCGCTGGGGGCTAGTCTGGCGGCGGCGGTGGCCGGCATCGGCATGGTGGCGGCGGCCAACGAGATGCTGGCCGGACGCCATGATTCTCAATGGCTTGGCGCCGGTTTTGCGGCCGCCGCCCTGCTGGGGCTGGCCGGGCGGGTCGGCGGCGGGATGCTGTTCGCGCGGCTCGGCGAGGGCGTGCTGCTCGACATCCGCCGGACGCTGGCCGCGCGGGTCGCGGCGGCCGAGTTCGCCCGGGTCGAGCGGCTCGGCGCGTCGCGGGTGCAGTCGGTGATGACCGACGACGCCGCGCGGGTCGCCGACTTCCTCGTGGCTTTTCCCAACATCGTCATGAATGCCGTGATCGTGGCGGGCTGCCTGACCTATCTCGCCTGGACCTCGCTCGCCGCCTTCGCGCTCGCTCTGGCGACGATCCTCGGCGGCTCGCTGGTGTTCCACCTCGGCCATGCGCGGGCGCTGAAGGAACTCGACCGGGCCGGTACGGCGCAGGACGAGCTGTTCTCGCACTTCGACGGATTGTTCAGCGGCGCCAAGGAGTTGAAGCTCAACCGCGAGCGCTCCGAGGCCTTCCTCAGCCTCTCCCTGGAGCACAGCATCGAGGAGGTGCGGGCGCATCGCCTGCGGGGTCTGCGCATCTACGTGGCGGCAGCCGGGGTCGCGCTGTTCCTGGTGCATGCCCTGATCGGAGTACTGACCTTCGGCACCTTCTCCGCGGCGGGCTCGATCGTGGTGTTCCTCTACCTGATGATGCCGCTCGATGCGCTGCTGAACAACCTGCCGAACGCCCAGCAGGCGCGGGTGTCGATGGGGCGGATCGACCGGCTGATGGCCGCCGTCGCCGAGCCGGAACCGGTGCTAACCCGCTCGCCCGCCACGGGTTTTCGCGAACTGCGGCTGGCCGGGGTGCGCCACCGCTACTACCGCGAATCCGAGGACGGCATCTTCGAACTCGGGCCGATCGACCTGACGTTCCGGCCGGGCGAGGTGACGATCCTGATCGGCGGCAACGGCAGCGGCAAGACCACGCTGGCCAAGGTGCTGACCGGGCTCTACCGGCCGGATGCGGGCTCGATCCTGCTCGACGGGACGGCGATCACCGAACTCGATCGTGCCCGATTGCGACGGCTGTTTTCGGCTGTTTTCAGCGATTTTCACCTGTTTCCGACGCTCGACGGCCTGAGCGTCGGCGCGGCGCTCGACGCGCAGGCCAACGCGCTGATCGCCAAGCTGGAGCTGAGCCATAAGGTCTCGGTGACGAACGGGGTGCTCTCGACGCGCGCCCTGTCGCAGGGGCAGCGCAAGCGCCTCGCCCTGGTCGTCGCCTATCTGGAGGACCGGCCGTTCTACCTGTTCGACGAGTGGGCCGCCGACCAGGACCCGGCCTTCCGCGAAGTGTTCTACCGGAGATTGCTCCCCGAACTGCGGACACGCGGAAAAGCAGTGCTGGCGATCTCCCACGACGACCGCTACTTCGACGTCGCCGACCGCTGCGTGAAGCTGGAGAACGGCCGGCTGGTCGAGGCCGGGGTCAGGCCGGCGGCGCAGGTCAGCGCGTGAGCGAGGCTCAGACCGCGGCGGCCCGGCAGAGCGCGGTGGCGTCGCGGATCATGAAGTTGACGAGCGTCGGCGAGACGCCGGCGCGGGCGGCGATGTCCTTCTGCGGCACGCCCTCGATCCGGTGGGCGAGGAACGCCGCGCGGGTGCGGGCGGGGGCCTCGTCGAGCGCCCGGATCGCCAGCCGGAGCGACTGGCGCGCTTCGAGATGGCGCAGCGGGCAGTCGCAGGGGGCGGGTACCGCATCGCCGGCCTCCGAGGGGGCGCTGCGGCGGCATTCGCGGCCGGACTGGCGCACCGCGTCGATGGCGGCGTTGCGGACCATGCGGCGCAGGAAGCCGGCGGCGTCGGCGATGTCGGCCGAGACCGTGTCCTGGCAGACCTTGAGGGCGACGTCCTGCACCACGTCCTCGGCCCGCGCGCCGCAGCGCACCACGCGCCGCGCCGTCTCCACCAGCTCGGACCGCTGGCGGAGCAGCACCTCCAGCAAGACGGCGGAGGCCCCGTCCTTCGTTCTCGTCGGCATCGTTTTCCTGCCGTGCCCGTGGCGGGGGTTCGAGCTCCCGCCGTCCAATGAAATGTGCCCACGCCCAAGCGTAACGCCGGCGCCTATACTCAGGGCCCTTAGCACCGGACTTGCAGGCCGACAACGAAGACTCCTCTAAGAGGGTGCAGGATGGAATTATTATAGATCGAACGTCCGATTGGAACGAATGTAAACTTGGGTCGAGAAGACAGTCCGGGCAGGCACTTGCCGCCGGGGCGCGCGTCCAAGCCGCGCACCGGGTCGGCGGACACGATCCGGCGATCCGTCGCGGCGGCCGGTTCTCTATCACATCTCAGGTTGCGCGCTCGGGGCGGACACCGGTTGCGGTCGCAGTCGGCCTTTTTCGATCGCTACCCTCATCCTGAGGTGGCGACGCGGAGCGGCGCCCTCGAAGGAAGGTTCCAGGGATCGCAGTGCCGTCTGGAGCCCTCCTTCGAGGCTGCTGACGCAGCACCTCAGGATGAGGGGGGTGGTGGGGAAAACCTCGCTCCGGCCGGCGGATTCTGCCGTCTCGCGAGATCCTGCCGGCCAAAGCAAAACGGCCCCGCTCGCGCGGGGCCGTCATGATTTGCGCGGGCGCCGGCTCAAGCGCGGCGGCGGGTCTCGTCGGCTGCGGGCGGCGCGACCCAGCGCGGCAGGGCCGGGCCGGCGAGCTGCACCTGCACGAACACCGTGCCGCGGCAGCCCGCCCACAGCTCGGCGGGGAGCCGGGCCGAACCGTCGGTCCAGCGGGCGACGCCCTCGACGGCGTGGAAGCCCTGGCCGAGGCGCGGGTCGTCGAGGGCGATGCGGCGGGTGCCGGTCAGGCCGTCGTCGAGGGTCAGGGCGGCGAGCGGCAGGCCGAGGCGGCGCCGGTCGCTCGCACCCGGGACGACATCGGCCGGTACGCTCGACTCGGAGACGAGGCGCACGTCGCGGGCATCGGCTGGCAGGACGAAGCGGGCGGTCAGTCCGACGATGTCGGGCCGGATCACGCGGTCGTCGGCGACGAGGTGCAGCCCGGCGAACGGCTCCTCGACGGTGGTCCAGCCGAGTGCTTCCGCGCGCGCCCGCAGGCGGTCGCGCACCAGCTCGACCAGCGGGCCGGCCTCGTGGAACGGGCGGCAGAACGGCAGCGGGCCCACGGAGCGGGCGTCGGGGACGGCCGTCAGGTCGGTGGCCTCGGCGTTGGCGAAGAAGCGGCGGTTGCCGCAATCGAGGTAGCTCTCGGCGGGCAGCCCCTCGGCCAGCAGGATGTCGTGGCCGTCGAGTTCGACGTGCCAGTAGCTCACCGTCTCGCTGTCTTCCTGCGTGATCGTGGTGCCGTTGACGAGGCGCACGGCCGGGATCAGCACCTCGCCGAGCAGATCGACCGCGAGGGCGTGGGCCGGCGAGATGAGGAGGTCGCGGGCCGGGCGACCCTCGCCGAAGGCATGCGCGGCGATGCGCACGGGCATCGCGTCCCGGCGGCCGCGGCAGGCCAGGGTGCGATGGCCGATCCAGCGGATCGGGCGGCGGCGCCCGGAGGTCGTGACCGCCGCGTCCCCGACTCGGAGATGCTCGACCGCCACATCGCGCTCGGTCCCGTCGCGCACGACGCGGATGGCCGTGCCGCGAGCAAAGCACACGGCGTCGGTCGTGACGTTGTCGATGCCGTAGGATTCGTCGTTGATGTCGCTGTCGATGGTCGAGCCGAAACCGAGCTTGACCGAGGTCGGCGTGTTGCCGAGAGTCAGCGAGACTTGGTAGATGCGATCCTTGAACGCCTGCGCATATTGGCCGCTCTGCTGGCCGAACCCGAGGTTCGAGTCCTGGCCGCTCGATGTGACGGTGTAGGTACCGTTCAGGGAGCCTGCCGTAAAGGTCCCACTCGCACTATCGTTCCCCCCGGGCGCATTGTCATTTCCCGAATACCCTTTGGGCGCGAAGGTGAACGCCGCCGATCCATTGAGAAATACTGTGAAGGTGTCATTACCGCCGTAGAAACCTTGATCCCAGCTGTCGATCTTGTAGAAATCGAACGAGATCGTCGTCGTGCTCGACGAGGGTGTGAAGGTGTAGGTCTTCGAGACCGCTTCGTTGCCGTTCGAACCGCTGAAGCGACCGAGGAAGTTGGTGAAGCTGTCGCCGGCCGTCGTATCGACCGGGGCGGCGCCCCCGCCCGTCAGGGTCCAGCCGGTCTGCTGCCCGCTGTCGAAATTCTCGGTCGTGGCCATGATGATCCCCCGACGCTCCGCCGTTGGCGTGCGCTTCGTTTCGCCCGGGAATCGACGGCGATTCCCCCCGTGGTGATGAGCCGGCGCGCGGATGAACGCCGTGTCGCCTGCCAAGCTGCTTACGCGATCGAGCATCGCGGACCAGAGCCGCGACGCCCGGATGCGAAGATTGGGACGCTCGGCACAGAGATCGGGGCCCCGTCCACAGGAACCCCGGAGGCTTCGTCTGCTATCGTACTGATATTCCCAATCCGAACGACGCTGTGCGGTGCCGGATCGACTCGGTAGACGCAGCGCTTGACGCTTCCCCGGCTTTCCCCGACTGATCGCTCAAGACCTCACCGAGAAAGCCGCTCGCCGGTGACGACGGTTCCACAATTCGCGTTCGATACGGAGCTGGTCGCGCCCGAGCATCGCTTCGAGGCGTGGCGGGCTCTTCTCGGGATGACCCACGATATCGCTGCGCCGAAAGACAACTTCTCGGCGCGGGTGGTCTCCACGACGCTCGACCGGATGGTCGTGCGGTCGATGTCGGCCTCGCCCCAGACGGTGGAGCGCTCGCGGCGGCGCATCCGCGCGGACGGACTCGACCATATCGTGCTGCACCGGACGAGCGCGCCGTTCGACGCCCGCACCGAGCACGGCGACCGGCACGTGCCGGCGGGCGCGATCACGGTCAACGTGCTGTCGCAGCCGTTCGAGCGGGGGGCGGCGGCGGAGCGGGATTCGGCGATCCTCAGCCTATCGCGCGATCTCGTCAGCGCGTGGCTGCCGGAGCCGGAGGCGTATCACGGCGCCGTCCTGCCGCCGGGCGCCCTGCTTGCCGCGCATATGGACGGCCTCGTCAGCCACGCCGGCCGGATCGCACCCGCGCAGGGCGAGGGGCTGGCCCGCGCGACGGCCCAGATGCTGGCCGCCACCCTCGCGCCGACGCGGGCCTCGCTGGCGGAAGCCGCCCGCTCCCGGGAGGCGACGATGCTGCTGCGGTGCAAGCGCCACATCGAGCGCCGGCTTTGCGCACCGGACCTCTCGCCCGACACGATCTGCCGCCGGGTCGGGGTGTCGCGCTCGGTGCTCTACCGGCTGTTTTCCGAGGTCGGCGGCGTGGCGCAGTACATCCGCGCGCGCCGGCTGCACGCCGCCCGCGCGGCTCTGGCGCAGGCGGGCGGGCGGCGCCGCGTCTCCGACATCGCCTATGCTTACGGCTTCACCGACATCGCCGCCTTCAGCCGCTCGTTCCGGCAGGCCTACGGCCTGCGCCCGAGCGAGCTGGCCGCCGCCACCGGCCCAGTGGCCGAGACGTTCGCCGACACGGCGGAGGCGGACCTGTTTTCGGAATGGATGCGGGCGGTCGCGCCGTAGCGCGGGCGGCCTCGACCGGGCAATCCAGGCTGTGTCGAGAAGCGCGGGTGCCGAACTCCGGGCGGACCTCGACGCTGAACGTCCAAACAGATCTTCGTGTAGACTGATGAAATGTGGTGAGCGCGCTGGGACTCGAACCCAGGACCTACAGATTAAAAGTCCGTTGCTCTACCAACTGAGCTACGCGCTCGCACGGGGGCCGTTCGGCGGGGCCGGGGTGGCGTCGTGCGTGGCTCGCAATAGGGGGTCGGGGCGGGAGGGTCAACACGAAGCGTGAGGGCGCCCACAGACGCGGCGTGCGAGGTCTGCTGCGGGCTCGGGGATCGGCGTTCCGGGCATGGCGTGGGGGTGGCGGAGGCGCTGCCATGCTGTGGTCGCACTCTCGTCCAGATCGGAGCGTCTATCCTCCGCGGCCCGGCGCGACCGGGCGCAGGAGACGACTTGATGATCGGACGCACCCTTCTCGCGCTTGCCCTCACCTCCGGCGCGGCGCTCGCCGCCCCGAGCCAGCCGGCCGACCGCGACGCCCTGCGGCAGCACTGCACCGGCGATTACCTCAGCTTCTGCGGCGACCTCGCCCCCGACAGCGCGGAAGTCCGCGCCTGCTTCAAGACCAACAAGGCCAAGCTCTCGCCCGGCTGTCAGGCGGCGATCACGAGCTACACCAAGGCGCAGAAGCGCGCCGACCTGCGCTGAGTCCTTGTGCCGCATCGGCTTTCTCTAACAAGCCGGTTTTCACCTTTTGGGCCGATGCTCAGACCTTCTCGGCGGCCTCGGCGCGGGCCCAGCCCTCCTTCGTCTCACCGACGAAGTCGGCGAGCCGCCCCTGGGTGATGGCCGCGCGCATGCCGGCCATCAGCGCCTGATAATAGGCGAGGTTGTTCCACGTCAGCAGCATCATCCCCAGGATCTCGTCCGAGCGGACGAGGTGGTGGAGATAGGCGCGGGAATAGTCGCGGGCGGCCGGGCAGTCGGAGGCCTCGTCGAGCGGGCGCCCATCCTCGGCGTGGCGGGCGTTGCGCAGGTTGATCCGGCCGTGCCGGGTATAGGCGAGGCCGTGGCGGCCGGCCCGCGTCGGCATCACGCAATCGAACATGTCGATGCCGCGCATCACCGACTGCATCAGGTCGTCGGGCGTGCCGACGCCCATGAGGTAGCGCGGCTTGGTCTGGGGCAGGTGGGGCTCCACCGTCTCGATCATGGCGAGCATCACCGCCTGCGGCTCGCCCACCGCCAGCCCGCCGATGGCGTAACCTTTCAGGCCGAGATCGGTCAGCGCCCGCGCGCTCTCGATCCGTAGTTCCGGCACATCGCCGCCCTGGACGATGCCGAACATCGCCTTGCCCGGCTGCTCGCCGAAGGCGACGCGGCAGCGCTCGGCCCAGCGGAGGGAGAGGTGCATCGCCTTCTCGATCGCCGGGCGCTCGGCGGGCAGCCGCACGCATTCGTCGAGCTGCATCTGGATGTCGGAGCCCAGAAGCCCCTGAATCTCGATGGAGCGCTCCGGGCTCATCCGGTGCGACGAGCCGTCGACGTGGGAGCGGAAGGTGACGCCGTCCTCATCGATCTTCCGGAGGGCGGAAAGCGACATCACCTGAAACCCGCCGGAATCGGTGAGGATCGGGCCGTCCCAGCGCATGAACTTGTGAAGCCCGCCCAGGCGCTCCATCCGCTCCGGGCCGGGGCGCAGCATCAGGTGGTAGGTGTTGCCGAGCACCACGTCGGCGCCCAGTTCCCGCACCTGCTCCGGGTACATCGCCTTGACGGTCGCCGCCGTGCCGACCGGCATGAAGGCCGGCGTGCGGATGGTGCCCCGCGGCATCGAGATGGCGCCGGTGCGGGCCTGCCCGTCGCGGGCGTGGACCGCGAAGCGGAAATCGGGGCTGGTCGAGCGCGGGTCTGTCATCGTCTCAAGGCTCACGGAGCGGGGGCGGGGCCGGAAACAGCAGGCTCGCATCGCCGTAGGAGTAGAAGCGGTAGCTCTCGCGGATCGCGTGCGCGTAGGCCGCGCGCATGGTGTCGAGGCCGGAGAAGGCGCTGACCAGCATGAACAGGGTCGAGCGCGGCAGGTGGAAGTTCGTCACCAGGGCATCGACCGCGCGGAAGCGGTAGCCCGGCGTGATGAAGATGTCGGTGGCGCCGGTGAACGGGCGGATCGTGCCGTCCGGCTCGGCGGCGCTCTCCAGGAGGCGCAGCGCCGTGGTGCCGACCGCGACGACCCGGCCGCCCTCGGCGCGTGCCGCATTGAGGCGCTCGGCGGTGGCGGCGTCGAGGGTGCCGATCTCGGCGTGCATGCGGTGGTGTTCGGTGTCGTCGGCCTTCACGGGGAGGAAGGTGCCCGCGCCGACATGGAGCGTGACGTGGGCGCGGCCGATCCCGGCCCGGTCGACGGCAGCCAGCAAGGAATCCGAAAAATGCAGGCCGGCGGTGGGGGCAGCGACGGCGCCGGGCTCGCGGGCGTAGACGGTCTGGTAGTCGGTGGTGTCCTGCGCGTCGGTGGCGCGCTTGCCCGCGATGTAGGGCGGCAGCGGCAGGGCGCCTTGCGCCATGATCGCCTCGTCGAGCGCCGGCCCGGCGAGATCGAACCGCAGGGAGACCTCGCCACCCTCGCCCTTGGCCTCGACGGTGGCCGTGAGGCCGGTCATGCCGCAGACCTCGCCCGCGCCCTCCCCCGCGGGGCCGAAGCGGATGCGGTCGCCCACCGCGAGGCGCTTGGCCGGCCGGGCGAAGGCAAGCCAGCGGTCGGGGGCCTCGCGCAGGTGGAGCATCGCCTCGCAGCGCTGGCCGGTGCCGCCGGGGCGGTGGCGGATGCCGGCGAGCCGGGCCGGGATCACGCGGGTGTCGTTGAAGACCAGCACGTCGCCCGGAGCCAGCAGATCGGGGAGATCGCGCACGCCGCGGTCGAGCGGGGGCTCGCCCGGCCGCACCACGAGCAGGCGGCTCGCGTCGCGCGGGCTCGCGGGGCGCAGCGCGATGCGCTCTTCCGGGAGATCGAAATCGAACAGGTCCACGCGCATCGGAGCATCGGGCTGACGAGATGGCCGCCGGCTTGTGGGGAAAAGCCGATGCGGCACGGGAACGGAGCGGCTTTGCCGCGGATGGGCCCGGGAGGCAAATCGCGCGATGCAGCCTGGATGCGGCTCGCGCGTTGATCCGCCGCCCCTGCACGAGGATCGAACATGAACTGGTACGCCCTGCGCCCGCGCGATCCGGCCGATCCGCGCTGGCCGCTGCCGGAGACGCCGCAGGTCAGCCTCAAGGCCGAGGATGAAGCCGACGCGCGCCGCCGCTTCGCGCAGGCCTATCCGAGCGCGCCGTTCGGCACGCCGGGCCAGCCGCTGCCGAACCGCGGCGCGGGCTCGTTCCTCGGCGACGACGACGCGCTCCTCGTGGAGGAGACGCAGGCCCCGCCCGCCCCCGAGGCGTGAGGAGAGGATTGGATGGGCACCCCGCACGAGACGCTCGACGCGCAGGTGATGCGCTACTGGGAGAAGGAGGCGGCCCGCTTCGACGGGCTGGCGGAGCGCGCCGGCTTCGGCTGGCTCGCCCGCGGCTACGCCCGGCGGGCCAAGCGAGCCCGCGACATGGCCGAACGCGCCCGCGCCAAGGAGGTCGCCCGCGGTCGCCTGCCGGCGGAGGCTTGACCGATAGCCCGGGCTAAGACCTTTGCCGTGGCCTTCCCGTAGGCCCGGCCTTAAGGGCGTGGCACCCCGCCACACCCAAAAAACCGCCATGACCCGGACCGAGAAAGCCGCTCTCGCGAGCGCCGCCGTGGGCGTCGTCGTGACGGCGCTCAAATTCGTCGCCTACTGGCTCACCGGCAGCCTCGCGCTCTACTCGGATGCGCTGGAGAGCATCATCAACGTCGTAGCGGCGGCCTGTGCCTTTCTGGCCGTGCGCGTCGCCGCACAGCCCGCGGACGACGAGCATCCCTACGGCCACCACAAGGCCGAGTACTTCTCCGCGGTGATCGAGGGCGCGCTCGTCATCGTCGCGGCGGTGCTGATCCTGCGCGAGGCCTATCACGGCATCCTCGACCCCAAGCCCCTCGACGCGCCGGCGCTCGGCCTCGCGGTCAACGGGGTGGCGACCGCGATCAACGCCGCCTGGGCCTTCGCGCTGTTCCGCCAGGGAAGGACGCTGCGTTCGCCCGCGCTGATCGCGGACGCCCGCCACATCGTCGCCGACGTGGTGACCTCGGGCGGCGTGCTCGTCGGCGTCGGCCTCGTCACCGTCACCGGGACGCCGGTGCTCGATCCGGTGGTGGCCGGGCTGGTGGCGCTCAATATCCTGTGGTCGGGCTGGACCATGGTGCGCGATTCGGTGAACGGCCTGATGGATCAGGCGGCCTCGCCCGAAATGATCGCCCGCATCCGCGGCCTGATCTCGACCCACAGCGAGGGCGCGCTGGAGGCCCACGATGTCCGCACGCGCCACGCCGGCAGCGCCACCTTCATCGATTTCCACCTCGTCGTGCCCGGCGAGATGACGGTGAAGGAATCGCACGCGATCTGCGACCGGCTGGAGACCGCCATCGAGACCGAGATCGAGGGCGCCGTGGTGGTGATCCACGTCGAGCCGGGGGACAAGGCGAAGGCCAGGGGGGTGCCGGTGATTTGAGGGCCGCTTGCCGCCACCGTCATTCCGGGGCGCGAAGCGAACCCGGAATCCACCCGTGATGCTCGGCTGTTGTCACCGTCGCGGCCAGTCGTGGATTCCGGGTTCCGCTGCGCGGCCCCGGAATGACGGGGGGTGGGTTGGGATTCGGGCTGCAGGCCCCCTTGCGGCGCGCATCGAACCCCCTCTCCCAAAACCTTTGCACTTGACGCGGGCCCTCCGGTTCCCGAGCACGCTCCGATGAGCCGCCGCGTCTTCGTCACCACCACGCCGAGCCACCGCAACGCGACCGATCTGTTCGCCGACCGCTGGGCGAGCGACCTGTCGGAGCTGGCACCGGGCCTGCCGTCCGGCGGGCTGCCGGGCTTCCGCGCCGATCCGCGGCCGGGGCAGGCCGCCGCGCATCTCGGAGTGAACGGGCGGTTCGACGGCTACGACGTGCTCGAACTCGGGCCGCTGGAGGGCGCCCATACCTGCCAGCTGGAGGCGCTGGGGGCGAAAAGCATCACGGCGGTCGAGTCGAACTCCGAGGCCTTCCTCAAGTCGCTGATCGTCAAGAACATCGCCGGGCTGAACCGCTCGACCTTCCTGCTCGGCGACGTCAGCCGGCATCTGGAGGCGCCGGGGCCGCGCTACGACCTGATCTTCTGCTGCGGCATCCTCTACCACATGCTCGACCCGCTGGAGCTGATCCGGCTCGCCGCCGCGCGCACCGACCGCATCTTCATCTGGACCCACTATTTTCGCGAGGAGCGGCGGTTGCGCCGCCACGTCAGCCATCAGGTCGACCACGAGGGCCTACGGCTGTCGCTGCACGAGTTGACCTACGAGGACCGCAAGCTCGCGACCTTCTGGGGGGGAAATCGCGAAAAGACCCGCTGGATGGAGCTGCCCGACCTGATCCGGGTGCTCGCCCATCACGGCCTGAGCGAGACCACGATCATCACCGACGACCCGGACTTCGTGAACGGGCCGGCGGTGACGCTGGCGGCGCGGCGGCCGGCAAAACCGGACTGACGAACGATCCGGGTCGGTCGCTGGATTCTGCACCGTCATTCCGGGGCGCGAAGCGAACCCGGAATCCACCCGTGATGCGCGGTGCCCGGTCGCAATCGAACCGTCGCGGCCAGTCGTGGATTCCGGGTTCCGCTCCGCGGCCCCGGAATGACGTGCGTGGCGAGAGCGTGCAGGCCCTGATCCGTGTTCGGGGTTCCACCCAATCGCTTGACCCGTCCGGCGCGCTCTTCCTACACACTCCCTATGAGAGGCGCCCGATCGGCGCCGCGGCACTGAAGAATCGCGAAAAGACAGCATGACCGAGCGTGTCGATCCCAAAAAACTGATCAAGGGCGGCCTGCACGACTGGGAGGTCGTGATCGGCATGGAGATCCACGCCCAGGTCACCAGCCGCTCGAAGCTGTTCTCCGGCGCCGCGACCGCCTTCGGGGCCGAGCCGAACGACCACGTCTCGCTGGTCGATGCGGCGATGCCGGGCATGCTGCCGGTGATCAACGAGGAATGCGTGGCCCAGGCCGTGCGCACCGGCCTCGGGCTGAAGGCCAAGGTGCACCTGCGCTCGGTGTTCGACCGCAAGAACTACTTCTATCCGGACCTGCCGCAGGGCTACCAGATCTCGCAGTACAAGGACCCGATCGTCGGCGAGGGCGAGGTGCTGGTCGATCTGCCCGACGGCGCCTCGATCACGGTGGGCATCGAGCGGCTGCATCTCGAGCAGGACGCCGGCAAGTCGCTGCACGATCAGGACCCGACCAAGAGCTTCGTCGATCTCAACCGCTCGGGCGTCGCCCTGATGGAGATCGTGTCACGGCCGGACCTTCGCTCGTCGGAGGAGGCCAAGGCCTACGTGACGAAGCTGCGCACGATCCTGCGCTATCTCGGCACCTGCGACGGCGACATGGAGAAGGGCTCCTTGCGCGCCGACGTGAACGTCTCGGTGCGCCGCCCCGGCGAGGGCCTGGGTACCCGCTGCGAGATCAAGAACGTCAACTCGATCCGCTTCATCGGCCAGGCCATCGAGGTCGAGGCGCGCCGCCAGATCGCGATCCTTGAGGACGGCGGCAGCATCGATCAGGAGACGCGCCTGTTCGATCCGGGCAAGGGCGAGACCCGCTCCATGCGCTCGAAGGAAGAGGCGCACGATTACCGCTACTTCCCCGACCCGGACCTGCTGCCGCTCGAATTCGATCAGGCCTATGTCGATGCCTTGGCCGAGGGCCTGCCGGAGCTGCCGGACGCCAAGAAGGCCCGCTTCGTCAAGGATTACGGCCTGTCCGCCTACGACGCGGGCGTGCTCGTGGCCGAGCGCCCCTCCGCCGACTACTTCGAGGCGGTGGCGCGGGGCCGCGACGGCAAGGCCGCGGCCAACTGGGTGATCAACGAGCTGTTCGGGCGCCTCAACAAGGAGGGCCGCTCGATCGAGGACACGCCGGTCTCGGCCGAGCAGCTGGGGGGCATCGTCGATCTCATCGGCGAGGGCGTGATCTCCGGCAAGATCGCCAAGGACCTGTTCGAGATCGTCTGGTCCGAGGGCGGCGACCCGCGGGAGATCGTCGAAACCCGCGGCATGAAGCAGGTCACCGACACCGGCGCCATCGAGGCGGCGGTGGACGAGATCATCGCCAAGAACCCCGACAAGGTCGAGCAGGCGCGGGCCAAGCCCACCCTGCTCGGCTGGTTCGTCGGCCAGACCATGAAGGCCACCGGCGGCAAGGCCAACCCGGCGGCGGTCAACGCGCTGTTGAAGGAGAAGCTGGGGATCGAGTGACATCCCCGACCGTTCGTCGACCCGGCACGATACAACCGCCGGCTTTGGATACTCTTTTGCCGCCTCAAGCGCTGGAATTGTTAACGCTCGGCTGGAATGGTCCGCTTCGTATCGACGTCTCGGGCCGGGGCCGGTCTCGGCTTCGCCGCGGGGCGTCGAGCGAAGACATTGGGCCCAACCGGTGCAGAGCTTCGATCACGACGCCCTCCCCCCGCCGCGCGGGGCCATCCTCGATGCGAACCCGCAGGAGCATCTCGACGCCCTGTGCCGGACGGCGTCCGACCTGTTCGGCACGCCGATCGCTCTGATCCCGCTCATCGACGAGGACCGGTTCTGGTTTCGCGCCCGCTGCGGCGTCGAGGAGGACGGCGCCGACCGCGAGAGCGCCTTCTGCAACCACACCATCCGCCGCGCCCGCGGGCAGGCGCTGGTGGTGCCCGACCTGACGCAGGATTCCCGCTTCGCCCACACGCCGCTCGTGGTCGGGGCGCCGCAGGCGCGGTTCTATGCCGGCGTGGCGATCGGCTCGATCTCCGGGCGGACCATCGGCACGTTCTGCGTCATCGACCTCGAGCCGCGGCCGGATTTCTCGGCGGCGCAGGTGCGCGCGCTGCAGGAGCTGGCGCTGCTGGCCGAGGCCCATCTCCAGCTGCACGAACGCCGCTACGCCGCCGAGGCCGAGGCGCGGGCGCGCGCGGCGGCCGAGGCGCGCCTCGTCGAGCGGGAGGCGGCGCTGCGCGTGACGCAGGCCGCCCACGCCATGGCCGAGCGCACCGCCTGCTTCGGCTATTGGCGGATCGACGTGCGGCGCCGGACCATCGCGTGGTCGGACGGCATCGCCCGCATCTTCGGGCGCAACGACGGGCTGCGCCCCCTCCCCCTCGACGAGCATATCGGCTTCTACCACTCCGACGACCGGGCCGGGGTCCGCCAAGCCGTCTACGAGGCGCTGGCCGGGCGCGGCACCGGGGACACCGGCGGCTACGATCACCGCTCTCGTGTGATCCGGCCCGACGGCGAGGAGCGCATCGTCACGGTCCACGGCATCGCCCAGCACGACGATGCGGGCCGGCTGACCGCCCTCTACGGCGTCTGCCTCGACGTGACCGACCTCGCCCGCTCCGAGCGCCAGCAGCGCGAGGCCGGCGAGTTGCTGCGCACGACCCTGGAGGCGATGGGCCAGGGCCTGATGATGATCGACCCCGACGGCCGCATCCGCGTCCACAACCAGCGCGCCCGCACCTTGCTCGATCTGCCGGACACGGTGCTGCACGAGGGCGCCCGCTACGCCGACGTGCTGCGCTTCCAGGCGGCATCCGGCGAGTTCCGCAACGCCCCGCCGGAGGTGCGCGACTGGCTCATGGGCGACACTCCGCGTCCCCCCATCAGCCGCTACGAGCGCACCCGCCCTAACGGCGTCGTCGTCGAGATCAACATCGCTCCGACGAAATCGGGCGGCACTGTCTGCACCTATACCGACGTGACCGAGCGCCGAAAGGGCGAGGCGGCGCTGCGCGCGGCGGAGGCCGACTACCAATCGCTGTTCCACAACGCGGTGATCGGCGTCTACCGCGCCGGCCTCGACGGGGGCATCGTCCAGGCGAACCGGGCGCTGGTGCGCCTGCACGGCTACGGCGAGGGAAGCGGCCTGCTCGTTCCCGGGACCGCCTTCGGCCACGACTGGTACGTGGACCCCGAGCGCCACGCCGCCTTCCTCGATCGGCTGCACCGCGACGGGCGGGTCGAGGACTTCGTCTCGGAGGTGCGCCGCCACGCAGGGGGAGAGACGATCTGGGTCTCGGAAACCGCGTGGCTCATCCCCGGCGCCGACGGGGCGCCCGCGGGCTACGAGGGCACGGTCGCCGACGCCACCGAGCGCAAGCGGGCCGAGGCGCTGGTCGAGCACATGGCCCGCCACGACACCCTCACCGGCCTGCCGAACCGCCGCCTGTTCCAGGAGGTGCTCGGCCGCACCATCGCCGACGCCCGCCGCCGCGGCGGCCGGGTGGCGGTGCTCTGCTGCGACCTCGACCGGTTCAAGGCGGTCAACGACACCTTCGGCCATCCGGCGGGCGACGCGCTGCTGCGCGTCGTCGCCGAGCGGCTGGGGGCGGCGCTCCGCGAGGGCGACACGGTGGCCCGCCTGGGCGGCGACGAGTTCGCCATCATCCTGGCCGACCCCGACGAGGCCCGCCGCATCGCTTCCGTTGCGCGGCGCATCATCACCTCGCTCGCCCGCCCGATCGATCTCGACGGCTTGAGCGCGGCCATCGGCGTGTCGATCGGGATCGCCATCGGCCCCGAGGACGGCGACGGCCCCGAGACCCTGTTCAAGAACGCCGACATCGCCCTCTACCGGGCCAAGGATTCGGGCCGGAACACCTTCCGCTTCTACGAGCGCGGGATGGACGCGGCGGTCGCGACCCGCAACCTCATGGAACTCGACCTGCGCGAGGCGATGCGCACCGGCGGCTTCGCCCTGCATTACCAACCGATCTTCGCGGTGGCCGACGGCGCCCCGAGCGGGTTCGAGGCGTTGCTGCGCTGGAACCATCCGGTGCGCGGGCCGGTCTCGCCCGCCGAGTTCATCCCGGTCGCCGAGGAATCCGGGCTGATCGCGCCGATGGGCACCTGGGCGCTCAACGAGGCCTGCCGCGAGGCCGCGTCCTGGCCCGGCGAGATGCGGGTGGCGGTCAACGTCTCGGCGGTGCAGTTCCGCAAGCAGGGGCTGGAGCAGGCGGTGATCCGGGCGCTCGCCGCCTCCGGCCTGCCCGCCCGGCGGCTGGAGTTGGAGATCACCGAGAGCGTGCTGATGCAGGACTCCGACGCCGTGATCGGCTGCCTGCACCGCCTGCGCGCGCTCGGCGTGCGGATCGCGCTCGATGATTTCGGCACTGGCTATTCCAGCTTGAGCTACCTGTGCCGGTTCCCCTTCGACAAGATCAAGGTCGATCGCTCCTTCGTGCGTGACCTCGACAACCCGGTGGCGGCGGCGATCGTGCGGGCCATCGTCGGCATCGGCGAGCGGCTCGGCTCCACCATCACGGCGGAGGGCGTCGAGACCGAGGAACAATTGGGCCGCCTGCGCCACAAGGGCTGCACCGAGGTCCAGGGTTTCCTGCTGTCGCGCCCGATGGCCACGGAGGACGCCCGCGCCTTCATGCGGGGCCGGAGCGTGGCGGCGGCGTGAGCCTCCCTCAGCGAAAATCCGTCGGGGTCAGCCCGTAGCGGGCGATCTTGTCGTAGAGCGTCTTGCGCGGGACGCCGAGCGATTCCGCCGCGCCGCGCACGTCGCCGCCGGCCATGATCAGCTCCTCGCGGATCAGGCCGCGCTCGAACCGCTCCACCTGCTCCGACAGCGTGAGCGCGGTGGCCGGGGCGGGCGCGTCCGCGGCGGGCTGGCCGGCGAGGCCCAGCGCGCAGCGTTCGGCGAAATGGTCGAGTTCGCGCACGTTGCCGGGCCAGGAATGGCGGGTGAGGTGGTCGCGCATCGCCGACGTGACGGGCGGCGGCTCGCGCCCGAAGCGCGCCGCCGCGCGGGCCAAGAAGTGCTGGAACAGCAAAAAAATATCCTCGCGCCGCTCGCGCAGGGGCGGGATCGCGATGCTCACCACGTTGAGGCGGTGATAGAGGTCGTCGCGGAACGAGCCCGCGGCGGCCTCCTGGCCGAGATCGACCTTGGTGGCCGAGACGACCCGCATGTCCACGGGCCGGCGCTCGTTGGTGCCGAGCGGCTCGACCACGCGCTCCTGCAGCACCCGCAGCAGCTTCACCTGAAGCGCCAGCGGCATGCTCTCGATCTCGTCGAGAAACAGCGTGCCCCCTTGGGCGTGCTCGATGCGCCCGACCCGGCGCTTGAGGGCGCCGGTGAAGGCGCCGGCCTCGTGGCCGAACAGCTCGCTCTCGACCACGCTGTCGGGCAGCGCGCCGCAATTCATCGCCACGAAGTTCTTGGCCGAGCGCCGGCTCCAGCGATGGAGCGCGCTCGCCACCACCTCCTTGCCCGAGCCGGTCTCGCCGAGCACCAGCACGTCCACGTCGGCGCTCGCCACGTCGCGCACGAGGCGGCGGAGCGCCACGATCTCCGGCGAGATGCCGAGGAAGGCCGGGTCCGCCTCGATCGCGGCGTCGAGGCGCGCGTGCAGGCGGCGGTTCTCCAGAACGAGGCGGCGGTGGTCGAGGGCGCGCCGCACCGAACCCATCAGGCTTTCCGCCGGATAGGGCTTGGCCAAAAAGTCGTAGGCGCCGCCGCGCATCGCCGCGACCGCCATGGAGATGTCGCCGTGGCCGGTGATGAGGATCACCGGGAGATCGGGATCGTCGGCCCGCACCCGCTCGAACAGGGCGCGTCCGTCGAGGCCGGGCAGGCGCACGTCGGTGACGACGACGCCCGGCGGCTCGGCCCGGATGGCGGCGAGCGCGGCTTCCGCCGTCTCGAAGGTCTCGACAGCGAATCCGTCGAGTTCGAGGCTCTGGCGGTTGGCCCGGCGCACGTCCTCCTCGTCGTCGACGAAGACGATGCGCTCGGATGGTTCGATCACGCTCATGAGACCTCCTGCACGGCCTCTCGCACGAACGCGTCCGCGCGCAAAAGGTCCATGCGGAACACCGTGCCGCCCTCCCCCGAAGTCACGCTCAGGGTGCCGTTGCATTCCTCGACGATGCCGCGGGAGATGGCGAGGCCGAGGCCAAGCCCATCGGCCTTGGTGGTGAAGAAGGCGTCGAACACCTGCGCGCGGACGGCCTCCGGAATGCCGGGGCCGTTGTCCGCCACCGACAGCACCACCCGCTCCCCGTCCGCCTCCACGTCGAGCCGGACCCACGGGTCGGGCCGCCCGGTCACGGCGTCGAGGGCGTTCTGCACGAGGTTGACCACGACCTGTTCCAGCCGCGGCCCGTCGCCGAGCACGGCCACATCGGGGCCGGGCACCGCCACGTCGAAGCGGATGCCGGATTCGCGCGCCCGCTCGCCCAGCACTTCCAGGCTGCCGCGGACGATCTCGGCGAGCCGCACCGGCTCGCGCCGGCCCGAGGCGCGTCGCGCGAAGCCCTTGAGCTGGCGCGTCAGCCCGCCGATCCGCTCGGTCAGGCGGCCGATGGCCGAGACGTTCTCGGCGGCGTCCTCGATCCGCCCGCGCCGCACGAGGATCGCGGTGTTGTCGGCATAGGACCGGATCGCCGCGAGCGGCTGGTTGATCTCGTGGGCCATGCTGGCGGCGAACTGGCCGAGCGCGGCGAGCCGCCCGGCCTGGGCGAGTTCGCGTCCCAGCCGCTCGCGCTCGGCCTCGGAGCGGCGGCGCTCCTCCATCTCGGCGACGAGTTGCCGGTTGGCGTCGCTCAGCGCCTGCGTCCGCTCGGCGACGCGCCGCTCCAGTTCGCCCCGGCGGGAGGCTTCCTCGGAAAGGCGGTTGCGGATGCGCCGCTGCCGCGCGAGCCATGTGGCGAGCGCGCCCCAGGCCAGCCCGGTGGCGAGCAGGGCGATGATCCGCCCCTGCACCCGCTCGCGCTCGACCGCGGCGGCGATCGGGGTCAGCGTGTGGAGCCGCCACGATGTGTCGGGGACGGCGGCGTCGAGCATCAGGGCGGGCCAAGCGGGCCGCGCGCCGTTGCCGACGCGCACGAGATCCTCCTCGTCCTCGTCCCGATAGATCGGCAGCGGCGCGAGCGGCGCGTCGCCGAAATCGCGCGAGGCGGCGATGCGCGCGCGCTCGCCCGCGTCGAGGCGGTGGAGCGCCATGAATTGCCAGGACAGCTCGCTCGCCACCAGCACGATGCCGCGGGCATCCGTGACGAACACGCTCTCGTGCCCGGCCTGCCACGCCGCCTCGACCGCGTCGAACTCGATCTTGACCACGACCACGCCCGCGGAATCGGGCAGGCGCCGGGAGAGGTAGAAGCCGGGGCGCTTGCTGACGGTGCCGAGGGCGAACTGCGCGCCAGAGCCCGTCGCCATCGCGTCCCGGAAGTAGCGGCGGAAGGTGTAGTCGGCGCCGATGAAGCTGCGCGGCTCGCCCGCGTTGCTCGCCAGCAGGGTCACGCCGTCGGCGCGGATGACGTAGATCACCGTCGCCCCCGTGGCGCGGGCGATCTGATTGAGCCGGCCATTGACGCTGTCGATCAGCGCCTTGTCCGGCGAGGGGCCGACCGCGCGCACGATCTCGGGATCGGTGGCGAGCGCCAGGGGCAGCGCGCTCTGGCGCTGCATCTCGGCCGAGAGCGCCGCGACCTGAAGGCTCAGCGCCGACTGCGCCGTGCGCCGCAGGTCGGTCAGCGCGAGGCGCTCCGCCACGCGACCGCTGAGCCACACCGCGAGCGCCATGGCGACGAGCCCGGCGATGACGAACAGGCCGGTGCGCGGTCGCACCTCCCCGGAGGCGGGTCCGCTCATCGCCCGGACCCCCGTGCGGAATCCCGGAACGAATCCAGGGGACCTTTGCGGAAAGCCGCAGAGGCCGGTTTCCGGCGTCCGGCCGGAATGTGAAAAATAAGTCTCATTTCAAGAAGTTAGCAAAAAGTTACGAGCCTCGCGGAGCTGGCACGCGGGTTGCCATTCATATCCCGAAACGCAGCCATGCCCGAACCGCAGAGCTGCGAGCCGGAAGGCCAAAACCAAGAGTGGACGCCGACGAGGATTCCCAGCGGGACCGCAGGCACCCCACCGACCGATCCACGTTCTCGCAGGGAGATGCCCCATGGGTACTGTTCCGTCCCCGCTGACCGCGCCGCACGCGCCGTCCGCCCCCAAGCCGATCTATCGCACGCTCTATTTCCAAGTGCTCGTCGCCGTCGCGATCGGCATCACGCTCGGCCACTTCTATCCGAAGCTCGGCGCCGACATGAAGCCGCTCGGCGACGCCTTCATCAAGCTCGTCAAGATGATCATCGCCCCGGTGATCTTCCTCACGGTGGTCTCCGGCATCGCCGGCATGACCAACCTCGAGAAGGTCGGCCGCGTCGGCGGCAAGGCGCTGGCCTACTTCCTCACGTTCTCGACGCTGGCCCTCATCGTCGGCCTCATCGTCGCCAACGTGCTCCAGCCCGGCCACGGCCTGCACATCGACCCGAACTCGCTCGATCCCAAGGCGGTCGCGACCTACGCCGGCAAGGCGAAGGAACAGAACATCGGCGACTTCCTGATGAACATCATCCCGACGACCGCCGTCGGCGCCTTCGCGGGCGGTGAGATCCTTCAGGTGCTGTTCTTCTCGGTGCTGTTCGGCTTCGGCCTCGCCTTCCTCGGCGAGCGCGGCAAGCCGGTCCTCGACATCATCAAGATCATGTCGGAAGCCGTGTTCGGCGTCGTCAACATCATCATGAAGGTCGCCCCGATCGGCGCCTTCGGCGCGATGGCCTTCACCATCGGCAAGTACGGCATCTCCTCGCTCGCCAACCTTGCCTACCTCGTCGGCGCCTTCTACCTGACCTCCGCGATCTTCGTCTTCGTCGTCCTCGGCGCCGTCGCCCGCTACAACGGCTTCTCCATCGTCAAGCTCATCCGCTACATCAAGGAAGAGCTGATGCTGGTGCTCGGCACCTCGTCCTCCGAGTCCGCCCTGCCGACCCTCATCGAGAAGATGGAGAAGGCCGGCTGCTCGCGCCCCGTCGTCGGCCTCGTGGTCCCCACCGGCTACTCGTTCAACCTCGACGGCACCAACATCTACATGACGATGGCGGCGCTGTTCATCGCCCAGGCCACCGACACCCCGATCACCTTCGGCGAGCAGATCCTCCTCCTCCTCGTGGCCATGCTCTCCTCGAAGGGCGCGGCGGGCGTCACCGGCTCGGGCTTCATCACGCTCGCCGCGACGCTGGCGGTGGTCCCCTCCGTGCCGGTCGTCGGCATGGCGCTGATCCTCGGCATCGACCGCTTCATGTCGGAGTGCCGCGCGCTCACCAACTTCATCGGCAACGCGGTGGCCTGCATCGTGGTCGCCCGCTGGGAGGGTGAGGTCGACGAGGCCAAGCTCCACGCCGCGCTCGGCGGCAAGCCGATCGAGGACGCCCCGGTCGCCCCGGTTCCCGCCCTCCAGCCCGCCGAGTAACGGGCTCACCCAGCTCCGGGCGGGTACCGTCCCACGCCTTACGCCCCGTCCGTGAGGGAGCCGCGGCAACCGAAGGGTTGTCGCGGTTTCCTGTTTTCCGAGAGCCGCCCGGAGGCTAGACAATCGCCCTGGATATGAAATCCAGGACGATTGTCTAACTTTATGTGCCCCATCGGCTTTTTTCCGAAAGCCGGTATCCACCTTTCGGGCCGATGCTCTAGGTCGCGGACTCATAAAATCCGAAGCCAGATGCGGACGGCGGCGAGCTTGACGCTGGCAAGGAAGTTTTCCGGGTCCTTGTCGTATCGGGTCGCGACCGCACGGAAGTGCTTAATTTTGCTGAAGAACCGCTCGACCCGATTGCGGTACTTGTAAAGGAAGGCACTGAACGCAGGGACGTTCTTGCGGTTGGGCATCGGCTTGACGTTGGCCCAGGCGCCTTGCTCGGCCAGACGGTCGCGCCGCGCGTCGCTATCGTAGGCGCGATCCCCCAGAAGGGTCTGCCCCGGTCCCAGATCGCCGAGCATGTCGTCGGCCGCTCGACCGTCGTGCGCTTGGCCTTCCGTGATCTTGAGCGCGATGGGCCGGCCCTCGGCATCCACCAGCGCGTGGAT
>NZ_JBBXMW010000048.1:0-3855 GCF_038442325.1 Methylorubrum subtropicum | reverse complement strand
CCGAAAACAAACCCTGCACTTCCAGCATCGATCACCTCCTGTCTATAAGGAGGCGTCAACGCATGGCCTTCAACGCGGATCGACGCGCCGAAAAGTCATATGCGATAGCCCTGCCACAAGGGGGAGGGGTTCGGGGTGGGGGTGGTTCAGGATGGATCGCCGAGCCTCATCCGGCACCACCCCCACCTCCAACTCCTCCCCACAAGGGGGAGGAGAGCGGTCGCGACATCCTCACCTTGCGTCCACCCGGCTTTGCGCCGTCATCCCAGGATGATAGCAGCGGGCCATGAAGGGACGTCCTCCACATCGCGGCTCGGGCGGCAAGCGCCCCCCGGGCAAGCCCGGCTTCGCCTCGCGGCCGGGCACCGGCCCGCGCACCTCGGCGCTGGACGCCGCCAAGCGTGCCGCCCGCAACCGCGGCGAGGATGCGGGCGAGCGCTCGCCCTGGGGCGAGGCGGAGGACGCGCTGCCCCCGCGCCCGCCGCGCGCCCGCAAGCCGGCGCCCGCTCAAGAGCAGGCGCCCCCGCCGCGCCGCGCGGCCCCTAAAGCCGCCGCCAAGGCGCCCTCCCCCGACAAGGCGGCCCCGCCCGCCGGCCCGACCCGGCGCGAGCAGCGCGCCGCGGCGTCAGCCACGCTGGCGAGCGGCGTGCAGACGCTGACGGTGGCCCCCGACGAGGCCGGGATGCGGATCGACCGTTTCCTCAGCGTGCGGTTTCCCCAACTGCCCTTCACCCGCGTCCAGAGCCTCGTGCGCAAGGGCGAGCTGCGCGTGGACGGCAAGCGCGCCAAGGCCGCCGACCGGCTGGAGCCGGGCTCCGCGGTGCGGGTGCCGCCGCTCAAGCTCGACCCGCAGGCCGAGCGTCCGCGCAGCCCGACCAAGGCTGCGAACGACGCCGAGTTCCTCCGCTCGCTGATCCTCTACGAGGACGCGGAGATGATGATCCTCAACAAGCCGTTCGGGCTCGCCGTGCAGGGCGGCTCCGGCACCGTGCGCCACGTCGACGGCCTGCTCGAAGCGCTGACCGCGCCGGACGGGCAGCGCCCGCGCCTCGTCCACCGTCTCGACAAGGACACGGCCGGCTGCCTCATCGTCGCCAAGACGCGGCTCGCCGCCGCGACGCTCGCCAAGAGCTTCCGTTCGCGGGCGGCCAGAAAAATCTACTGGGCGCTGGTGGCCGGCGTGCCGCGCACGCGGCAGGGCCGGGTCTCGACCTACCTCGCCAAGGACGAGCCGACGGACGCCGACGCCCGCATGCGGGTGGTCAAGCACGGCGACGACGGTGCGAGCCACGCGCTGACCTACTACGCCACCGTCGATCAGGCGGCGCAGAAGCTCGCGTGGCTCTCCCTCAAGCCCGTCACTGGCCGCACCCA
The DNA here is from genome assembly GCF_038442325.1 of Methylorubrum subtropicum. NCBI lineage: Bacteria > Pseudomonadati > Pseudomonadota > Alphaproteobacteria > Hyphomicrobiales > Methylobacteriaceae > Methylorubrum > Methylorubrum subtropicum. Next base: position 2,481 of record NZ_JBBXMW010000048.1, on the reverse strand, counting down.
CCAGCTGCGCGCGCACGCCGCCCATATCGGCCACCCGATCGTCGGCGACCCGAAATATTTCGAGGTCGAGAACTGGGAGCTGCCCGGCGGCATCCAGAACCGCCTGCACCTGCTCGCCCGCCGGATCGTGATCCCGCATCCGCGCACGGGCCAGCCGGTCGATGTTAGCGCGCCGCTGCCGCCGCACATGGCTCAGAGCTGGAATCTTCTGGGATTCGACGCCGCCCGCTACGACCCCATCGTGGAAGCACCCGAGGCCTGAGCCTCGACCTTGGAAAGCCCGGCCGCCGCCATAACTCGTGGCGGCACGCGACATGCTCCCCCGAACGTCGCCGATGCCGCGTGGACGGGTGCGCGGCGAGATGATTGTATTCGCCCGAAACGGGATTCGAGGGACGGTGATCGCCGCCTCGCCCGTCCGTGCCGCCGGCCGCGGCTGCATCGAGGTCAGGACCGCATGAGGCTGCCCACGCTGATGTCCCTCGCGCTCGCCGCCTTCGTGAGCGGTGCCGCGCCTGCGCTTGCGGCGGCGCCCGAGGCGCCACCGGCCGCCGAGCGGACGCAAGCGGCGGCGACACCGGCCCCGAACCCGCCCCAGACCGCGCGGGCGGGCGAGCGGCGGCGGCGCCCCTCCTACGCCGCCTGCAATCGCGAATCGCATCGGCGCAACCTCTATGGCGGCCCGCGCCGCCGCTTCCTCATCCGCTGCCGCCTCGGCTACGATCGGCGCCCCGGCCCCACCGCCCCGGCGCGCCGGCCGTGAGGGGGCAAGCCCCGTCGTGGTGAAGCTCGTCGTCTTCGACGTCGACGGCACCCTCGTCGACAGCCAGCACCTCATCGTCGAGGCGCAGCGCCGCGCCTTCACCGAGCACGGGCTGGTGCCGCCGCCGCGCAAGGAGGCGCTGTCGGTGGTCGGCCTGTCGCTGCCCGACGCCTTCCGCCGTCTCGTCGGCGAGGCCGGGCCGATCGAGGCCCTGTCGATGAGCTACCGGCGCGCCTTCCAGGCCCTGCGGATCGACCCCGATTACGAGGAACCGCTGTTTCCCGGCATGGCGGAACTGATCGCGCGGCTGCGCACCCGCGCCGACGTGCAGCTCGGCATCGCCACCGGCAAGTCGCGCCGCGGCGTCGACCACCTCGTCGCCGCCCATGGCTGGGACGGGTGGTTTTCCACGATCCAGACCGCCGACGACGCCCCCTCGAAACCCGACCCGACCATGCTGCGCCAGGCCATGGCGGAGGCCGGCGCCGAGCCCGCCATGACGGTGATGATCGGCGACACCACCTTCGACATGCTGATGGCGCGCGACGCGGGTGCGGCGGCGGTCGGCGTCGCCTGGGGCTACCACGCGCCGGGCGCCCTGTTCGGCGCGGGCGCGGTCACGGTGGTCGAGACGGCGGACGCGCTCGGCGACCTGTTTTCCGGCCCCCTCGACGAATCGGACGCCGCCCCGGTGACCGAGCGTCTCGGCGCGCGCTGAAGGCTCGCGCGCGCGCCGCAAAACCCCTATCTGCGGGGCATGAGCAGCACCGACGACGACGTGACCCGCGATTGGCTCGGCGATCCGGGCGAGGCCCCCCGCCCCGACCCGCAGCGCGCCGCCCGCGCGAGCAGCGCCCCTTCCCTGCCGAAGCGCTTCTACAGGGAAGCCGGCCTCGCGGAGTCGGAGGCCGGCCACCGCCTCGTCCTCGACGGGCGCGGCGCCAACACCCCCGGCCGCCGGCCCCTCGCGGTGCCGTCCCGCGCCCTCGGCGAGGCGCTCGCGGCCGAGTGGGCGGCGCAAGGCGAGAGCATCGATCCGCGCACGATGCCGCTGACCCGCCTCGTCAACACGGCGATCGACGGCGTCGCGGATCGCATGGCGGAGGTCGCCGCCGACCTCGGAGCCTTCGCGGCGACCGACCTGATCGCCTACCGCGCCGATTCGCCCGACCGCCTCGTCGCCGAGCAGTCGGCGGCCTGGAACCCGCTGGTCGAATGGGCCGGCGCGACGCTGGGCGCGCGCCTGTTCCTCGCCGAGGGGGTGATGCATGTCGAGCAGCCCGAAGGCTCGGTCGCGGCGCTCCGCGCGGCGGTCCAGGCCGTGGATGACCCGTTTCGGCTGGCCGCGCTCCACACCCTGACGACGCTGACCGGCTCCCTGGTGATCGGCCTCGCGGTCCTGCACGGGCGCCTCACCGCCGACGCGGCCTGGGCGGCAGCGCATGTGGACGAGGCGTATCAGGCGAGCGTCTGGGGGCCGGACGCGGAAGCCGAGGCGCGGCTGGCGCATCGGCGGACGGAGTTCGAGGCGGCGGCGAAGGTGGCGGCGGCAACGGACTGAGCGCGGGCCGATGCGCTAGGTTCTTGTGCCGCATCGGCTTTTTCCGAAAGCCGGTGTCCACCTTTCGGGCCGATGCTCTAGGTCGCGGACTCATAAAATCCGAAGCCAGATGCGGACGGCGGCGAGCTTGACGCTGGCAAGGAAGTTTTCCGGGTCC
>NZ_JBBXMW010000047.1:0-9206 GCF_038442325.1 Methylorubrum subtropicum | reverse complement strand
CGGCTTCTGCCGGCTTCCGTGCCGGCCCGGATGGCTGCTTCATCTTCGCTCCTGGGGGCTACGATGAACCAGCCATCCTCCGTTCGTGAAGGCCCTCAATCTGTCTCAAAAGTGCTGACGCCGGACAAGGTAGGGCGGCGGGTTGCACGTCCACGCGCAATCCCGCGAGCGGAGCGCTCAAGCTGCAATGCACGCCTTCGCTGTGGTAGCGCAGCGACACGTCGCCCCCGGCGAGACCGCGCTGGATCAGCCGCGAGCCGAATCCCGTGCGGGTAGGTGCCGTGACCGGCGGGCCGCCCTGCTCCTGCCAGTCGAGCTGGAACACCGCCTCGGCGCCCTCGCCTTCGACCGTCCACCCGATGGACACCCAGCCCGCCGGCACCGACAGGGCACCGTACTTCTGGGCGTTGGTCGCCAGCTCGTGCAGCATTAGCCCGAGCGAGAGCGCCGCTGATGGGCCGATCAGCAGGCTCGGCCCGGTGATCCTGAACCGCCGACCGGTGTCGTCGTGGAGGCTCACGGCCTCCTGCACCACCTGGTCTACGCTGGCGCTGTCGGTCTGCCCGGCCAGCAGGATGTCATGCGCCTTACCGAGCACGATCAGGCGGGCCGCGAGCGCATCGCGGGCGGCCGTGAGGCTTGGAGCGTTGCGCAGGGTCTGCGAGGCGATCGATTGCACCAGCGTCAGGGTGTTCTTCAACCGGTGCGACAGCTCGCGGTTAAGAATGTCCTGATGAGCTTCGGCGGCCTTGCGGTCTTCGATATCGCTGACCGCGACCACCGCGCCGACCGTTGCGCCCTGCTCGTCGTCAATAGCCTCGCCGGCAATCGCGATCCAGCGGCGTTCGCCGTCCGGGCGCTGGTATTGAACCTCAAGGCTCGCCCGCTTGCACGTACCGCTGGTGATCTGCGCCAGCGGGTACTCGTGTCCATCCACCGGGCGACCGTCGCCGTGAAAGGCGACGAACCCGCCGTAAGCATTGCTGGAGGACGCATAGAGCGTCTCATGGCCGAGGAACTCGGCCAGCCGCCCGTTGCCCATCAGGATGCGCCCGGACGGGGCCTCTGCCAGCAGGATGCCGACCGGCACGGTTTCCATCACGGTCCGCAGCCGGGCCTCGCTGGCGAGGCGGGCGGCGTCGGCCTCACGGTGTGCGGTTACGTCGAGAACGACGCCGGGGAAGCGGACCGGCTTGCCGCCGGCATCGTGGAAGCAGCGCCCACGGGCATGGACCCATGAAACCGCGCCGTCGGCACGACACAGGCGATACTCCTCACTGAACTCGCCTGCCGTATCCAGGCTGTGCTGGATGCGCTCGCCAACCCATCCGCGATCATCGGGGTGGATGCCATCGACAAAGGCGGAGAGCGGTGCACCCTGCGCGGCTTTGACGGGATCGACGCTGAACATCCGGGCGAACTGCTCCCCGGCATAGAGCCGGTCGGCCGGGATGTCCCAATCCCACCAGCCAAGGCTGCCCGCCGCCGCAAAGGCGAAGTTCAGCCGCTCCTCGGAGAGGTGCAGCGCGTCACGTGTCGCCCGCATTTCCCGGTTGAGCTGTCGTTCGCGCAGCACGGTCGTCACCTGCCGTGACAGCCGCCGCAGGCCGTCCGCCTGCTTGGCGGTGAGGCCCTGGGCGCGGGGCTTATGGTCGATGACGCACAGGCTGCCGAGCACCTGACCGTCCGGAGCGTGCAGCGGTGCTCCGGCATAGAAGCGGATGAACGGTTCGCCGGTCACCAGCGGATTGTCGCGTGTGCGCGGATCGGCCGTCAGATCCGGAATGGTCAGCACGTCCGGCTCAGCCAGCGTGTAGGCGCAGACCGAGGCGTTGAGGCTGGTTTCGCAGGGCGGAAAGCCGACCCGCGCCTTGAACCACTGCCGATCACCCGCAACCAGGCTGACCAGTGCGACCGGCACGTCGCAGACCAGCGCCGCCAACTGGACGATGTCGTCAAAATCCTCCTCCGGCGCCGTGTCGAGCAGCTTGAGCGCTGCAAGGGCGTCGAGCCGGGCCGGATCGTGGACGAGAGTGGGAAGCGGAGGACTGGGCATCAGCATGGGCGATTTTCTCACCGCCTTCTAACCCAGTTGCGCACAATCGTCTCGCACAATCCTGGGAGTCTGACCCAACCTGAGGCTCTACCCCGTGATCGGACCAACGCTTCACGCGCACGTGACAGGCGAGCTGAGATCTTCCGCTTGACCGTTTTCGCCGTCCGAATAGGAACCGGCGCGGCTTCGGCGTTCGCGCCGAGGAGCACCGACGGGGTGGGTAAGAAGCCCCCCGATCACCTGCCTCGTCGGACCAGGCGCTGCTTAGTGGGTGTTTCGGCATTCCGTGCCAGCCGTGCGGCCCGCAGCCGCTCCGTTCGCGCCTCGAGCGCCTGCCGGTCCGCCTCGACCTCAGCCCAGACGGTTGCGGCATCCTGTTGCCGCTGCGCCTCTTTGGCGGCCCGCGTCTCCGCCCGATCCACGGCTGCGCTATCCCGGTTCTGCACGCTTGCTCCTCTGGCGGTTCACCGCAGAAGCTAGAGCGGCCCGCCCCGATGTCTCACACGGTCGCCGTATCGGCGACAGTTCAAGTGGGATCGGCACGGAACTACGGCCAAGCTTAGCCGTTGTGAAAGCAACATACAGTCACGCTTGGGACGCTCGCCGTGAAGACGATCACCACCATTGCTCTCGCGCTGTCGTCCCTGGTGATTGTCTCTGCAGCGCAGGCCCAAGAGCGTCAGATAACCGTATCCAGCGCCCCGGCCAACATCGAGCTGCCCGCCAGCCAGCTGCGCGGCAGCACGACCGCCGGCACCGATGCTGCCGGCGACACGACGGCGGTGCGCAAAGTCCGCATCATCATGCCGTCGCCCTACGGCAACTGAGCTTCGGCCGGTCTCCCCTCAGCTCCGGGCTCGCGACACGCAGCCGGCCCCATCTTGCTTGGAAAGCCATCCTAATGAACCGTAAGCTCACCCTGGCTGCTGCGCTGCTCGCTCTCAGCCTGCCGGCCGCGGCCCAGGCACAAGGCCTCGTGCGCGGTGCCGAAGAGGGTGCCGCGGTCGGTCGCGCGCAGGGCGGGCCGATCGGCGAGATCGTCGGCGGCGCCATCGGTGCGGCCACCGGCACCGTCAACGGCATCCTCGGCATCGATAGCCGCCCGCGCTTTCGCAGCTACGTCGTGCGCGAGGCCCGGCCGTCCTACAGCTTCGGCGACGAGGTCCGCGTCGGCACCGTGCTGCCGTCCGACGGCGTGACCTACTACGAGGTGCCGGCCGAGTACGGCGCCAGCGGCTACCGCTACACCATCGTCAACGACCGCCCGGTGCTGGTCGAGCCGGGCAGCCGCCGGATTGTCGAGGTGATCGACTAAAACCAGTTTGCCTCGTCGGCCGTGAACACGGCGACGTGAACGCGTAACAGCGGCCCCTGCCTGACCACCTGGTCTGTCAGGCGGGGGCTGCTCGTACTTCGGCCACCGTGCCGGAGTGGGCCGGCGCGGCGGGCGAAAGTGCCCCCACTGTCTGTCGCGTCGGTTCAATCTAACCCCGCTCCTCAGCCTGAACGCTCGGGCGTTGATCGCCGCCTGACGTGGGAAGCTCAGGAGGTTGGGGCCTTCCCCTGCCGGGACAGACGGGCCTGACGCTCAGCACGCAGCTCGCGCTCGGCCATCACCCAGAACTCGATCTCGAGCCCATCCGGCCGGTGATTGCGCTCCCACAGCTCGTAGGCACGCTGCCGGATCTCGGCGGCGGTGATGGGCGGTTCAGCCTGCGACATGGGCACGAGATCTCCGTAGCCGCGGTTGAACGCGTGGACCGGGGCGTGCTTTCGCATGTGCACAGAGCGCGCTGCTACGCCTTCGTGGCTGCAGGCGCATCCGGTTCACCGACACCAAAAGGCGAGCCCGCACCATCGATCAGGAGACGGTGGGAGAGAGCCGGTTATGGCTGGATCAGCGTCACGTGCGATAGCAGCCTTTACCTGGGCTCGGTGATCGGCCCGGACGAGTGCGCCGGCGAGTGTGATGCAGACGAGCACCGCACCTACCCAGCCAACCACCCTTGAGATGCGACGTGCATAGCGAGGCATGCACAGCAGGGTGATCGGCTTGAGTTACCCGTTTCCTAACGGGGAATGGATCACTCGCGCGGCTTTGTGTCGGCACCTTCTGCCCCAAGGCGACGCATACACTCGTGGTAGAGCTGTGCGCCAAGATCGAACGGCGACAACCCCTTGGGGTTAGGCGCACCGAGCAGTCGGCTCCTGGCGTCTTCGCGGCAGGTCGCATCCTCCGGGCTTTTGATCGGTGGCTGGAGCTGGGCAAGCGCGCTGCCCGTCAGGGCAACAGCGATGCCGAGGGCGAAAACGATCCGACGCATAAGCATACCTCTTACTTGCTACCTGCTGCTTCGTAAGCAGTGATCGCTCGCCGACAGTTTTCAGAAAGCTCAGCGCGGTTTTTGGTGAAGCAGGCGTCCATCTCCTTGCTGTCAGGGTCGATATCGCCGCAGAATTTAAGCATATCGCGGGTGCAATATTTCTTGAGATCGGCATTGCCGCGCTTCGACTCCGGAGCGGCGGAGGCCGAGGCAACAAAAAGCGGGGCAGCGAGCAACAGTGCAACGGTAGCAAGACGAGGCATTCGACGTTTCCTGAGGTTTGAAGGTTGTGAGGGGCGAGCGTGCGCAGCTGCCCTTGCGGCTGCGCACGCCGTCAGCTGGATCAGGCCTTGCCGGTGACCTTGTCGGCCACGTGCTGGGCGCCCTCTTTCACGTCGCCCTTGGCCTTCTGGGCTTCGCCCTTCAGCTCCTGCGCCTTGCCCTCGGCCTGCAGGCTCTCATTGCCGGTCGCCTTGCCGACGCCCTGCTTGATGTTTCCGGCGGCCTCGTTGGCGAGACCCTTGATCTTGTCCGTGGTGCTGCTCATGGCGGCTCTCCATGCAGCGGCCGATGTGCGACCGTGCCGGGCAGCAACAGCTAAGCCTGTTGCCCGTTCCGCCGCGTTGCGGCGCGCACCAGATCGTGAGGTCAGCCCATGTGCAGAAAATGACCGTTTTTCAGCCACTTGTATGCATGAAGAAACCATGTGAAGAAACTGGGGGCGTGCCGAGCACAGCCGTCTGGCAGCTTTCAGTCAGTGCCACGACGACCGCTGCGGCGGATCTGCTCCAATTCGGCTCGAAGGTGCAACACCTCCGCTTCCAGTGATTCGCGTGGCAGACTTTTGACTTCAGACCCAGCCAAGCTTGCCCTCCTTCCCTCGGCTCGGATCATCGTCCTAACATATTGATCAACCTTTGAAATTTACTGCTGGGAGGGTTGTTCCGACAAACCTCCCTTTTCTGCGGGTGTTGTGGCGGAATTTCACGCAACCGCCAATGCGCCTTCCTGCCCGAGGCAGCCTGTCTAATAAGTGATCCGGACAACGGCGCATAAGCCTGGAACTCCGTTGGGCGCAATCGATTTCTGCCTTCTACCATCAGCAACGGAAAGCAGGATCATGAGCGCAGCGAACGAGCAGGGACGAGGCGGAGCACCGCGGCAGCACCAGACCCGTAACGGCACGAACTCCAACGCCAAAAAGGTCTCGATCGAGACGCTGAACGCCAGGCTGGCCGACGGCATTGATCTGGCGTTGGCAATCAAGCAGGCACACTGGAACCTCAAGGGACCGCAGTTCATCGGCATCCACCTGATGCTCGATGGCTTCCGCAAAGAGATCGATGGACTGAACGACAAGGTTGCCGAGCGCGCCGTGCAGCTTGGTGCGACCGCGCTGGGGACCACGCAGGTGGTGGCGCAGGCCAGTAAACTGCCTGCTTATCCGACTGGGATCTATGCGATCGCCGATCACCTGGCAGCATTGATCGACAGCTACGCGGCCTACGCCAACGCCGTGCGTGAGAACATCGACCAGACCGACGAGGCTGGTGACGCTGACACGGCCGATCTGTTCACCGAGGTGTCGCGTGCCGTCGACAAGCAGCTTTGGTTTATCGAGGCGCATGTGCAGGAGCCGACCGGCCAGATGCGCGACGGCGATCAGACCGATCAGCGTTAAGCTTCAGCGGGGAGCGCAGCAGATGGATCTTGGCATCAAAGGGCGGGTCGCCGTCGTCACCGGCGGCGACTCGGGCATGGGCTACAAAACCGCTGAAATGCTCCTGCAAGAAGGAGTGAAGGTGGTTTTGACCGACATCGACGAGGCGCAGGTGCAGGCTGCTGCCAAAACGCTTGCCACGTTCGGCGAGGTCAAGGCGGTCGCGGCCGACCTGAGTGGTCAGGCCGGGGCCGATACTCTGGCCGCGTTCGCCAACGCCGCCTTTGACGCCAAGCCGACGATCCTGGTGAATGCCGCCGGCATCACTGGGGCCTCCGGCGACTTTCTGGATATCGACGACGCGGGCTGGCTGGAGGCCTTGCAAACCGACCTGATGCCGGCGGTACGCACGGCGCGGGCCTTCATTCCCGGCATGCGGAAAGCCGGCTGGGGCCGCGTGGTGTTGTTTTCATCCGAGGACGCGGTGCAGCCCTACGTGGAGGAACTGCCGTATGCCGCCGCCAAGGCGGGCGTGATGAACCTCGCCAAGGGACTGTCGAAGGCTTACGGCCCGGACGGGGTGCTGGTCAACGCGGTGGCACCGGCGTTCATCGCCACGCCGATGACCGACGCGCAGATGGACAAAAAAGCCAAGGAAAAAGGCGTTTCGTTCGATGAAGCGATCGAGCAGACGCTCGACGAGGAACGTCCTGGCATCGTGGCGAAACGGCGTGGCAAAGCCGAGGAGGTCGCAGCCATGGTCCTGTTCCTCTGTTCTGATCGCGCGAGCTTCATCACCGGCTCGTTCGTGCGCGTCGATGGCGGCTCGGTCATGACCGTGGGCGGTTGAGTAAGCTCCACCTGAATGCCAGACTGACGCAAAGATTTAGAATACGACAGGAGTTGCAATATGATCTGAGCAGGAAGCTGCACCTTCGCGACCGTCAGCTAACCTGCAGATAATTCGCCTCGAACCCGGACAGCCGTTCAAGTTCGGTCCTGTTGAGGATGGTTAAGGTGCCGCCACTCAACCGGATCAGCCCAGCTCCGCGCATCTCTCTTAGCACGCGGCTGAGATGCACGGCGGTGATGCCCATCGCTTCGGCGAGTTCGACTTGGGTGATGCGCATCTCGAAGCTGTCCGCTGTCGCCAAACCTACGGCATTCAACCGAACCCAAAGCTCGCAAAATAGGTGACCAAGCCGTTCCACCGACGTGCGCTGGCCCAGACCCACGAGCCATTCACGTGTAATTGCCTCATCACGCAACTGGCGCCGCAGCAGCAACCGTAGCAGAGCTCTATCGTTTATAGACTGCTCGATAATCCGCTTGCATGGAATTTCCGCAAGAGAACAGTATGTGAGCGTCATAACACCGTAATTAGCACGCCCAAGCATTGCTGCTTCCAAGTCGCATAGATCTCCGGGAACAAGAATTGCAGTGATCTGGCGACGCCCATTGGCAAGAAGGCGGTAGCGAAAGGTATGTCCCGAAAGGAGCAGATGGGTGACCTGCGGTGTGTCGCCTTGGCAAAGGATGTCTTGTCGTCGGTCAACTGCTTTCTCCCGTACAGCAGCCCGTAGCAAAAGCTCAGTCTCTGGCAATAGTCTTTGAAAATTGTCCAACTCTATTTGATCAATTCCAAGCATTTATTGCGCCTTTTGTTAAGAGGTGTTTCTTTTTTTGATCCACGAACAAGTACTGTCCCGCCAGGCTAGATCGCTGCATCAATATGTACGATGTCGTACAAAGCGAGCGTAAAACCGCGCAGCTTAATAACGGTGATCGGTCGGCAACGTTGCAATGATCAGGGAAGTAAGCGATGGCGGTGGCCCGAGAAGCGACAGCCGAGGAATGTACCGAGAAAGCTCTCGGCCACCATGGTCAGCAGAAAGACCTGGTTGCGTGGTAACCGCCTTATCCCGGATGTAACGCATGAATCCGATCAGCATCGGCGGTATGCCCACCGCCAATAATAGGCTTGCGGCAAAATTGATGTCTGCCCCGAACAGCAAGTTCATCATTGGGATCATTGAAACGGTTGAGCATCGCTGTGCAAAAAACGACCGTTTTTCAGTCGATTAAACGCATGCCGAAACTGTGTGAGGAAATCAAACTTTGAGGCATGCGACCGGTCTACGTCGGGAATTGGCTCGTAGGCTCGAACCGCCGCTTTCGACCCCAAGCGATCATTCCACCATTCGGGGCCTATGTGCGGAAAACGATTTTTCCAGCCGCTTAGATGCGTGATAAAACTATGTAAGGAGGCTGGTTGGGTGTCGATACAGCGGTCTGGACCCGGTTACGCCCCTGTCGTTTGGCCTCATAGAGGGCCTTGTCTGCAGCTGCGATCAGGGCCGCTGCACCATCGCTCGATCCGGTTGACAGAACAGCCACACCGCAGCTGATTGTTACCAATCCATGCGGGTTGCCGGCATGCGGCATCCATTGTCCGAGAACGGCCTGCCGCAGGCGGTCGGCGACAGTTTCCGCACTCGCCTGTTCGGTGTCAGGCAGCACGACCGCGAACTCTTCTCCACCGATTCGATAGGCTGTGTCGGACGATGCACGAAGCGCCGTCTGCATCGCGTCTGCAATCAGCTTGAGCGCCTGGTCGCCCTGCTGGTGACCGTAGCGATCATTGAAGCTCTTGAAGTGGTCCGCATCCAGCATCAGCAGCGAGAGCGGCTTGCCCACCCGCGCTGCGCGCCGGCATTCCCGGGCAAGGATCTCATCGAACTGCCGCCGGTTGCCCAGTCCCGTCAGGGCATCCATGGTCGCGAGTTGCCGCAACTCGGCATTCAGCACCGCCATGGTCTGCTGCGCAGCCTTGCGCCGGATCAACTCGCGCTGAAACAGAGCGCTCAGCACCACCGTGGTGGCGCACAAGCTCAGAAATAGGGTTCCGAGCACTAGGTCGCGGACTCATAAAGTTCGAAGCCAGACGCGGACGGCCGCGAGCTTGACGGTGGCGAGGAAGTTTTCCGGGTCCTTGTCGTATCGGGGCGCGACCGCACGGAAGTGCTTGATCTTGCTGAAGAACCGCTCGACCAGATTGCGGTACTTGTACAGGAAGGCACTGAAGGCAGGGACGTTCTTGCGGTTGGGCATCGGCTTGACGTTGGCCCAGGCCCCTTGCTCGGCCAGACGGTCGCGCCGCGCGTCG
>NZ_JBBXMW010000046.1:0-9237 GCF_038442325.1 Methylorubrum subtropicum | reverse complement strand
GATTTCCTGGCCGGCCGCGAGCGCGTAGGAGATGCCCGCGACGACGCGGTCGGCGCCGCCGCCCTTCGCCTCGACGACGCGGTCACCCGCATTGTCGACGACGTAGGTGTCCGAGCCCGCCCCGCCGGTCAGGATGTCCGCCCCGGCTCCGCCATTGAGGACATTGTTCGCGCCGTTGCCGGTGATCGTGTTGACGCCTGTGTTGCCGGTGCCGTTGACGGCAGCGGTGCCGATGAGCGTCAGGCTTTCGATATTGGCCGCCAACGTGAAGCTGACGGAGGAGCGGACGGTGTCGGTGCCGGCATTGGCGGCCTCGATCACGAGGTCCCCGGCATTGTCGACGACGTAGGTGTCGGAGCCGGCCCCACCGCTCAGCGTGTCCGCGCCCAGGCCGCCGTCCAGAACGTTGGCGTTGCCGTCACCCGTCAGTTTGTCGTTGCCGGAACCAGTGACGACGTTCTCGACGTTCCGCACGCGGTCGTCGGCCGAGTTCGCGTAGGTGACGGTCGCGTAGGTGGCGCCGTTGAGCACGACCGTGACCGCCGATGCGGCGAAACCGTAATCGACCGTGTCGATGCCGGCGCCGCCATCGATCGTGTCGGCACCGTCAGGGATGTAGAAATCGCCGGGATCCCACACGTCGGCGACAAGAATGTCGTCGCCGTTCCCGCCGTTCAGCGTATCCGCCCCGAAGTGGCCGATCAGCGTGTCGCTGCCGTCCCCTCCTGAAAGGATGTCGTCGCCAAAGCTGCCGTCGAGGGTGTTGGCAAGCGTGTCGCCGGTCAGGGTGTCCGCTGAGAAGGCGCCGATGACGTTCTCGACGTTCTTGATCTTGTCCTCGACGACGCCGCCGACGGACACGCTGGCGTAATTCGCACCATTGAGGGTCACCGAGATCGAGGTGTAGTAGCGGGTGTTGTAGTCTGCCGTGTCGTTTCCAACACCCCCATCGATCGTATCGGCGCCCGATCCACCCTTGATCGTATCGTCGCCGGCATACGTCTCGATCGTGTTGGTTCCGTTGGAGAAGATGAGCGTGTCGGCGAACTGCGTTCCCTTGAACGTGCCGGCTCCGGCATTCTGGGCACCGAAGATGAAGGCGTCGAAGCCCGACAGGGTCGCGACCACCTTGCCGTTCAGCAGGATGGCGTTGGTGGTGTAGGTATAGGCGTAGCCGGCATCGGAGTTGGCGACGAAGCTGAGGGTGTTGTGGCCGCTGCCGCCCTTGATGCTTGCCGGCGCCGTTAAGGTTTCGGTCGAGCCGGCGACATAGATGATGTCATCGTTTGCGCCCGCGTCGATCACGTCCCTGCCGCCGAGCGTGAACGCGATGAGGTCGTTGCCGTCGCCCCCGGTTGCGGTGTCGGATCCCCTATACAGACGGATCTCGTCGTCGCCTGCTCCGGCGTCGATCGTGTCGCTGCTGGTCCCATAGAGCCTGAAGATGTCCGAGGAGGCGCCGCCGGTCGCCTTCAGGCGGGTCGATAGGGAGGCTTCAACGTACAGAGCTTCGATCGAACTGCCCGTGGCAACCGTCTTGCCTCCGATCGTGAGAACCAGATTCTCCGCGACCGCCACGCTCACGTCGCCCGTATCGGCGACGTCGGAGTTAGACACACCGAAGCGCAAGGTATCGAAACCCGTGCCACCGATCAGGGTATCGACGGCGGCGTCGATCTCGCCGCCGCGCAAAGGATCGAGAATCAGCGTGTCGTCGCCGCTGCCGCCGTCGAGCGTGTCCTTGCCAAGACCGCCGGACAGCAAGTCGTTGCCGGCGCCCCCCGACAGCCTATCGTCGCCCTTGGTCTCGGCACTCGTGCCTCTCAAGCCGTCGGCGTCGCCCGAGATTGTATCGTCGCCGTCGCCGCCGTCGACGATGTCGTTGCCGCCGCTGCTTGCAATGACGTCGTTGCCTGTGCCGCCATCGATCGTGTCGTTGCCGAAAGCGGAATTAAGAATGTCGTCGCCGCCGTCGCCGTAGAAGGTTTCGTCCGCCGTGAAGGGGACGTACTGGCTGGAATGGGCGATCCGGTCGTTGCCGCCGCCGCCGCGCACGACGTTCTTGCCGTCGCCGGGATTGATGATGTCGTCGCCCGCGCCGCCGGTGACCGTGTCGTCGCCCGCGCCCGAGTTGATCGTGCTGCCGCCGTCGCCCGCCGTGATCGTGTCGTTGCCGGACCCGGTCGAGATGAAGCCGAAATCCTCGACGTTGAGGACCTTGCCCCAGATGCCGAGCGAGATGGTCGGCGAAATCTTGAGCGTGAAGCTGTCGGTCGCGCCCGACAGATCGAAGGAGGCATAGTCGTGCCCCTCGCCGCCGTCGATGTCGACGAGCCCGGTGCCGCTGTCGATCCAATCGTCGCCGCCGAGCCCCTTGAGCACGTCGTCGCCGCCGTTGCCGTCAATCTCGTCGTCCTTGGCACCGCCCGTGACCGTGTCGGCGCCGGCGGCCCCTTTGAAGACGAGATATTCTGCGTTCTTGACGACAGCCGTCGCCGCGCCGTCGACGAACACCGTGCTGTTCGCCGTCAGCGTGAACGTGACGGCCAGGGAACTCGACGGCTTGTACCTGTCCGTGAAGTCCAGCTCGATCGTGTCGTCGTCCGAGCCGCCATCGGCGATGTCTCCGAGGCTCGCCGACCTGATGACGAGCCAGTCCTCTCCGACGCCGCCGTAGAGCTTGTCCGTGCCGGGGCTGGGGCGGAACTCGCTGTCATCGACGAGCAGGTCGTCGCCCCCCTCGCCGTAGATCGCGTCGTCGCCGGTGTCGCCATACACCGAATCCTGACCGTCGCCGGCGTTGACGATGTCGTCACCGCCGGACATCGCGAAGGTCTCGTCCGCGGTTGTTCCGGCAACATTCTCAGAGCTGCTATCACCGTAATATGTACCGTTGTACCAATATCCGGCCATCACGAATCCCCGTGACCCAACCCCAAGACACGACCAGTTGTTAACTGCGCGCGGAAGTCGCTACAACTCTCCAAATAGGTAGGTTTGGCCTGGCCGGTCGGCTGTGGGCCAAGTCGGGCAAGAATTACAACCTAGTCTGGAGAGGCAAATCCGCCCTTGTTGCAAAAGCATGACGAGGATCTGGCAGATCCAGGGCAGACATAAAAAGAACGAATCAATATACAGGCGACGGGTTTCGTCGTTCGAGATTCTCCGAGCGGCGCTGTTGCTGATGAAGCCAGCCACGCGGGAGCATGGAGTTGCGATCAGGCCACACGCGGGGCCGCCGGCTGCGAGGCGGGAGCCCGCGACGACGCGACCGCGGACATCCCGGATCGGAGCATCGTCCCGAAAGGTGGCCGTCGGCTTTCGGAAAAAAGCCGATGCGGCACAAGGATCGAGCGCATCGCCGAGGCGGGTGAGGACGTTGCCGCTTCCGCAGCCGACGTCTCAGAGCAGCCCCTGAAGCAGGGCGATCGCCACGGCCTGCGCCCGCGTCGCCGCCCCCAGGCGCTTCTTGGCCCGCTCGACGTGGAAATGCGCGGTGGCCCGGGTGACACCGAGCCGCTCGCCGATCTCGGCATCGCCCAAGCCCTCGGCCACCAGGGCAAGCCCCTGTCGCTCGCGCTCGCTCAAGGCCGGGCGGCTCGTCGTCCTGGCGCCCTTCCGACGCAGCATCCGCGCACGGGCGAAGGCCGTCAGCGCCACGGAGACGGTCGCGGCGCGGGCGGCGGCGTCGAACCGATCGAGCCGGGCAGCGGCGAGGCTCGCCACGCCGAAGCGCTCGCCGGAGGGGGCCTGCGGATCGTGGACCGGGATGATGAAGCCGTCGCCCCAGCCGAACTCGGCGGCCGCCGCGAAGATGTGCGCGCTGGCGCCCGGATGGCGCGCCTGCACCTCGCGCCACGTGAACGGCTCGGTCGTCCGCGCGGCTTCGGCGACTGCGATGTCGTCGGCGGCGAAGCCTTGGCGCGCGTAGAGTTCCAGCCATTCCCGCGGCCAGTCGAGGAGCAGGAACGGTTCCTGCGCGTCGCTGCCGGTGCCGCCCTCGACGGCGCAATCGGGAATGAATCCGACCGCGTAGGTGGAGAAGCCCTGGGCCTGTATCGCCCGGCGGAAGCGCGCGTTGAGGGCGGGCAGGGTGTCGGCACCCGCGATCTCCGCTCGCAGGGCGGTCAGGTCCGGCGATGTCGAGGTTGCCATGCCCGGTGAATCCCCGCGCGATGCCGTGCGGCTCTCTCGAAAGCCGGGTCTCGCAACGGGAGATGATCTAACGGGAGAGGGGCCGTGATTTCAACATCGATGAATGTCCGCGCCGGGACCGCATGCGAAATCTGAGTTCTCGCTCGACGAGCTTGTTGATGCCGCTTCTGCGTCGAGGAAAACGCCGCGGCGCCGGCCCGGCCACGCTGCGGACATGCGGGAGCGGAGCCGCCGTCCTCACGGCAGCGCTCAGATCAGCACGAAATCGTGGACGGTCAGGACGGCCTTCGTATCGATGACGGCGATCTGGAGCGCCGCAGCCTTGCCGCTGCCGTCGGCGTCGTAGGACAGCACGCCGGTGTCGTGGTTGTAGAGCAGGCGGTCGTCCGCCTCGACCTTGGCGTTCGTGACGTCGTGGAAAGTCGTCTTCAGGTTGGCGGCGCTCACCCCCGTGAACAGTGCGGCCTTCAGGGCGATCGTGTCGTCGGCGACGTTGAAGTCCTTGATGTGATCGACCTGCCCGCCGTTCGGGCTCACGTCGAACACGAAGGTGTCGCGGCCCGCGCCGCCGATCAGCACGTCGGCACCGGCCCCGCCCTTGAGCGTATCGTTGCCCGCGCCGCCGTCGAGGCGGTTGGCCGCCGTGCTGCCGACGAGCGTGTCGCCGAAGCCCGAGCCCACCACGTTCTCGAGATGCGTCAGCGTATCGGTGCCCGCGCCCGTCGCGGTGCCCTTGGTGAGATCGACCGTCACGGCACCCGCGGCCGAGGCGAAGCTCGCCGTGTCGGTGCCGGCGCCGCCGTCGAGCCGGTCGTTGCCGAGGCCGCCGTCGAGGATGTCGTCGCCCGCGCCGCCCTGGAGGACGTTGGCGTCCCTGCTTCCGGTCAGGCGGTCGGCGAGGCTCGAGCCGGTGGCGTTCTCGATCGACACGAGAGTATCGCTGCCCGCCGCCCCTGTGCCGCGGCCGGCGGCGAGATCGACGGTGACACCGGCCTTGCCGGTGGTGAGGCTGGCGTAACTCACCGTGTCGATGCCGAATCCGCCGTCGAGCCGGTCGTTGCCCGCGCCGCCGTCGAGGATGTCGTTGCCGGCCCCGCCCTTGAGGATGTTGGCGCCCCCGTCGCCCGTGAGACGGTCGGCGAAGGCCGAGCCGGTCACGTCCTCGATGCCGCTCAGCGTGTCCCGCTCGCCGGGGCCGATCTGCACGGCGCCGGTGCGCAGGTCGAGGATGAGCGCGGCCGCGGCCTTGCCGTAATCGGCGAGATCGTGCGCGCCGTCGCCGCCGATCAGCGTGTCGTTGCCGGTCCCGCCCCGCAGGACGTCGTCGCCGGAGCCGCCGGCCAGGATGTCGTTGTCGCCGCCGCCCTCCAGCACGTCCGCGTCGGCCCCGCCCTCCAGGCGGTCGTTACCGGCATCGCCCTGTAGGGTGTCCTTGCCGTCGCCGCCGCGCAGGGTGTCGTCGCCCGCCCCGCCCACGATCGTGTCGTCGCCCCCCGATCCGTCGATCACATCGCGGCCGCCCTTGCCGTCGAGGGTGTCGTCGTCGGCGCCGCCGTCGATGGTGTCGGCCCCGGCCCCGCCCTGGATCTCGTCGCGGCCGATGCCGCCGAGCAGCGTGTCGCCCCGATCGTCGCCGAGGATAAAGTCGTCCCCGCCGCGCCCGTCGAGCTTGTGTCCGTTCGGGTCGTCTGCCTGAAGGATCCAGAACGATAGACTGTCGTCGTACTCCGTGCCGATCAGAACCTCGATCCCTTTGACGGCGAAGAAGTGGTCCGGGTCGGTTCCAAGGAACGACAGCGTGCCGTTCCTGTCCGTGAAATCCACGCTTGCGACACCCTTCGTCAGACGGCTGAGGTCGAGGGTATCGATGCCCGCCTCCCCGTAGATGCCGGCCGCGATCGCCAGATGCGTGTCGAGTGCGGCGACGTCCTTCAGGATCAGCACGTCGTCGCCCGCACCGCCGGCCAGCTTGACGTAGCCGGAGGCGGCTTCGATCGTATCCTTGCCCGCGCCGCCGTTGGCGTAGGCGAACCGCGCATCCGCGTCCAACCCTGAATTCGGCCCGGCCAGCGTGATGCGGTCGTCGCCCGCCCCGGCATAGATCCTGTCGGATCCGCCGCCGCCCTCGATCGTGTCGTTGCCGGCCGCGCCGAGGATCGTGTCGTCGCCCGCCCCGCCCTTGAGGGTGTTGGCGCTTTTGTCGGTCGCCGCCTGGAGATAGGCGTCGAGCGCGGCCTTGTCGCCGGAGCCGGCGAGGTAGGCCCGCAGCGCGTCCGGCAGCGGCTTGCCGGCCACCAGGGTGTCGTCGCCCGCGCCGCCGAGCAGCGTGTCCGCCCCGTCGCCGCCGACGAAGGTGACACCTTGCGCGCCCGCGATCATCCGGTCGTCCTTGGCGGCACCCAGCACCACCGAGAAACCGGCGATCTTGTCGACGCCCTCGCCGGTGGCGAGTCCCGCCGTGAGATCGACCTTGAGCGCCGCACCCGCTCGGCTCAGGTCGAGCGTGTTGCGGCCCTTGCCGCCGTCGAGGGTGTCGTTGCCTGCCCCGCCCCGGATGGTGTCGTCGCCGTCCCCGCCGGTGATCGTGTCGTTGCCGCCCTCGCCCGATAGGGTGTCGTTGCCGCCGCCGCCGGAGATCGTCTCCGCATTCCCGGTGCCGGTGACCACGTCGTTGCCGAGCCCGAGCCGCAGCGTCTCGATGCTCTTGAGCGTGCCCGCGACGGCGCCCGCGCCGGTCAGAATGGTGCCGGTCTGCAGGTTGATCGTGAAATCGACGCCTTTGTCGATCACGCCGCCGTTGCTGGCCGTCTTGTAGTGGAAGGCGGTGAGGTCGAGGGTGTCGGTGCCCGCGCCGCCATCGGCCAGGAAGGGTTGCGAGGTGTCGAGCAGGCCGCCCTTGAAGGTCGGCGCCATCGACAGCACGTCGTCGCCGCGCCCGCCATAGAGCTTGTCGAAGCCGCCTCCGCCCTCCAGCACGTCGTTGAAGACGGTGCCGACATATTGCTCGTCCTTCTCGGTGCCGACGAGATGCACCGCCTTCTCGCGGATGTCGTAGATCTGGGTGTAGTCGCCCTTGGCCGTCGCGATCCGCAGCATCACCCGGTTGTCCGGCAGCGGGTATCCGTAGACGGAGAGGATCGGTAAGCCGCCGATCCGGGCCGCCTCGTTGAACAGCACCTGCGTCCCGCCGAGACCCGTATCGGCCGCATAGACGATCGGCTCGCCCTCCTCTCCCTTGCCGGCCATCTCGCCGGACTGACCGGGCCGGCCGATCAGCAGGTAGGCCGCCGTGGGCGATTCCACCGGAACGATGTCGTGAAGCGGGCCGCCATAGACACGGCCGAAGGCGGTGTCGGCCTCGAAGGTCTCGGGCAGATCGACCGTCGTGCGCAGGCTGCCGTCGGCGCCGAAGGTCGAGAGGAAGCCGCCGAGGTGATGCGGATAATAGGCCGCCTCGGCGTTCACCGTATCGTTGTGGATCTCGGGATGCGCCAGCAGGATCTCGCTGCGGGTATAGGCGACCGCGAAGCCGCCATCCTCCAGCGCCTTGACGCGCGGTGCCGTATCTCCGTGGCTCGCCCTGTCGTAGTAGCTGTGATAGGTCTGACCGAGCACGGTTCGCGCGCCGGCCTTGCCGGACGCGTCGTAGGTCTGCGCGACGATGTCGTGGCGCTCGATGTATCCGAGATAAGCGAGGGTGCCGGGGGCGCCGGCCGCCTTGTCCGTTTTGGTCACCTCCTCACTGACCACGACGTAGCCGCCGCCCTTCAGGGCGACGGAGGCGATGGCGACCACGGTCTTGTCATCGGTCGCCTTGAGGCTCTCGCGCTTGTATCTGCCGGATTGACCGGGTGTGAACTGGAGGCGCTCGAACGAGTACGAGCCGAGTCCCGCGCGCTGGGCCGTGACGACGATGTCGCCGTTCGTCAGGGGTGAGACGGAGAGATTGTCCACTCCGCTGGAGCCGAGGCCGTAGCCGTTCGTTACGAGGGTCGCGGCGCTGCGCGTGCCGTCCGGATGAATCGAGCGGTAATAGACACGGCATTCCAGCTTGTCGGCGACGCTGCCGAAATACTCGGCCCAGAGAACGCCCGTGTCCCCGTTCGGCAGGCTGAAGGCCTCCGGCGTGCTGCCGACGACGCTTTCACTCGGGTGGTTCGCGATCTCGCTGACGCTGAAGAGCACACCGCCCGGATCGACCCCGGCGACGTGGATGCCCTTCGCGGTCAATTGTCCGACCGCGTCGAAGCGGTCGATCGTCACCGATGTCTCGCCGACATTGACTCTGACGAACCCGCCGGAGGCCAGCGGCGTCAGCGCCCCCTCGATCGGATCGGAGGTCGCGGTCAGCGTCGTCATCGAAGGGCCTCTTCCCGCTCAAGATTGCGCTGGCCGCGCCGATCGCCGCCGCTAAGGCGACGAAACCTGTCGATCGGCCGCTTTTAGAGATGCCGGAGCGGCGGATCTACTCCCCATTCGGATAGGCGGAAGTTCTCGTCGGCACCGGGCCGGCGATCCGGCATGATATGGGCATGTCCATGAAACCTCGACGTGGGACATGAGTTCGTGTTTGCTGAAAACTATGAAGTAGCGCAGGTATTTCATCCTGATTGTAGACAACAGGCAGCAGCGTGACTTCATTATATCTGCGTTGCGTACGCCGCGGCACGTGACGCGCAGGGAAGTGTTTGCCGATGGCGCGAGCTAGAGCATCGGCCCGAAAGGTGGGAACCGGCTTTCCGAAAAAAGCCGATGCGGCACAAGAACCTAGCGCATCGGCCCGAAAGGTGGATACCGGCTTTCGGAAAAAAGCCGATGCGGCACAGCAACTTAGACAATCGCCCTTGATTTCATATCCAGGACGATTGTCTAAGGAGGCGCCCAAATGGCGCCTTTCACGAACTCTCACGCGATCAGGAAATCGGCGTGGGTCAGCACGACCTTCGTATCGATGGTCGCGAACTGCACCGCCGCCTTCGAGCCGCTGCCGTCGGCGTCGTAGGAC
Source organism: Methylorubrum subtropicum (assembly GCF_038442325.1). Classification (NCBI taxonomy): domain Bacteria; kingdom Pseudomonadati; phylum Pseudomonadota; class Alphaproteobacteria; order Hyphomicrobiales; family Methylobacteriaceae; genus Methylorubrum; species Methylorubrum subtropicum. Next base: position 77 of record NZ_JBBXMW010000046.1, on the reverse strand, counting down.
AGGGCACCCGTCGTCTTGTTGTAGAGGATGCGGTCGTCGCCATCGACCTTGGCGCCCGATACGCTCAGGTCCTTGAA
>NZ_JBBXMW010000045.1:0-9808 GCF_038442325.1 Methylorubrum subtropicum | reverse complement strand
AACCGGCTCGATCGCTGCCCACTCCGCGTCCGTCAGATCAAACCGTGCCATTCACGATCCTCCATGGCTGGAGGACCAACGATCAGCGTGGGCAACCGTGCCAATCGTTATGAGTTCGCGGCCTAGGGTGTCGTAGCCGTGCGGCAGCCCGGTGATGAAGTCGTGCGCGCCCGCGAGCCGCGCGGCTTCGATGACCCGCTCCATCGGCAGGCCGGGCTCGGCGAGCGCGATGTTGTCGCGGATCGAGCGGTTGAACAGCACGTTCTCCTGCAGCACCACGCCGACCTGACGGCGCAGCCACGCCGCGTCGACGACGCCGAGATCGATGCCGTCGACGAGCACGCGGCCGGTCTCGGGGACGTAGAGGCGCTGGACCAGCTTGGTCAGGGTCGACTTGCCCGAGCCCGAGGGGCCGACGATGCCGACGACCTGTCCGGGCGCGATGTCGATCGAGACCTCCTGCAGCACCGGCGGCCTGTCGGGGCGGTAGCGGAAGGTGACGCGGTCGAAGTGAATCGCGCCGCGGATCGCGGGAAGCGCCGCCGAGCCGGGCCGGGTGGCGGGCTCGGGCACCGCGTTGAGGATGTCGCCCAGCCGCGCCACCGAGACGCGGGCCTGATGGAAGTCCTGATACACCTGCGCGAGGCGCAGCACCGGCTGGGCGACGCGGCCGGCCAGCATGTTGAAGGCGACCAACTCGCCGACCGTCATCCCGCCGGAGATCACCGCCTTGGCGCCGAAGAACAGGATCGCTGCGGTGACGAGCTTGGCGATGAGCTGAATCACCTGGCTCGCGGTGTTGCCGAGCGAGAGCACGCGGAAGCTGGCGCGGACATAGGCCGCCAGCCCCTCCTCCCAGCGGCGCTGCATCTGCGGCTCGACCGCCATCGCCTTGAGGGTCTCGATGCCCGACAGGCTCTCGACCAGGAAGGACTGGTTCTCGGCCCCGCGGTTGAATTTTTCCTCCAGCCGGCGCCGGAACACCGGCGAGAGCGCGACCGAGACCGCGACGTAGACCGGGATCGAGGCGAGCACGATGCCGGTCAGCAGCGGCGAGTAGGCCGCCATCACGGCGAGGAAGACGGCGGTGAAGGCGAGATCGACCACCAGCGTCAGGGCCGACGAGGTGAGGAAGGAGCGGATGTTCTCCAACTCGCGCACGCGGGCGACGGAATCGCCGGTGCGGCGGGTCTCGAAATAGGCGATCGGCAGCGCCAGCAGGTGGCGGAACAGGCGCGCGCCGAGTTCGACGTCGATGCGGTTCGTGGTGTGGGCGAAGAGATAGGTGCGTAAGGCCGTCAGCAGGCTCTCGAACACGCCGACGACGAGGAGGCCGACGACGAGGAGGTCGAGGGTGGTGAGCCCGCGATGGACCAGCACCTTGTCGATGACGACCTGGAAGAACAGCGGCGTGATCAGCGCGAAGATCTGGATGAACAGCGACGCGAGCAGCACCTCGCCGAGCAGCCAGCGATACTTGTGCATCGCCTGGAGGAACCAGGATAGGTCGAAGCGGCGCCCGAGGTCGGACAGGGCGGCGCGGCGGGCGAACAGGATCAGGCTGCCGTCCCATTGCGCGACGAAGTCGGCCATCTCCATCAGCCGTGGCTGGCCGGCGACGGGGTCGTGGATCAGGACGGTCCGCTCCACGATCTTGGCGAGAATCACGTAGCGGTTGTCGTTGAACCGGACGATGGCGGGGAGCGCTTGGCGCGGCAGCGACTTCGGGCCGCCCTTGCGCAGCGATGCCTTGAGGTTGTGCTCGCGGGCGGTGCGGACGATCTCAGGGGGCCCGAACGGCTGGCCTGCGACACGATGGCTCAACTGGTCAGGGTCGGCGGCAATACCGTGGAACTGCAGCACAGCCACGAGGGACGCCAGCCCTGAGGCGGCGACGTCTTCGTCGTTCATTGATGTTGCCCCCTGTCGCGGAAAGTCTCTTGCCGCGCACGACCGGACGGCGCATTAGGTTGCGCCCAACCGGTGTGGCCGGATCTCTACACACTGCGGTTGCGTTTGCCAAGCACGTTCGAGCCGCGATTTTCATCCTTGTGCGGTGAAAAAAGTTGGAGTAGCGGTTTCGGCGTGCAACCGGACCCGTCTAAAGCAGTGAATCGCAAGTCTAAAAATCGCCATATTCTACACATGGAACTGACATATTATTTTATGTATGTTTTCCGATTTTATTCGAATATATTTCGGGCGTGATCTTAATTTTGCGCCTGAGACTTAGGCTTTGAATGTCGGGGGAAGAATGTCCTGGCCACAAACAACAGCCCTTCTGCTGGGAAGCTTGCTTGTTACGGTGTTTATGCTGGTTCCCGCGCTCCTCCACTTATTTAGGATGTGGCAGTGGATACCAGTTTTGGGAGTAATTCAGGATATTGAGGCTGATGAATCTGGAGAATATCTAATAGAATCTCCCTTGGTGTCCTATGAATTCGCTAACGGTAAGTATCAATCGATTTATCATGGAATCAAATCAGCAGCGATCCTTGAAAGAGGGTCTACAATAAAAATAAAAGTAAACAGTAAAAATCCAAACAAGTACATCATATCCGGCTGGCGTGCAGCTCTATTTATGCTTGCATTCTCGCTATCCGTAAACATGACGGCAGTAAATCTACTGCTAAAGCAGTAAGGCGGAGAGAACGATGCCTAGCTACGGCGAAACATTAAATATGCGTTTTGGTGACCCGAAATTTGGTACGCCGATAGGCCCAATTCGAGTTATCGGCGAGCTTCGTTCCAATGAATACTATGATGTTATCGGAAGGGGACAGGTTGAATATGGATTATTTGCCGGAAGGATCACGTTATCCGGAGATAAGGATTTAAATTTCAAAGATATTCAAGTCGACGGCGGATTAAACCAAAGATTCGATGGGCCTTTTGGTCTCAAATCAAGCGCTTTCGTTGGGGCCGGATATAGCTACCAGAATGGTCTCGTATTTACCGCATCGTATACGCTTGAAGTTCCAAAAATACCGGCAATGAACTTTAATGGCGTAAGATATTCTTTTAGTGGCACGGCAACGCCGACTGATGTAGCGAATTTCTTCCAGCCGCAAGGCGTGGATTATCTACCGGGCGGCTCGAAATATCTTCGAAGCGACAATGAGCCTTACCGCGGTAGGCTCGAAGTAGAGACAAGCTCCCAAGATATGGATTGGTATGGCACTAACGGCTTTACGCCTGCCAAGTCTATTTTCGTGGGCCCATTTGATAACTCAACTGCTTCGATGCCGTCGGCCTACCAGGGCGACTCGAAGTTCGAGATTTACAATACGGGCTTGGATGCGGGGCCGCTTCAGTCCGTTTCTTCCTCACAGAGTCAATACAATGGATCTTTCGGCGATCCCTCTTCCGTGGTGACCGGGAACTACCAGCAGTCTGACACGGTCATCAACCCGCTCGGCAACCCGGCCCTGGACTACAACCAGCCCAATTCCGGCCTCCCGTACTCGCCCAATCCGGCGCAGCCGTTCACGCTCGGCATCAACGAGACCGGGGATCGCGGCGCCAACACGGCGGGCGACGGCGTCGCCGGTTACGGGAGCGTCGGCGGCGGCAGGGAAACGACGCTCCCGGAAATCTCCGTCGCCGGAAACGGGGGCAACGATGGGCCATCCACCCCGACCGTCGACACCTCGGCGGCCACGGGCATGCCGGCGGCCTACACGAGCGGCGCCTACCTGTCCGAGGATACCTACAACTATTACATGAACCCGAGCCAGTGGGCGGAAGCGCCGGCTTATGGCGGCCCCGACGTCGTGGGCTACACCGGCTTCACCGGCGCCAATGTCGGCGACTTCATGTTGGGCGGTGACTTCGAGCCGATCATCCTCGACCTCGACGGCGACGGCGTCGACATCGCGCCGCTGACCGGGTCGAACCAGTACTTCGACATGGCCGGCACCGGCTACAAGCAGCGCACCGCCTGGGCGGCGGCGGGCGACGCCGTGCTCGCCTTCGACGCCGACGGCGACGGCAAGATCACCGAGCGCAACGAGGTCGTCTTCACCGACTGGGACCCGAGCGCGAAGACCGACATGGACGCGCTGCACAACGTCTTCGACACCAACCACAACGGCAAGCTCGACTCGGGCGACGCCAAGTTCTCCTCGTTCAAGCTGGTGATCAGCAACTTCGACGGCGGAACCTCGGTCAAGACCCTGGCCCAGGCCGGCATCACCGAGATCGACCTCACCGCCGACAAGACGAGCCGCGTCATGGAGGACGGCTCCACGATCGACGGGCAGACCACCTTCACCCGCTCCAACGGCACCACCGGCACCGCCGCGACCGTCTCCCTCGCCGCCTCGGCCGGGGCGGGCGTGGTCAAATCGGCGATCAGCGCGGTCAACGGCGTGGTCACGGTCGACAACAAGGTGCTCGACACCGGCGGGCGGCTCGTCTCCGAGAGCACCCTCGTGACCAGCGCCGACCACAAGATCCGCACGCTCTCCCTCGACGACGACGGCGACGGCGTGGTCGATCGCGTGCGCACCACCACGATCGTCGATCACTCCGACGGCACCCATGTCGAGACCGTGACCGACAAGGTTTCCGGCATCCTGACCGGCACGACCACGACCACGACGAGCGCCGACCGCGCCACCGTCACCATCCGCCGCGACACCGACGGCGACAGCATCTTCGATCAGAAGGAGGTCGATGCCCAGGGCAGCGACGGCTCGTCCTCGGTGACGATCCAGAACCTCAACGAGAACAACGGCGTCGTCAGCACGGTCCAGCGCACGGTCTCCGCCGACGGCCTGACCGCCACCACCAAGACCGACCTCAACGGCGACGGCAGCGGCTACGACCTGATGGTCACCGACGCGACGGTGACGAACACCGACAAGAGCCGGACGCAGACGGTGACCCAGTCGAGCAACAGCGGCGTGCAGCTCGGCAAGACGATCACCAAAAAGAGCGCCGATGGCCTCACCCAGCAACAGAAGATCTACATCGCCAGCACCGACGACAAAGTCGTCGATCTGTTCCGCAACACCGACATCGTGCGCGGCACCGACGACAGCGTCACGACGACGGTGACCGAGCTGAACGGCGACGGCACCAGGCGCGACGTCACCAGGACCCAGATCAGCGGCGACGGCCTGACCCACAACACCAGCACCGACCTCAACGGCGACACCGTCTTCGATGTCACGCACACGGAGACCACCGTCATCGGCACGGACGGCAGCCGCACGCTCTACGCGTCCGATTACCGCGCGACGGGGTCGGGCTCGACGTACAACGCCCGGGGCGCGCTCATCGGCAAGATCGTCACCATGAAGGCCGCCGACGGCATCACCCGCACGACCAGCGTCGACGCGGACGGCAACGGCAAGAACGAGAGCGTCGACGCGGTCAGCGTTTCCTCCGGGGTCGTCACCGAAACGCTGTCGAACTACCGCCCCGACGGTACGACGTTGATGAACAAGACCGTCACCACGACCAGTACCGACGGCCTGACCAAGACGATCCTGTACTACCGCGACGGCAACACGTCGCTCGATGCGAAGACGGTGATCCAGACGGTCAACATCAGCGACGGCAGCTCGAAGGTCACCACCACCGACTACGCCGGCAACGGCACGACGTTGATCGGCCAGAGCGTCGTCACCACCAGCGCCAACGGGCTCACCACGACGACCAAGGTCAACCTCGACGGCGGAACGGGCTTCGACCTGAACACGACGCGTGCGACGTCGGTCAGCAGCGACGGCGTGCGCACCACCACCGAGACCACGACCAGCGCCGACGGCACGCTGCAGAGCAAGCGCACCACGACGGTGAGCGCGGACCGCAACACGACCACGATCACGAGCGACACGAACGGCGACACCGCGATCGCCGGCTTCGAAACCAACGGCATCGACACCGTCGAGACGATCACCAAGGGCACCGACGGCTCCGTCAAGGACGTCGTCACGCGCTATGCCCGCAACGGCAAGAAGATCCTCATCACCACGTCCACGACCGACGCCGCCGGGCTCCGCAAGACCGTCGACACCAACATCGACGCGGCCAACGCCGACGACCAGCACGACGGCGACACGACCGAGCTCTACACCAGCGGACGGCGCGTGGAGACGATCACGTCCACGGACGCCGGCGGCAATCTGCGCAACTCGACGCGGATCGAGGTCAGCGGCGACGGACTGCACACGATCACCCAGACCGATGTCGACGGCAACCAGAAGACCGATGGCGTGACCGTCTCCGACACCGTCCTGAACGCGGACGGCAGCCGGACCACGACCGTGACCCGGTCCGCCGGCGGCCCATCGGCGACGAGCAAGGTCGTGAGCAGCACCGTCACGACCGTGTCGGACGACGGCCTGTCGACCACGGTCGTGAGCGACCTCGACGGCAACACGCTCGTGGCCAGCTCGACCGATCTCACCGCCACCGACGTCAAGACGCTCAACGCCGACGGCAACGGCGGCACCCGCGAGACGGTCACGCACCTCAACAACAAGCTCGGCCTGATCGACAAGGTCACGACGGTCACCAGCGCCGATCACAAGGCGACGACGATCACGACCGACCTCGACGGCAACACGAAGACGGACCGGACCGAGACGATCAACGTCCTGACCAGCGGTACGACCATCGGCGACGTCGTCGACACCACCACGGCCTACGACGCCGCCGGCACCGTGACCCAGACCACGGCCGTGACGACGAGCGCGGACGGGCTCAAGACGACGCGGACGCTGAACGTCGGCAGCGACTCGACCATCGACGAGACGCAGACGCGGACGATCACCTACGGCACCGACGGCTCGACGACGGTGACGGTGACCGACGCCAATGTCGGCGCCAACATCCAGCCCGGCAGCTACGGCGACAACAGCACCATCATCACCAAGACGAGCGCCGACGGCCTGCACAAGACGATCACGGTCTCGGGCAACAACGAGGGCTTCGGCCTCGATCACGTCACCACCGACGACACCGTGCTCGGGAACGACGGCAGCCGGGTCGAGACCCGCACCGTCTCGACCACGGACAGCGACGGCACCGTCCGAAAAGTCAGCCAGCAGATCGTCACCGACACCGCGCACGGCCTGAAGCATACGGTGCAGCTCGACGAGTTCGGCACCGGCGTGTTCAACATCACCGACGAGACGGTGGTCAATCCCGACGGAAGCACCACGCGGACCTATACCGACAACGAGAACGGCGGGTTGTACGAGAAGGAAGTGACGATCACGAGCGCCAACGGCCGCTACGTCCGCATCAACCACGACACCGACGGCGACGGGAACTTCGACGAGTACAAGACCACGAACATCGGCACCGACCGAACGCGCACCGACACGATCTGGACAACCAGCAATGCCGGCGCGCTGCTCAGCAAGACGATCCAAACGACGAGCGCCGACGGGCGGAGTCAGACGATCACCTTCGACACCGACGGTGATACGGTCGTCGATGCGAAGCAGACCCAGGTCTCGGTCGTCAACTACGACGGCTCGACCACACAGACGCGCAGCGACTACAACGGCAAGGACGTGCTGCGCGACCGGATCACGACCACGACCAGTGCCAACGGCTACAAGATCACCGGCACGATCGATCTCGACGGCGACGGCACGACCGACGAAACGTTCTCGAACCAGATCGTGCTCAACACCGACGGCAGCAAGACGCAGACGATCCAGACCAAGTACGCCGACGGCTCAACCAAGAACACGACCGTGATCCAGACCTCGGCGAACGGCCTGCACATCGTTACCGGCGAGGACCTGAACGGCGACACCAAGAACGACGTCGTCAAGACCGACGACATCGCCAGCAGCGGCGTGCGCACCATCGGCGTCCGCTACTACGACGCGGCCGGCAAGCTGCTGTCGAGCGACACCACCACGACCAGCGCCGACGGGCGCCTGTCCTCGATCAGCCGCGACTTCGACGGGAACGGCACGCAGGACGCGCTCGAACTCGCCAGCCACGTGGCGGACGGCAACGGGTCATACGATATCGCAGCTCAGGATGCCGCCTCGCAGGGCATCCTGTTCGAGGCCAACCACAGCCGCGACGAGAACGGCGTCGATCAGATCTGGACGTCTCAGCTCAACCAGAACCGGAAGACGTATTACGATCCCCAAGAGCAGGCCGTCAGCTGGGTGCAGACCTCGCGCCAACAGAGCGGTGATCAGGATCTCGTCGCACGCATCTACGATGTCCTGCTCGACCGGGATCCGACCTCGACGGAACGGGAGACCTATCTCGTCTATGCCAGCGCGAACGACCTGCTGAACGCCATCATGTCGAGCACCGAGTTCAAGCAGCGCTACGGCACGCTCTCGAACGCCCAGTTCGTCGAGCAGATGTACGAGAACGCCTACGGCCGCAGCGCCAAGGCCTCCGAGCTGAACGGCTGGCTGACGCAGTTCAACGGCGGCACCGCGGGTCGCCTGGACGTCATCGCGGCGCTGACAGGAAGCGCGGAGCATCTCACCGTCGGCAACGTCCACACGGTGACGAGCAGCAGCCAGAACGTCTCGGGCAAGTTCGGCCTGGAGCACACCACCGACAAGATGGCGGCGGCCGAGATCGTGGACCGGATCTACAGCACCGGGCTCGCGCGGCACGAGACCAACACCGGGGCCGGCAGCGACGTAAGCCAGATTCTGGCCGGAACTCAGACCGAGGCGGGACTCGCCGCCAAGGTCGTGGCCTCCTCGGAGTTCGCGAGCCGCTACGGGACCCTGGGGGACGGCGACTTCGTCACAAAGATGTTCCAGAACGCGCTCGGCCGTGCGCCGACCTCGACGGAACTGTCGAGCTGGACCAACCTGCTCGGAGCCAGGACGGTGTCGCGGGGCGATCTGGTCGTAGGGCTCGCCGACGACCTCGACTACAAGGGCGTCGCGACGACCTCCAGCACCTCGTCGACGACGGCCTCGGCCGCCGCGCCCTCCAGCGTGAACGCCCGGCAGGCATCGAGCTTCAACAAGATGGTGCAGGCGATGTCGACGATGTCCGAGCATCCCCACGCCGCCTGGGCCTCGACCTTCGCGGCGACGCAGACTTCACAGGAGCACCAGTTGGCTGCGGCCCATCACTGATGGTGACAGCTTCGCCCTAAAAACACGAGCCGCCCCAGATCCCCTGGGGCGGCTCGGCTTTGATTCATCTTATATTGAGATCACTGTGATAAATCGCGCATAATCAGCCGCAGAAATATTGCATTGATCGCTTAAGCTAGGTAAATCGCCGCTCGATATCGCGAAATCGAACGGCGATTTCCGTTCGTTTCTCCTATGTATCTGCATTCGATTGCCGCAGCGCTTCGAATTCGGCCCGCCGCCGCACGATCTCGGCGAGACCCTGGATGACGGTTGCGCGGTCGCCACCAACGATCTCGCACAGTTCATCTATCGCCTCATCCTGCGACATGGGCACGAGATCTCCGGAGCCGCGGGTGAACGCGTTGATCGGGGTGTGCTTTCCCGTGTGCCTAGACCGCGCTGCTACCCGTTCCGCCAGGTCGCGGCGCGCACCAGATCGTAAGGTCATGGCATGTGCAAAAAATTACTGTTTTATTTAATCGCTCAAGCACATGCAGAAATCGTGTGGAGAAATCAAATTTCAAGGCGCGCAACCGTTTTGCGATCAGAGCCGGCTCTCAGATCATGGGCTTGGACTGCTGCTTTCGACCCAGGCTGTGTGAAAACGTGCTGATTTGGTAGAGTAAATCCCGATCTGGGGAGGTCGGGATGAAACGCTTCATCGCAGGTGAGGACCGTCAGCAGATCACGCTCCTTCCCGACTGCCTGGACGA
>NZ_JBBXMW010000044.1:0-11430 GCF_038442325.1 Methylorubrum subtropicum | reverse complement strand
CGTCAACCCGAACTCGTTCTGGAACCCCTACACGGCCCGCCGCGCCAAGGACGGCTTCTACGGCGGCTTCACCCTCGTCGTGCCGCTCGGCACCCTGCTCGGCCTCGCGCCGGGCTGACGGGCTCACTCGAATGCAGCAGCCCGAAAGCCAGCCTCCGCCTTTCGAGCTGCTGCCATGAGGAGTTTGCCTTCATGACACCCGCACGCGGTGCTTGGATTCTTACCGTATCCATGACGGTAAAGCTTTGGGACGGCGATGCCGTTGAACTCCGACACGCCTTCATCAGGCTCCAGAGATACATTCATTATTCAACATTCCGTCTCAGTTACGAAAATATGCCGGCCGCAAGCAGAAGCCAAATGATCGACCGGCGCCTTATGATAAGTCCGAAGATCGCAAAATCTATTCAACCCATGTTAATTCTTGCAAAATTCGGTTGCGTGTTCAGTGACGGTGAGTGATAACCAGAACACAAACAGATCTAATTCGTCGTCAGCGCGCATTCGCCTCAGACATCATCCGCGTCGACTGCAAAAAGGATAATTCTGACATGAGCGACATCACGATGATTGCAAGAACTTTCTTTGACGCCTGTGAAACGGGCGGGGGATGGCAGGCCTGCGAGCGCTATTGCATGGCTGATGCAACTTTCGCAGCCCAAGCCGATGCCTTAGCCGGCATCACTTCGTTGCGAGACTACACTGAGTGGATGAAGGGTCTTCTAACCTTTATCCCCAACGGTCGGTACGAAGTGAAGTCGTTCGCCACGGACGAAGAGCGCCGCAACGTTACTGCCTACGGGGTGTTTCATGGAGCCCATACCGGCGAAGGCGGTCCCTGTCCACCAACGGGTAAGAGCACAGCAACCGACTATGTTTATGTCATGCAGTTTGAAAACGATAAGATTGCCAAGATGACGAAAATATGGAATGATGTCCTTGCTGTGAAAGATTTAGGATGGGCTTAGTGTTTGCGGACTTTAGGCGATGCAAAGCACCGATTTCTGTCGTTGGGCGGGGGTTACGGTGACATCATCATATTAAGAGCGCCTAACAAAACCGGTTGATCTGGTCGGGGGTGATGAGGCTTGCCGCGATGCTGATGAAAGCCTCGTAGTGTGGGCAGCTCAGAAGTTTGGGGCCTTCGCCTGCCGGGACGGACGTGCCTGACGCTCAGCACGCAACTCGCGCTCGGCCAGGCGTGGCGCTCACGGTGGTCCAGGCCTCGGGCCGGGAAGACGGGGTATCCGAGCCGCGCGCCCCTGCGCGAAGCGGGTCACAGTCGTCCGCCACGATTAATCCCGCCTGCGATGTCGCACTGACTTGAACTCGGTCAAGCTCGCGCGATGTCCGGCGCATGACCGGACGCGCCCCCGACACCCTGTTCTGCCTTCACTTTCTCGGCGGAAGCGCTCGGACGTGGACTCCTCTCGCCGAGGCTTTGGCCGGGGCCATGCGGGTCGTCCCCCTCGACCTGCCCGGCTTCGGCGACGCCCGCGAAGAAAGCGGATACAGCGTCGATGCGATGGCCGACAGGATCGCCGGGGCCATCGCTGCCCGATCCGGCCCCTATCGTCTCGCCGGCCACAGCATGGGCGCCAAGGTCGCCCTCACCCTCGCCCGCCGGGCGGAGGACGGGGATCCAAATCTTGCCGGGCTGAGCAGCCTCGTGCTGGTCTCAGGCTCGCCGCCGAGCCCGGAGCCAATCCCGGAAGACCGGCGTAGCCGGATGCTATCGTGGATCGATGCCGATCCCGAGACCCGTGCCAGGGAAGCTCGCCAGTTCATTCAAGCCAATGTCGGCGGCTCCCTTCCGCTTGACTTCGAAAACTCGGCGACGGACGACGTGCTCCGGGCCGCTCCCGCGGCCTGGAAGGCGTGGCTCGACTCCGGTGCCCACGAGGATCTCTGCCGTCGGGTCGGCGTGCTGCGTACGCCTGCGCTGGTCGTCGCCGGCAGCGAGGATGCCGATCTCGGCCCCGACGCGCAGGCGGCGCTGACCCTGCCTCACCTCGCCCACGGCCGCCTCGTCACCGTCGATGGCGTCGGCCACCTGCTCCCGCTCGAAAAGCCGGACGCGCTCGCCCGGGCGATCCTCGATCATGCCGCCAAGCCGAGCGATCCCCGCGCAGCCCCGCCCGCGATTCCCCCGGGCTACGCCGAATTGATCGCCAGCGACCGGGTGAATTCGCGGCTGCGCTCGGCCTTAAATGAGCGGGCCGCGGCCGACGACCCGGCCTATGCCCCGCAGGCCCTCGATCCGGTGGAACTCGCGATCCTGCGGGCGGTCTTCGCGCGGGTCCTACCGGTCGCCGGCCTCGATGCCGCGGCGCGGGTCGATGCACGCCTCGCCGCCGGCAGGGGCGACGGCTGGCGATTCATCGCCCTGCCCGCGGACGACGAGGCGTATCGCGCCGCCCTGCGCACCCTCGACGCCGCCTCCCGTGCAAAGCATGAGCGCCCCTTCGTCGTACTCGCCGGGGACCGGCAGGACGCGCTCCTGACCCTCGCGCAGAAGGGCGAGCTCGCAGTGCCGCCCGCCCTCGGCGGGAGGCTCGACGCCGACCGGATGCGGTTCTGGTTCGAGGATGCACGGGCCGATGCCGCCCGCCTCTACCTGTCCCACCCGGCCGCCCTCGCCCGGCTCGGCTTCTCCGGCATCGGGGCGGGGGGCGACAGCCCTGCTCCCATCGCCCGGGGCCTGCCGGGCTTTACCAACACGCGCCTCGATACGCCCGAGCCTTGGGAGCCCGAGCCCTGGGAGCCCGAGCCTTGGAAGCCCTTGGCCGAGGAGTCCGCACGATGAATCTCGACGCGATGCGGACCCATTCCGAGGACGAGACGGTCGATGCCGTCGTCATCGGCACCGGGGCGGGGGGCGCGCCCGTCCTCGCCATCCTCGCGGCGGCGGGCCTGAAGGTCGTCGCCCTGGAGGCCGGGCCGAACTTCACGCCGGAAAAATTCGCCTTCGACGAGACCCTTGCCGATGAGATCTACTGGACGGAGGAGCGGCTCAGCGGCGGCTCCACGCCCGAGGCGTTCGGCGGCAACAACAGCGGCACCGGCGTCGGCGGCTCGATGCTGCACTGGGGCGCTTTCGTCCCCCGGGCCGATGCCCGCGACCTGCGGCTGCACACCGAGACCGGTGAGGGCGTCGACTGGCCGATCTCGCATGGCGAGTTGCGGCCGTTCTACGAGCGGGTGGAAGCGTTCCTTGGCGTATCGGGGCCGCGGAGCTACCCGTGGGATGCCGAGCGCCGGTATCCCCTTCCCCCGGTGCTTCGCAACGGCCCGGCCGAGCTGATGGCCGGGGCCTGCGAGGCCCGGGGCATCCGCTGGGCCGACGCGCCGGCGGCGGTCGTCTCCCGGGATTTCGAGTCCGAGGGCGGGCCGATGCGCCAGGGCTGCATCAATTGCGGCTTCTGCCACCAGGGCTGCCGCACCGGCGCCAAGGCGAGCATGGACGTCACCTACCTGCCGCTCGCCGTCTCCCACGGCGCCGAGATCCGGCCGGAGAGCTTCGCCCACGGATTCGAGCGGGACCGGGACGGCCGCATCGCGGCGGTGGTCTACATGAAGGACGGGCGAGAGCGCCGCCAGCGCTGCCGGGCGGTCTTTCTCTGCGCGGGTGCCGTCGAGACGCCGCGCCTCCTCCTGCACACCGGTCTCGCCAACGGCAGCGGGCAGGTCGGCCGCAACTACATGGGCCATGTTGCGACGCAGGTCTGGGGCACCTTCGACCACGAGGTGCGGATGAACCGGGGCTACCCCTCCTCCCTCATCACCGAGGATTTCATCCGCCCGGAGGACGCGGACTTCGCGGGAGGCTACCTGATCCAAAGTCTCGGCGTGGTTCCCGTGACCTTCGCCAACGCCGTCGCCCGCGGCCGCGGCCTGTGGGGGCAGCCGCTCCTCGACTATCTCGGGCGCTACAACCACCTCGCGGGGATCGGTATCAACGGCGAGACGCTGCCCTGCGACGCCAACGTGCTCGCCCTCTCCGACGAGACCGACGCCCGCGGCATGCGCAAGGCGCGGATCGATTTCGGCTACAGCACCAACGAGAACCGGCTGAACGTCCACGCCACGAAGGTCATGCGCGACCTCTGGGAGGCGGCCGGCGCCAAGGACGTCTGGGTACTGGATCGCGTCGCCCACACCCTCGGCACCTGTCGGATGGGCCGCGACGGCGGCACGGCGGTCGTCGATCCGCACGGGCGCAGCTTCGAGATCGACAATCTCTGGATCAGCGACGGCTCGACCTTCCCGAGTTCGCTCGCCGCGAACCCGGCCCTGACGATCATGGCGCTGGCGCTGCGGACGGCGGAGCGCTTCCTGGCGGTGGGGCGGTAGCGCGGTCGCTCGTGCAAGAGTCGCTGCAAAATACGAGCGAGGGGCCAGCGCATCTCCCTCCCCCTCTGGGTCAGCAGGGGTGGGGAGAGGGGAACGAAGCTTTTGAAGAAAGCGCGAAGCAGTGGTTCAACCGGAAAATGTTGAACGGCAGCAGGCCAGGCCTTCCCGCGCCTTGGCTTGAGCTGATGCGGGAAGGCCCCGTGCCGGAGCCTCTCTCAATCCATGACCTTCAGGTCGTCCACACTCACGTCACCATCCAGAGTGGTGAAGCTCGGTGCTCGGCCGTTCGATTGAGAGACGCCGCTGATGCGATGGTCGCCGCTATCGTAGGTCACCAGCTTGCCGTCGGTCTCGACGAGGAGCCGCTGCTTATCGGGGAAGAACGCGTAGCGCATACCGTCCTGGCCACCGCTGGTCGAAGGCTGGCCGAGCGTCTGCGGCCACCAGGGCTCCGAGCCTTTCATCGGCTTCATGGGTTCCATGGGCTTCATGGGTTCCATGGGCTTCATCGGTTCCATCGCGCTCGGTCCTCTGGCGGATTGTCTAAAGCCAACGCTACGCTCGAAGCGCCGGAAGGTTTCCCAAAAAGCTAGAGCATCGGCCCGAAAGGTGGCCGCCGGCTTTCGGGAAAAAGTCGATGCGACACAACAACCTAGCGCATCGTCCTGGATACGATATCCAGGACGATGCGCTAGGACCGCGAAGTCTGCTGTCGCGCTTGCCGTTCGAGGACGCTGAGATAGGCGCCGGGATCGCTGCGGAAGCGGGCAAGTTGGGTTCGGGCTTGCCAGAAGACGTTGAGGAATCGGCGTAGGGCTTGCCATTTCTCTTGGTCGAACCGTTCATCCGAGGAGCGATCTTGAAACGGCTAGGATTTCCGTTTTCGGTCGTTATGGCCTGATCGGTAGCTCCGTTCTCCACCCCGAGCGATCATTCCACCTTTCGAGACCTGTATGCGGAAAACGACTGTTTTCAAACATTTAGCTGCATGCGAAACCTATGTGAGGAAATCGAACTGCGTTGCATCACGCGGCCAGCGTCAGGCCGTCGTGCCCGGCGAGGCTTTCGCCGAGAAACGTGATGAGGGGCTGGACGAGGTCGGCTGCGCGCTCCTCGCCGAGCACCATGACCTCCGTCATCGGCAGTGCCGGCCAGAGGTCGGGGGCCCGCAGGATCTGCATGCCATCTTGAACGAAGGAGCGCCCGAGCAGCGTCACGCCGAGCCCGCCCGCCACCGCCGCCTGCACCCCGGAAAGGCTGCTCGCGGTGCAGACGGCGGCCCATTCCCGGCGCACCGAGTCGAGGGCCGCGATCATCATCTCGCGGTAGCTGCAAGGGGCTGCGAGCATCACCAGCCGGGCGGGCTTGGTGAAATCCGGCTCGAAATCGGTCGCCGCCAGCCAGACCAGGGGCTCGCGCCAGATCACCCGGCCGCGCGGCTGGGCGCCGCTGCGCTTGGCGATCACCGCGTCGAGCCGGTCGGCGTCGTAGGCTTCGAGGAGCGCGCCACTCAGCCCGGTCATCAGGTCGATATGCACCCCCGGATAGAGTCGGCCAAAGCGGGCGAGGAGCTTCGGCAATTGGCCGGGGATGAAGTCTTCCGACACGCCGAGCCGCAGGGTGCCGGAGGCGGGCGGCTCGCGCCACGCGCGGATCAGCCGGTCGTTGAGCTCCAGCATCCGGCGGGCGGCGACCAGCAGGCGCTCGCCGTCCGGCGTCAGGCCGAGGGTGCGGCTGGTCCGGTCGAAGACGCGCCGGCCCACAATCTCCTCCAGGCGCAGCACCTTCTGGCTCACCGCCGATTGCGAGCGGTGCACCACGTCCGCGGCGGCCGTGAAGCTGCCGGTCTCGGCCACCGCCACGAAGGCGCGCAGCAGGTCGAGTTCGAGATCGGGATGGCGCATGGGACCTCGGGATTGAGTGCCCCTACCATCTAGCAGAAAATCCAATCGCAACCATTGGAACTATGCGTTTCCCTGCATCATCTCGTTGACGCAGAGTGTCCGCCGTCGATCACGCCGATCGCCGGTCGGGCCCGCGAGAGCCCCGATCCCACGCCCTCGAGGAGGTCCGCCATGTCCGCCTCTGCCGCCGTCACGATCTCTTCCGAGCGCCGCGTCGCGAGGGTGCCCGCCGCCGCTCCGGCGCTGCTGCTCGGCGGCGCGATCCTGCTCTGGGGGGCGAACTGGCCGGTGATGAAGCTCGGCCTCGACCACGTTTCGCCGCTGTGGTTCTCCGCCCTGCGCTTCGCGACCGGCGCGGCCTGTCTGTTCGCGTGGCAGGCGGCGCGCGGCGAGGTCCGGTGGCCCCGCCGTGCGGACCTGCCCGTCCTCGCCTCCATCGGTCTGCTCCAGATGGCGCTGTTCACGGCGCTCGGCGCGGTGGCGATGACGCATCTGCCGGCAGGGCGCTCGGCGATCCTGAGCTACACGACACCGATCTGGGTCGTGCCGGTCGCAGTCCTCGTTTTCGGCGAGCGGATCGGGCGGCGGCAGTGGGCCGGAATCGGGCTGGCGGCCATCGGCGTCATGGTCCTGTTCAACCCGCAGGCCATCGACTGGCGGGACGGTACGGTCGTCGGCGCCCACGCGATGCTGCTCGCGGCCTCCGCCGCCTGGGCCGTCTGCATCCTGCATCTGCGCTACGGGCGCTCGAACGCGTCGGCGGCGCAGCTCGCGCCCTGGCAGATGCTGCTCGCGGCCGCCGTGCTGTTGCCCGCCGCCTACGCGGCCGAGGGGCCGTTCACGGGGGACGGGACGGCGACCTTCTGGGCCTGCCTGATCTTCGTCGGGCCGCTCGCCACCGCCCTCTGCTTCTGCGCCGTCAACGCCGCGAGCCGCCTCGTGCCGGCGAGCCTGATGTCGACGCTGATGCTCGGGGTGCCGGTCACCGGCCTCGTCCTGGCGACGGTGGGCCTCCGCGAGACGCCGGGGCCCGACCTGATCCTCGGAGCCGCGGCCATCGTCCTCGGCATCGCGGCGAGCGCAGTGCCTTCCCGCCGGGCTTCCGCCTGATCACTCCAGCCTCGAAAGGAACCCTCCCATGCGTGCCGTCGGCTTCCATCGCTCCCTGCCCATCGACGACGAGCGCTCGCTCCTCGACCTCACCCTGCCCGAGCCGGTGCCCGGCCCGCGCGACCTGCTCGTCCGGGTGAAGGCGGTCTCGGTCAACCCGGTCGACACCAAGGTCCGGATGCGTGGCGATCCGCCCGAGGGGCAGCCGCAGGTGCTCGGCTACGACGCCGCCGGCCTCGTCGAGGCGGTCGGCGCCGAGGTGAGCCGGTTCCGGCCGGGCGACGCCGTCTTCTACGCGGGCGACCTCGGCCGGCCCGGCACCAATGCCGAGCTGCATTGCGTCGACGAGCGGATCGTCGGCCGCATGCCGGCCTCGCTGTCCTTCGCCGAGGCGGCGGCGATGCCGCTCACCGCCATCACCGCCTGGGAGGCCCTGTTCGACCGGCTCGACCTGCGCCGGCCGGTGCCGGGGGCGAGCAACGCCGTGCTGATCGTCGGCGGGGCAGGCGGCGTCGGCTCCATCGCGACCCAGCTCGCCCGCCGGCTCACCGACCTGACCGTGATCACCACCGCCTCGCGACCCGAGACGGCGGAGTGGAGCCGCACGCTCGGCGCGCACCACGTCGTCGACCATACGCGCCCGCTGGCGGCGGAGGTCGCACGCCTCGGCCTCGGCGCGCCGGCCTTCGTGTTCTCCACCACCCACACCGACCGGCATCTGCCGGAGATCGTGGAACTGATCGCACCGCAGGGCCGGTTCGCGCTGATCGACGATCCGGAATCCCTCGACGTGGTGCCGCTCAAGCGCAAGAGCGTCTCGACCCACTGGGAGTTCATGTTCACCCGCTCGATGTTCGCCACCGCCGACATGGACGCGCAGGGCCGCCTGCTCGACGAGGTGTCGCGCCTCGTCGAGGCCGGCACCCTCACGACGACGGCGGCCGAGCGGTTCGGAACGATCTCGGCGGCCCATCTCCGCCGCGCTCACGCGCTGATCGAGAGCGGAAGGGCCAAGGGCAAGATCGTGCTTGAGGAATGGGCTTAAGGCCTAGCCGGAGCGAGCCTGCTCGCAAGCCAATCGCGGCGATGTCCAAAATCGCCGCGATACGACAATAAAACAGTTGCGCTCCGCAGCGGCCTACACTTCGATAGCCTCACTGCCGATACGCTCGGCACAAAACCCTCAGCAACGACTGGCCGTCGATCACACCCAATTCAATCAAGCTGTTAGGACGGGCGCGAACAATGTGAGAAAAAACGACCGTTTTTAGCTACTTAACCGCATGAAGAAACTAGGCGAGGAAATCAAATTCGAAGAGGCGCGAACGTTCTGCGTTGAGATCCGGCTTTTGGCCCGTGGGCCCGGACCGCTGCTATCGAACAAGGGCGAGCGGAATCCTGACCCCAAGCGGACTCTGGGGTGACGGTCGCCGAAGGACCGGATGGGGTGGGGAGCGGTCATCCGCGGGGCCTCGAACAGCGGACATCAGCCATGGCGGGCTGCAGCTCGCATAGGAACGGCTTGCCGAATCAGCGATGTCTAGATGCAAAACGGCCCCGCCTGAGCAGGGCCGTCGTTGTGTATCAGGGCGATGCGTGAGGCGGCGGGCCTCAGGCCGGTCGACGGCTCGCGAGATCGACCACGCCGGCCGTCTCGCCGGCCGCGATCCACCGCGGCAGGGCCGGTCCCGCCAGCGTCACCCGCAGGAAGAACGCGCCGATGCAGCCCGCCCACACTGCGGAGGCCCGCGGGCATCCACCTGCCATCAATTCCCCTTACGCCAATTATACTCACAAATTTTGTTAGAATAGCTCAATATCCGCCAGGGCCGATTCGTCGTTCTTGCTGCCCGTTGCCTGCGCGTGCGTCATGTGCTGGATCGCCGTGACATAACTGGCGCGCAACCGAGCCAGCAACCGGTCGGGCGTGAGCGCCGGATCGATGGCGAGACCCAGAAGCTGATCGCGTTGGCCTTCCAGGATGGCGTGGAGGAGCTGAAGCGCACTCCCCAGAGCCTCGATCTGCTGGCGGACCACGTCCTGAAACTGCACGCGCCCGAAGACCTGCAGGATCTGGCTGCCGATGAGCCGGTTGCGCTCGTCGAGTTCCCCAAGTTCCTGTTGGGCCGCACCGACCACCGCGAAGGCCTCGGACAGCGTGTCGACCTCGGCGAGCAGGCGCTGGATCTGGGCCTGCTCGGCCAGCGCGCGCTGCTCGGTCCGCGTGGCGAGCAGATTGGTCTCGATCGAACCGCGGATGGCCTCGATCATCTGGCTCGCCTCATTGGTGGCGGTGCGGGATCGCTGCGCCAGCGCCCTCAGCTCCCGGGCCACGACGGTGAAGCCGAGGCCGGCCTCGCCGGCACGGGCCGCCTCGATGCTGGCATTGAGCGCCAGCATGTTGGTCGCCTGACCGAGCTGGTCGAGAACACCGGTCACGGCATCGAGATTCTTCATCTGGCCGCTGATCGCGGTGAGGTGGGTGCGCTCGACCTGCGTCTCCTCCAGGCGTGCCGCGAGATAGGCGTGGAGGGTCGTCGCCAAAGCCGCGTAGGCCTCGTCCCCCCGCTCGACGAGGTCCGCCATCCGCGCCCGCGTCGCGCCGACGAACCCGGCGGCGTTGGCCAGCGCGTCGTCGAGCGCGCGCAGCTCGCCCAGAATCTCGCTCGCCGCCTCCTCCGTCTGCTCGACGAGGCTGCGCAATTGGAGGTCGGCGATCGAGAAGAAGGGGTCGAGGTCGGTCAGGGTCGCGCAGGTCGCCTCGATCGCCGGATGCGCGCCCGGCCCGGTCGTCGGCAGGACCGCCGCGACGGGCTGCTCCGGGCCCGCCGGGACGGCGACGGGAGCCGGTGCGGCGACTGTCCGCAGCGGGTGCGGACCGAGCGTCGCGGCGATGCCCCCGAGCCCGGCCGCGAGACCGACGCCCAGAACGCCGATGGGGTGGGCCAGGCCGACGGCCCAGAAGAGACCGCCGAGCGGGAGCCCGACGGCAAGGCCGCACAGAGCCGGGCGCAGCGGGGCGTTGGGAAGAGCGGGAAGGTCCATGACGCGCTCGCGACGCAGGCTTGGAAAAAAACTCGGCGATGACGCCCGGCGGGGGCGAACCCGTCAGGCCGCCTTGGGGGAAAGCGACGGGGCGACCTGACGGATGACCTGGAGCAGCCTGTCGGCCTGGACCGGCTTGACGAGCCAGCCGGTGGCACCGGCCTTGCGGGCCTCGTCGCGCTTCTCCTGCTGCGATTCCGTGGTCAGCACGAGCATTGGGGTGAAGCGCAGAGCCGGCAGCTTGCGCAGGGCGCCGATCAGCTGCACGCCGTCCATGCCGGGCATGTGGTAGTCGGTGATGACGAGGCCGGGGCTGAGGCCCGCCTTCGCCTTGTCCAGCGCGGCTTCCGCGTTCGGCGCCCGCTCGCAGGCGAACCCTGAGCGGGTCAGGATCTCGGACATGCTCGCCAGGATCGTCGGCGAGTCGTCGACCAGGAGGATGGGTTTCATGATCCGCTCTCTCGATCCATGAATTTGTGGGGCACGCGCCAAGTCGTCATTGGACAATCATCGTACAGACGTAGTCGCACAGCGACTCGAAGTCCGTCACCGCTCTGGTTTTAGGCTTGTAGTACTTTACGGGTTGTTGCCGGCCGAAGGCTTCGGCGAGCGAGACGTCCGTACGGATGCCGTCGAGCAGGCGCGCGGCACCGAAGCGCGCGGTCAGCTGGTCGTGGGTCTCGCGCTGCATGGTGACGCGCAGATCGACTTGGACCGGCAGCAGGCTCAGGCCCTTGAGCCGCGGGTTGAGGGCGCTCGCCACGCGGAAGTAGGAGCGGGCGAACTGGCCGACGCCGTCGACGGCCAGATGATGCAGCAGGGTCGGCACGATGACGTGGTCGGCCGCCGCCAGGGCGGCGACGAGGAGCGCGTCCGCGGCGGGCGAGGTGTCGATTGTCCGTCGTCAGATGATTTGAGACGGTTTGGGCTGCTCAGGAACGGAGGCTCTGGTCCATCTGGGTTGAGAGGTTAGGCGGCCTGCGCGTGATGGCGCAAGCGGCGATCGATGAGGGTCTGA
>NZ_JBBXMW010000043.1:0-12923 GCF_038442325.1 Methylorubrum subtropicum | reverse complement strand
GAACGAAAAGGCCCGCGCTTACACAGCGCGGGCCTTTTGCCGTTCGGGCGTCCCGTCATCGGCGGCGCGGCTTCTCCGAAAAATGCGGAGCCCTGGATTGCTTCGGCTTCGCCTCGCAATGACGGGGAGAGTTACAGGGCCCCTCCCCTCTTCTTCCGTCGAGCAACCGAAAAAGAATCAGCGGTCGGCGCGTTCGCCGGCGACCGTGAGGTCGACGTAGCGGCGGGTGGTCGGTTCGATGAGCGTGCGGACGCGCTGGGCCATGGCTTCCTCCTCCTGCAGCGACTGGCGGAAGCCGGTGAGGCTGGCGCCCTGGCCGGCGGCGTCGCCGATGGCGAGGAGGGAGTGGTAGGCCGCGATTTCGAAGTTCTCGAAGGCGTAGTTGGCAAAGGTGTTCTTCAGGATCTCGTCCTGGGCCGGGGTGTGGCCGAGCGCCATCATGTTGCCGACGAAGCCCAGAAAGCCCTCCTTGATGGCGGAAGGGCTGTCGCCCAGCGATTGCAGCGCCTCTTCCAGGCGGGTGCGCTGGCCGTGGGTCTCCTCGATGTGGCGGCGCAGAGCCTCCTCCATCTCGGGGTAGTTCTGGAGCCGCTCGACCTGGCGCTCCATGATCTGGAGGGCCTGCATTTCGAGGGCGTGGGTGTTCTTGAGGGCAGTGACGTAGATGTCGCGGGCGTCGAGGGCCATGGTGGTGTCTCCCGTTCGTTGCGTCGAGGTGGCGACGCCTCCGGCCGCCCCGGGGCGGGAGCCCGGGACGGCCGGAGGCGTCGCGAAAGGAAGGGTCAGCCGATCTGCTGGGTCTCGGCGCCGCTGTCGGGGCGGGCCGGGCCGAGGACGGGCTCCTGGCCCATCGGCTCGGCTTGGTAGACGTTGAACTCGCCCTTGCCGTCGATCGAGCAGCCTTGCGTCCAGCGACCCTCGGGCGGCGGGGTGCCGTCGCGGCTCGTGGCAAAGAAGCTGTAATTGTAGGTCTGGTTCTCTTCCGCCTGCGGGAAGCTGTTGGGGATCGGCAGCGCGCCTTCCGTGCCGCCGAGTTCCTCGATCACCGCGAGCCATTGCTGCTGGTGCATGGTGTCGCGGGCGATGAGGAAGGACCACATATCCTTCATGCCGGGATCGTTGGTGGCGTTGGACAGGCGCACGGCCAGCGTCCGCCCGGTCGCCTCGGCGGCGACGTTGCAGTACATATCGGCCGCGATGTTGCCGCTGGCGTAGATGTGGTTCATGTCGAACGGCACGCCGTCGGAATTGCCCGGAAACGCCGCCATCCCGGACGAGAGCAGGTGCTTGTGCAGCATCCCCTCCGCGATGTGGCGCGGGTTCTCGCCGCCCATCACGGCGCCGACGATGGCGTCGGCCGCGCCCGCCTCCTGCACCTTGGTCGGCGCGTTCTCGAGGTTCATCGCGACCGCGGTCGCCAGCATCTCGATATGGCCGATCTCCTCCGTCGCGGTGTGGAGGAGCATGTCGCGATACTTGGTGTTGGGCGCGCGATTGCCCCAGGCCTGAAAGAAGTACTGCATGCAGACGCGGATTTCGCCTTCGACGCCGCCGATCGCCTGTTGCAGCATGCGGGCATAGACCGGGTCCGGGCTGTCCACCCGCACCGGATATTGCAGACGCTTGTCGTGATAGTACACCGGGCGCGATTCCTCGGCTCAGCTCAGCGGAAGCGCAGCGGCCGGAGGGCCGCGACGGTTTCGATGGCGGGGAAATCGCTCGAATCGCGGATTGTTCAGAAGAAGATGCTTTGACCGACGCCGCAGAACATATGTTGTTCTTGGGCGACGGATCGATTTAACTTAGGTTGAGCCCGGCTTCATCAAGCTCAAGCTCGACTCATCAGGCCGCCTTGAGGCGCAACCGCTCGAACTGCGCGTGGATCGCCGTCGCCGGGACGGGGCGGCTGAACAGGTAGCCCTGCGCCTCATCGCAGCCTTCCAGGCGCAGTTGCTCCATCTGCGCCTCGGTCTCGATGCCCTCCGCCGTCACCGTCATGCCGAGACTGCGGCCGAGGCCGACCACCGAGCGGACGATGAGCCGCGAATTGCCGGTGACGTCGAGGTTGCGGACAAACGACTGGTCGATCTTGATTTTGTCGAAGGGGAAGCTCTGCAGGTAGCTGAGCGAGGAATAACCGGTGCCGAAATCGTCCATGGCGACGCGCACGCCGAGACGCTTGAGGGTGTGCAGGGTGGCGAGCGTCGCCACGTTGTCGGTGAGCAGCACCGATTCGGTGATCTCCAGTTCGAGGCGGTAGGCCGGCAGCCCGCTCTCGGTCAGCGCCTCCATCACGGCGCGCACCACCGCGGCGTTGCGGAACTGCGCCGCCGAGACGTTGACCGCGACGGCGACGCCGCTCGGCCAGGACGCGGCCTCGCGGCAGGCGCGGCGCAGCACCCACTCGCCGATGGCGCCGATCGTGCCGGTCTCCTCGGCCAGCGGAATGAACTCCGCGGGCGAGACGTAGCCGCGCTCAGGATGCTTCCAGCGCAGCAGCGCCTCGCAGGAGGCGACGCGCCCATGGGTGAGGCTGACGATGGGCTGGAAAAACAGTTCGAACTCGCCGTTGGCGACGGCCTGCTTGAGATCGTTCTCCAGGGCGCGGCGCTTGCGCAGTTCGAGGTCCATCTCCTCGTCGAAGAACGACCAGCCGCCGCGTCCGCCGCCCTTGGCGCGGTAGAGGGCGAGGTCGGCGCATTTGAGCAGGGCCTCGGGGTTCGAGCCGTGCTCGGGGGCGAGCGAGATGCCGACGCTGACGCCGACCGAGACGACGTGACCGTCGAGGATGAAGGGCTCCTCGAAGATGCGGATCAGGCGGTCGGCGAGCGCCACGGCGTCGTCGCGCAGGCGCGAGCCGGACTGGACGATGGCGAACTCGTCGCCACCGAGGCGGGCCAGCAGGTCGCTCTCGCGCAGGCAGGCCTGGAGCCGCTCGGCCACGCCCTTGAGGAGCGCGTCGCCGACCGGATGGCCGAAGCTGTCGTTGACTTCCTTGAAGCGGTCGAGGTCGAGGCAGAGCACGGCAAAGCCCCGGCCTTCGTCGAGGCGGGCGGCGGCCTCCTCCAGGCGCTCGGCGAACACCATGCGGTTGGCGAGCCCCGTCAGGGCGTCGCGCCGGGCCATGGTAATGATGCGCGCCTCCGCCTCGAAGCGCTGGGTGACGTCCTCGTAGGTCGCGATCCAGCCGCCCTCGGCGGTCGATTGCTGGCGCACCGAGACGATGAAGTCGCCGCGGATCGAGCGGCACAGGGCACCGCTTTGGCCCGCGCGTAAAAATTCCTCCTGTTCCAGCAGCAGATCGAGGGCACGAGTGTCGTCGAAGGCCGCGCCCGCCGCGACGACGGTCGCCATGGCGCGCAGGCTCATGCCGGGATGCAGGGCGCCGGGCTCGATCCCGAACATATCGCAGAAGCGGCGGTTGTGGACGAGGAGCCCCCCGTCCGCATCGAACAGGCACAGGCCCTGGAGCATGTTGCCCAGCGCCGCGTCGAGCTGGAGGTTGCTGCGCTTGAGCTGGTCCTCCTGCTGCTTGAGGCGAGAGATGTCGGAGCAGACGGCGACGAAGCCGCCGTCGCGGGTCGGGCTGCGGCTGAGGCGCAGCCAGCGTCCGTCGGAGTTCTTCCGCTCGACCGCCGAGGTGCCGTGGGCCCACATGGCCAGCAGCGCGTCGGCGACGACCGAGCCGTGGGCATCGGCCAATCGCAGCGACGCGACCTCCACCGGATCGAGACCGAGCAGCGCGGCGAAGCGGTCGTTGGCCATGACGATGCGGCCGGCGGCGTCGGCGACGACGATGCCCTCGCTCGACCCCTGGACCGCGTCGGCGAGCAACCCTTGCGCCGAGCGGCGCTGGGCCACCTCCTCTTGCATCATCGCGGCGATGTTGCCGCGCATCCCGTCCATGGCGCGCAGCAGGGCGCCGAACTCGTCGGCGCCGCCGTCGGGCACCGGCACGGCGAGATCGCCCGCGGCGATGCGGGTCGCGGCGGCGGAGGCCTCGGCCACCGGCCGCACGATCCGGCGCGACAGCAGCCACGCGACGGCGCCCGAGAGCAGGATGGCGAACAGGGTGGCGGCGATGCTGAGCCGCACGTCGCGGGCGACGAGGGCGCGGGCCGCCTGACGGTAGGAGAAGCCGTCGCCCGCGGTGAAGTTGATGAGCAGGTCGATATGCTGCTCCGCCGCCTTGGCATGCGCGTCGAGGGCCTGCCAGACATCGGCCGTCTGCACCCCGGCGCCGAACTCGCGGCGGGCGGCGAGCCAGTAGGTCACCGCCTCCTTGGCGGAAGCGGCTTCCGCGGCGGCGCGGGCCGATTGCGCGCGCTCGGCGGCGATCCCGAGATCCTCCTCGAAGGTCTCCACCAGGGAAGCAATGCGGGTCTCCTGGGCCTGCCGCTCGCCCGGTTCGGTCGCGAGCCGCGCGCGTGCCACCGCCGCCTGGATCGCCGCGAAGTCGGCCGCGGCGGCGCGGGCGTAATTGATCGACATCAGCGAGCGGTCGTAGGTCTTGTCGACGAGTTGGCCCGTGGTGGCGATGCCGAGCGCCGCGTAGCCGCCGAGCAGGGCGGTGATCGCGCTCAGCATCAGGAAAGCGAGGAGGATGCGGCCGCGGATGGTCCCGCCGATGCGCAGCAGCGCGCGGGAAGCGGCGCGCCAGCGGGCGAAACGTATCGGGGTCCGGAGGGCAGTCATCGGCTCGTGGGGTACTCCGCCCCGTGACATTCCCCCACATTCGTTAAGGTAATGTCCACTCGGACACGCTGGCCCCTTCGCCCCCCGCGCTTCGGCGCCCCACTCACGTTAAGGTGAGAGCAACCAGCGATCGCTAGGTTGTGGCTCGGGTCGGCGCGAGGGCGCCCCCCGACTTCGGGACATCAGCGCATGCCTCACGCGGGCCGGACTCGGCTGAAACGACTCGCGGCCGGCGGCGTGCTGGCCGGATGCCTCCTCGGCGCGGGCGCGGTCTCGCTGGCGGCGGTCGGGCAGGTCGCCCAGCGCGTCACCCAGAAGGGCCGCGCCTTCGCCCCCGGCGCGGTCGCGCTCAACGCCGGAGAGAAGGTCGAAATCGTCAACGACGACGGCGAACTCGTGCATCACGCCTATCTCGACCATCCGGACTTCAACTTCGACATCGGCGAGCAGGCGCCGGGCAGCCGGAGCGTCGTGGCGTTCCCGACCAAGGGCAGCTTCACGGTCCTGTGCGGCATCCATCCCAAGATGAAGCTCGCCGTCACGGTGAAGTGATCGAACGGAGAAGTGATCGAACGGAGAAGTGAACGCGCCGCCGCGGAAACACAGTCCGGCGAATTCATCATTCGAAAACTATCAAGCGATAACGTCCGGCCCCAGAGGTTCGGATGGCGACGAGAACGGCAAAGGCGGCGGTCCACGCGGCGGCGGTCCTGATGGGCATCATGGGATGCGCCTGGGCGGTCGGCGTCGCGGGTGAGGCCGACCGGACCGCACGGCTGGCCGAGTACCGGCGACCGGACGCGATCCCCTTCCCCGAGGACAATCCCTACAGCCGGGCCAAGGCCGAACTCGGCCGCGCGCTGTTCTTCGACACCGCCCTGTCGCGCGACGAGAGCCGGGCCTGCGCCACCTGCCATCTGCCCGCGCAGGACTGGACCGACGATAAGCCGCGGGCGATGCGCAACGACGACGGGCCGATGGCGGTGCGCACGCCGACGCTGCTCGACGTCGCCTGGATCGAGCGCAGCCTCGGTTGGGACGGACGCTTCCGCGATCTCGAATCGGTCGCCATCGTGCCGCTCACGGCGCGCACCAACATGAACATGCCGGAGACGCTCCTGGTCGAGCGCCTGAACGCGATGCCGGCCTATTCGGAAGCGTTCCGCTCCGCTTTCCCGGAGGCCGCGGACGAGGCGCGTCCGGTCACGCGGCTGCGGATCGAGCAGGCGCTCGCCACCTTCCAGCGCCTGATCGTGGCGGGCCCCGCCCCGTTCGACGCCTGGGTCGCGGGCGAGACCGGTGCCGTGAGCCCGGCGGCCAAGCGCGGCTTCGACCTGTTCACCGGCAAGGCCGGCTGCGACGCCTGCCATTCCGGCCACAGTTTCACCGACGGCTCGTTCCACGACATCGGCACGGCGTCCGGCGACGACATCGGCCGGGGCCGGTTCTTCCCGAACTCGACGGCGCTCCGCTACGCCTTCAAGACGCCGACGCTGCGCAATGTCGCCCGCCGCCCGCCCTACATGCACGACGGCGCGCACAAGGACCTCGCCGAGGTGGTCGAGCTTTACGACAAGGGCGGCATCGACCGCCCGAGCCGCTCCCGCGACATCCGCCCCTTGAACCTGTCGGCGGGGGAGAAGGCCGACCTGATCGCCTTCCTCGAAACCCTGACCGATGCCGGCGCCGACGGCCCGGCGCACAGGCCGATCACGGAAGAGCCGCCGCGCCCGTAGGGCACGACGGCTCTTTTCGGATCCTGCGTCGGGCGTTCAGATCACCGGCACGCCGCTCGCCACCTTCGCGGCGTCGTAGAGGTCGCCGTACATCACGCTGTGGGCGAGGTAGTAGACGCCGAGGAAGGCCGTCAGCGCGCCGACATAGTAGACCGGGGCGAGGACCGCGTCGCGGCGGGTGGCCGGCACCCGGGCGTCGTCGGCCGCGATGGCGATCAGCACCGCGATGATGCCCGAATGGCCGATCGCGTCCACCTTGCCGAACTCGAAGATCGCCGAGATGAACACCGCCGCCAGGATGATGGCCGAGGCGCGGCGCACCAGCGGGGTCCAGATCAGGGCGAACGCCAGGGTGAACTCGATCACGCCCGCCGCCCGCATGAAGGTCTCAGGGCTGGCGCCCATGGTCATGGCGGGCTTGGCGGCGAGCAGCGGGTCGGTCCAGTGCGGGTAGGCCCACTTCTCGACGGAGGCCCACATCAGCGTGACGGCGGCGGTGGCGCGCACCACGTCGATCGGCCGGTGGCCGAAGAAGGTGCGGTCGAGGCCGGTCAGGGCGAGGTAGGCGGCGACCCCGAGGAAGACCGGGTAATCGGCGAGATGGAACGCGCCGTAGTTCCAGACGGCGAAGCCGAACAGGAAGACGATGCCGAGCGCGGTGAGCGGCAGCGTCCGCTTCCAGATCAGGCAGCCGGCCATGGCGAGCTGCAGCCACGGGATCCAAGCCGCGTCGGTCTTGAGTTCGGGCGTCAGGATGATGCCGCCGAGGTTCCACACCGAGACGAGGAAGAAGCCGACCACCGCCCGCACGATCAGGCTCGTGTCCTCCCGCAGCCGGGCGGTCACCCGGTCGAGGGCGTTGAGCAGCGCCGTGCCGAAGCCCGTGCCCTCGGCGAGGCACCCGACCATCAGGCAGAGGATGGCCAGCCCCGTCATCAGCTCGAAATCGGTGCAGAGCACTTCGGCGAGGCCGCGGGGCTGGCCCGCCACGTCGAAGGCGCAGAACCATTTGACGTGGGCGCTCGCCGCCCCCGTCCCGAGAACGAGGAGACCCGCGGCCGCTGCAAGCACGACGGGAGAACGCACCCAAACGCTGGACACGAGAGACATGGCGCCGCCGGATCGGAAGGAGAGGATTTCGTTGAGGAAAACCTAACCAAATGCGAACCGTCGCGCTAAGGTTTTGTTGACGGACCTTTCGCGAAGGTTAACGCGCCTGCACCCGCAGGCTGTGCTTTTCGCAGTGCGAAAGCGGCGTCCGGACGGTCGCGCCGGCCTGTGGACAACGGGAATGCCGGGGAGGTCCGAGGGCGCATCCCGCGCGTTGACGATTCGTGAAGCCGGTGTGGGCAAGCCAGGGACGAGACCCTGTCGCGCCGCACGGGCGGCGATTCACCGATTGCACCGGGAACACCGAATGGCCGTGCTCGTCAGCCTCGCCTGCCTGTCCGCAGGGGCCGTCTTCGCGGTCCAGGCGGGCCGCTACCCGGCCTGGACCGCCCGACTGGAGACCGCGGGCGGCATCGCGCTGGTGGCGGGGCTCGCGGTGATCGGAGTGGGGCTGAAGGTTTCGGTTTGAACCGTCGAGCCGTCATTCCGGGGCCGCGCAGCGGAACCCGGAATCCACCCGTGATGCGACGCTGAACAAAGCCGCGCGGCCAGTCGTGGATTCCGGGTTCTCGCCTGCGGCGAGCCCCGGAATGGCGACGGTTACACTCGCCGCCGCAGCAAACTCCCAAAAAATCCGTCGAGCCCCCCTCCCCTGCCCGATCCGCCGCCGAGATGACTCGGCAGGGTGCGCAGATCGCCGTTGGGGTCGATCAGTTCCGCATGGCCCCCGACTCGCTCAGAATCCAGCGGCAAGCGCTCGAACTCACCGTTCCGAGCGAGGAAGTCGGCGATCTGGGTCGGGCCCTCCTCCGGCTCCAGCGAGCAGGTGCAGTAGACGAGCCGCCCGCCCGGAATCGTCAGCCGCGCCGCCTTGTCGAGCAGGCGGCGCTGGAGGCCGGCGAGGCGGATGATGTCGGCCTCGCTCTTGGTCCAGGCGACGTCGGGATGGCGGCGGATCGTGCCGGTCGCCGAGCACGGCGCGTCGAGGAGCACCGCGTCGAACGGCTTGTCCTCCGGCAGATCGAGGGCGTCGGCGGTGACGATTTCCGCCGACAGCTTCAGCCGCTCCAGGTTGCGTTGCAGGCGCTCCAGCCGGGCCGCCGAGCGATCGACGGCGGTGACGTGGGCCCCCGCGGCGGCAACCTGAGCGGTCTTTCCGCCCGGCGCGGCGCAGAGGTCGGCGACCCGCTCGCCCGGTTGCGGCGCCAGCAACCGTACGGGGAGCGCGGCGGCGGCGTCCTGCACCCACCACGCGCCCTCGTCGTAGCCCGGCAACCCGGCCACAGCCTCGCGGCCTTCGAGGCGCAGCGAGCCGAGCGCGAGCCGGCGCCCGCCGAGTTTTTCAGCCCAGGCCTCCGCATCGTCCCGCACGGTCACGTCGAGCGCCGCGCCTTCGAGATGCGCGGCGGCGATCTTTTGGGCAGCTTCCTCGCCGTAGGTGGCGATCCAGCGCTTCGCGAGCCAGTCCGGCGTGTTGCGCGCCAGCGGATCGGACTCGGCGGCGCGGATGTCGTCGCGCTCGCGGACGATTCGGCGGAGCACCGCGTTCACCAGCGGCGCGAGATGCGTGAGCTGCGGATCGGCCTTGGCGAGGCGCACCGAGAGATCGACGGCGGCGTGGTCCGCCACCGCGAGGTCGAGGATCTGGGCCGAGCCGGTCACCAGCAGGGCCAGCAGGTCCGTCTTCTGCGGCAGGCCATCGCGCAGGCGCTCTTCGAGCGCCGCGGTGAGGAAGCCGAGCCGCCGGAAGCTCGCCGTGGCGATGGCGCGGGCGAGCGCGGCGTCGCCCGGCTCCAGGTTCAGGCCGCGCCCGGATTGTGCCAGCGCATCCTCCAGCGCCAGCCCGCGGGCGGGCCCGAGCAGGGTCGCGACGGCGGTGGCCGCCGCGCGCCGCGCCGCGAGGCCGGGGATCGAGGGATCGATGGGCGGCGGGGTCGGGTTGCGATGGGTCGGTCTCGGTGCCACGCTTTCGGCCGTTCTCGGATGCGGAAAAACAAGGGGGGCTCGCCCCGAACCCGACGCACTCCCATCTGAGAGCGGCAGATGCAAGGAAAGACGGATATGAGCGACGACGCGACCGAGCCGCGCGACACCCGGACCTTGAGCCCGGCGGCGCAGCGGGCGCTGACGGAGGCCGCCGAGCGCCGCGCCGCCATCGACGCCCGCGCCGCCGAGATCGCCAAGCAGCCGGAGCGGAAGGGCCGCGGCGGCCTGGAGCCGGTGCGCTACACCGATTGGGAAGTGAAGGGCCTCGCCTCCGACTTCTGAGGCACGGCCCTGGCCGCTTTCCGTCATCAGACTGTCGTAGAGCGCAGGTGAGGCTCCCTACGTGCGGAGATCGACCCTTAATCCGCACGGGGAGAGATCGGCATGGCGGGATCGTCGGTGCAGGGCCTGGGCGTCGCCCAGCCCTCCGCGGAGCGGCGCGGGCGGCCCGACTTGGAGAAGGGCCATCCCCTCCCTCTGCTGATCGCCATCGTGGCGGCGCTCCTCGCAGCGCTCGCCTACGTGGCCTTCAGCATCCACGAGGATGTCGCGGCCACCGGCACCCGCATCACCACCTACCTCCCCTACATCCTGCTGTTCGTGGCGCTCACGATCGCGCTCGGCTTCGAGTTCGTGAACGGCTTCCACGACACCGCCAACGCGGTGGCGACCGTGATCTACACCCACGCGATGCCGCCGGGCGTCGCGGTGGTCTGGTCGGGCTTCTTCAACTTCCTCGGCGTGCTCGTCTCGTCGGGCGCCGTCGCCTTCGGCATCGTCAGTCTGCTGCCGGTGGAGCTGATCCTGCAGGTCGGCTCGGGTGCGGGCTTCGCCATGGTGTTCGCGCTGCTGATCGCCGCGATCCTTTGGAACCTCGGCACCTGGGCGCTCGGCCTGCCGGCCTCCTCCTCGCACACGCTGATCGGCTCGATCATCGGCGTGGGCGCGGCCAATGCGCTGATGCACGGTCGCTCCGGCACTTCGGGCGTCGATTGGTCGAAGGCCACCGAGATCGGCTGGTCTCTGCTGCTCTCGCCGCTGGTCGGCTTCCTCGCCGCGGGCGCCCTGCTGCTGACGCTGCGAACACTCGTAAAGAACCCGGCCCTCTACGCCGAACCCGACGCCAAGGCGCCGCCGCCCCTGTGGATCCGCGGCCTGCTGATCGCGACCTGCACCGGCGTGTCCTTCGCCCACGGCTCCAACGACGGACAGAAGGGCATGGGGCTGATCATGCTGATCCTGATCGGCACGGTGCCGACCGCCTATGCCCTCAACCGGGCGCTGCCGGACTCCTCGGTGGCGCAGTTCCGCCAGACCTCGGAGGCCGCCTCCAAGGTGGTGGCTGCCAAAGCCGCGGGCTACGACATCATCGGCGATCCCCGGCCCGCAGTGACGGCCTACGTCGCCGCGCAGAAGGTCGATGGCGGCACCTACCCGTCGCTCTCGGTGCTGATCCGCCAGATCGGCGAGTCCGTCGAGCGTTACGGCAGCCTCGCGCAGGTGCCGGCTGAGGCCGTCGGCAACACCCGCAACGACATGTACCTCGCCTCCGAAGCGATCCGCTTCCTCATGAAGGACAAGGAGAGCGAGCTGTCCCCGGCGGAGGCCGGCACGCTCAAGGCCTACAAGGGTCATCTCGACGAAGCGACGCGCTTCATTCCGACCTGGGTCAAGGTCGCGGTCGCCGTGGCGCTCGGACTCGGCACGATGGTCGGCTGGAAGCGCATCGTCGTCACCGTCGGCGAGCGCATCGGCAAGACCCACCTGACCTACGCGCAGGGCGCGTCCGCCGAACTCGTGGCCGCCACGACGATCGCGGCGGCCGACCTCTATGGCCTGCCGGTCTCGACCACGCACGTCCTCTCGTCGGGCGTCGCCGGCACCATGGCGGCCAACCGCTCCGGCCTGCAATTCGGGACGCTTCGCGCCCTGGCGCTGGCATGGCTGCTGACGCTGCCCGTGGCGATGCTGCTTGCCGGCACCCTCTACGTGCTGTTCTCCAAGCTGTTCTGAATGCGCTCCGAGACGATGCCGGAGACGCTGAGCATCCTCGCGCCCCTCCTGTGCGAGCCCTCAGTGCCGGGGCTGCTCTGGGCGATGCAGTTCGATGCCGCCGGCCGCGGGCGCGTGTTGGCGCCGGGCGAGCCGGTGCCGGAGCGGCCCGGCGACGGCTTCCTCTGGCTGCACCTTAATCTCGTCGATGCGCGCCTCAGCCCCCTCGTCGCGGAGGGCCGGTTCGGGCCGCCGGAACTCGCGGCGGCGGCCTTCGCCGCCGACCCGCATCAGCGCGTGGCGATCGAGGATGCGCATGTCGGCGGGGTCGTGGCCGACCTCGTCCGGGCGGGCGCGGAGGATCGCCAGCGGCCCGGCCCCGATGCCGCCGGCCGCCTGCATTTCGTGACGGCGGACGACCTCCTCGTCACCGGCCGCCGCCATCCGATCCAGGGCCCCGACGCCGCCCACGATGCCGCCACCGCCGGACGCCGCTTCCCCGCCCCGGCGGCGCTGCTCGAACACCTCGTCGGCGGCGTGGTCGCCGCGATGGCCCGCACGGTCGCCCATCGCGGCGACGAACTCGACGAGATCGAGGACCACATCCTCGATGATGGAATCCGCGACGAGAGCCGCCGCCTCGGGCCGATCCGCCGCGAGGCCGTGCGCCTGCGCCGCCACCTGCTGGGGTTGCGCTCGGTGTTCCACCGCCTCGAACAGGAGGAGGACGAGGGGCTGCCGGAGCCGGTCCTCTCCACCGCCGCCCGGATGTCGCAGCGCCTCGACGCGGTCGAGCGCGACATGCAGGTGCTCGCCGAGCGCAGCCGCCTGCTTCAGGACGAACTCTCGGCCCAACTCGCCCGCGCCTCGAACCGCCAGCTCCACACGCTGTCGATCCTCACCGCCCTTTTTCTGCCGCCGACGCTGGTGACCGGGCTGTTCGGGATGAACACCAAGGGGTTGCCGTTCTCGGAAATGGAGGACGGTTCGACGCTGGCGATGTGTTTGGCCGTCGTCTCGGCGGCGGCGGTGTTTCTGTTGATCCGCCGGATGGGGATCGGGCCGTCCAAGGAGCGGTAGGGGGCGCCGACCGAGCCGCGGGCTTCTCCTCCCCCTTGCGGGGAGGAGGTAGGAGGTGGGGGTGGTGCAGGATGAAGCGCCCCGGTGCCTTCTGACCGACCCCCACCCCTGCCCCCTCCCCTTGCGGGCAGGGCTATCGCATATGGCGGATCGGCGTGCCGATCCGCGTTGAAGGCCATGCGTTGACGCCTCCTTACAGACAGGAGGTGATCGATGCTGGAAGTGCAGGGTTTGTTTTCGGCGGTGCCGGACCCGCGCGCCGCCAACGCGCGCCATCCCCTGGACGAGGTTCTGCTGGTCGCCCTGGCGGCCACGCTGTGCGGC
>NZ_JBBXMW010000042.1:0-13563 GCF_038442325.1 Methylorubrum subtropicum | reverse complement strand
CAGATCTTCGGGGTCGGTCCGCTGCTGGCGGCCATCCGGGCCTGAGGCTCGCCAGTTCGATCTGCCACGCTGCTCCACGCAAACGACCCAAGCCTGACGGATCGGCGTTCTCACACGGCCTCGACCCAAAGCCGACCTTCGCCTCAGAAATTTATGAAGTCAGCTATGGCTCTGAAGTTGACCTATCTCTGCAATTTGGGCTGACGCTGACCTATACGAGAGCAGCCAGCCGCTTCTCAATGCGGGTCACCTGCATCGGATACCAGCGGCTTCCCCGCGCGGCCGGGATGCCCAGCGCATTGAGGGCGTGGGCGACCTGTTCCAGGGTCTCGGCGCCCGCGGCGCGGATCTCGGTGAGGATCGGCGCTACGTCCTCCGCCCGCTCGCGGCTGCGCGCGGTGCCAGGGCCCCGGCTCTCCGACAGCGGGCGGACCCCGCCGACCGTAAGCGGTTCGCCGCTCCCCGGCACGGCACGCTTTCGGCGCTCGATCGTGAAACGGGCGTAGAACTCGCGGCGGCGTGCCATCGTGTCAGGGGTGCGGACTACGCCGAGCCGCGCCTCCGCCTCGACGACCGCGGCCATGATGCCGAGCGTCAGCTCGCTCGCCTCCGGCCGGTCGAGAGCGCAAAAGCGCAGATTCAGCCGGCGTAAGTCCCTGCCGAGATCGCGCAGAAAGGCCGGGCCGTCGCCCCATTCCCCGAGTTCGGTCATCAGCAGCGTCGCGCCGTGCCGACGGCACACGTCCAGCGCCGCACTCAGGTCGGGCCGGCCCTCGTTGCCGACGAACTCCGCAACGACGCGACCGTGCCGGCCGAGATGGCGCGCGACCGCGACCCGCTGCGACTCCAGATCGGACAAGCACTGGGCAGACCGAGCGGGAGAGAGGTAGGAAACGAACGGGTCTGAGGACATCCGCGGCCGGTCAATGGCGCGTCCCTCAGACGGTTTCGGACGAAGCGCATCGTTGCGGCGATGCCCCTCGCGGCGAGACAATGTCGGACGCAGGACATCATGATGTGAACGACCATTTCGGCGCCATCAATATGAATCAAACATCAGATAATGCGGACATCGCCGTCGCGCTCGGCCTCGGCGGTATGGTGCGGATCGACGGCGAAGCGCTCGCCATCTCCGATCTGACCTTGATGTTCGAAGCGATTGGCCAGACCGGTTCGGTGCAGGGTTTTGCGGATGCGCTGGGCCTCTCCTACCGGGCGGCCTGGGCGCGGCTTCAGGCCTACGAGGCGGCGCTCGGCCGGCCGCTGGTGCGCAAGACCCGCGGCCACGGCACCGCACTCACCGAATTCGGCGCCGCGCTCGCCGAGGCGTTCTCGGCGGCCACGCTCAGTCTGGAGGCCGGCTTCGTGCGCGAGACCCGCGCCGTCGAGCAACGCTTGCGTCGGCTGCTGACCGGGCGGGCCGGAGCGTTGACGCTGGCAGCAAGCCACGACCCGCTGGTGGTCGAGGTGCTGAGCGAGGGCGACGGCATCGACCTGTCGGTGATGGGCAGCAGCGCCGCGGTCGAGCGCCTGCTCGACGGCAGCGCCGACGCGGCGGGTTTCCATTGCGGCGCGCAGGCACCCGCGGAGGCCGGTCCGCCGTTCGCGGCAATCGGGGCGGGGGCGGGGCTCGCCCTGCATCCGCTGTTCGAGCGGGAACAGGGGCTGATGCTCGCCCCCGGCAATCCGCGAGGCATCCGCAGCGTGACCGATCTGGCGGAGGAGGGCGTGCGCTACGTCAACCGCCAGAAGGGCTCGGGCACGCGCGACTGGTTCGACCGGATGCTGGCGCAGGCCGGGTTGGAGCCCGGCGCGATCCAGGGCTACGCGGTCGAGGAATTCACCCATCAGGCAGTAGCGGCGGTAATCGCCTGCGGCGCGGCCGATGCGGGTCTGGGCGTGCGGGCGGCAGCCGAACGGCTCGGTCTCGATTTCGTGACGCTGGGCTGGGAAACCTACTACCTCGCCGCCAGCCGCTCGCTCGATGCCCCGGTCCTCGAGCGTCTGATCGCCGCCATCCGCGAGTGGGCCGGGCGCAGTTCGGGCTACCGCGCCGCAGTGGCGGCTTGAGACGTTTCGGCCACCCGCTCCGGCAGTGCGATGCCGGAACCGGCCCTCGCACCTGACGTTACCCGGCCACCCCTTCCAGAGCCGGACGATCCCGATGCCCTCGCTTTCCAGCCCCGCCGCAGCCTTCGCCGCCCTCGTCCTCGTCGGCGCGTCGAGCATCGCCCTGGCCCAACCCGGTGAGATCAAGGGCCAGGACGTCATGGGCGACAAGAGCCGCAGCGCCAACGACGGCTGGAGCCAGGCGCCGGTGCCGCGTGAGCAGTCCGCGGCCAAGGACGCGCCCGATCCCGGCGGCAACTCAACGGAGATGAACCGCAATCGCAACGTGCCGGATGCGGGAGCGAGTGGCGGCAACGGCACCGACCCGCAGCAGCCCCTGGAGCACCGCACGCCGGCGCCTTCGGGCTACAACCCCGCCAGCCCCTCGAAATAGCTCGCGCGCGATTGAGTGCGGCTAAATATGCCGATGCGGCGGGTCGCATTGGCACTTGCCTCCGGAGCGTGTCTCTGCGAGCATCTTTTATCAAGAATAGCTCCAACGAGGACGGGCGCGATGAACGTGCAGGTATCGCGGCGCGGATTGCTGAAAGGTATCGGCGTCGGCTTGGCGGGGAGCACGCTCGGCGCTCTCGGGTTCGGGGACCTGCAGCCGGCCGCCGCCGCGGCGGTGCGCCCGTTCAAGCTCGCGCAGATGCGCGAGACCCGCAACACCTGCCCCTATTGCTCGGTGGCTTGCGGCGTCATCCTCTACAGCCTCGGCGACCATTCGAAGAACGCCAAGTCGGCGGTGATGCATGTCGAGGGCGACCCGGATCACCCGGTCAACCGCGGCACGCTCTGCCCCAAGGGCTCGTCGCTGCTCGACTTCGTCCGCTCCGAGACCCGCACCAAGTACCCGATGTACCGGGCGCCCGGCTCGGATTCGTTCAAGCGCGTCTCCTGGGATTTCGCGCTCGACCGGATCACGAAGCTTCTCAAGGAAGACCGTGACAAGAACTTCGTCGCCAAGAACGGCGACCTGACGGTCAACCGCTGGATCACGACGGGCTTCCTCGGCGCCTCGGCCACCACCAACGAGACCGCGTGGCTCACCTACAAGACGGTCCGAAGCATGGGGGCCCTGGTCTTCGACAATCAGGCCAGGGTTTGACACGGTCCTTCGGTCGCCAGTTTGGCGCCCTCCTTCGGCCGCGGTGCGATGACCAACCTCTGGATGGACATCAAGCACGCGGACCTCATCACCGTGATGGGCGGCAACGCCGCCGAGGCTCACCCCTGCGGCTTCAAATGGGTGGTCGAGGCCAAGGCGCATAACAACGCCAAGCTCATCGTCATCGACCCGCGCTTCACCCGCACCGCTTCTGTGGCGGATCTCTACTGCCCGATCCGGCAGGGGACCGACATCGCGTTCCTGTCCGGCGTCGCCAAGTACCTGATCGACAACGACAAGCTCCAGCACCGCTACCTGTCGGCCTACACAAACGCCAGCTTCCTGGTGAAGGAAGGCTACGACTTTAACGAGGGCCTGTTCTCAGGGTGTTCGGAGGACAAGCGCGACTACGACAAGTCGACCTGGGACTACGATATCGGGCCCGACGGCTACGCGGTCGTCGATGAGACGATGCAGCACCCGCGCTCGGTGATGCAGCTCCTCAAGAAGCATCTCGCAGTCTACACGCCGGAGATGGTCGAGCGGGTCTGCGGTTCACCCAAGGAGACCTTCCTCAAGGTCTGCCGGATGATCGCGGAGACGTCTTCCCCTGAGAAGACGATGACCTCGCTCTACGCGCTCGGCTGGACGCAGCACTCCAAGGGCTCGCAGAACATCCGCTCGATGTGCATCGTGCAGACGCTGCTCGGCAATATCGGCATGCTCGGCGGCGGCATGAACGCGCTGCGCGGCCACTCCAACATCCAGGGGCTGACCGATATCGGGCTGATGAGCAACCTCATCCCCGGCTATCTCAACATCCCCATCGAGAAGGAGCCGGACTACGCGAGCTATATCGCGAAGCGGCAGTTCAAGCCGCTGCGGCCCGGCCAGATGAGCTACTGGCAGAACTACAACAAGTTTTTCGTCTCGTTCCAGAAGTCGATGTGGGGCGACCACGCCACCAAGGAGAACGACTGGGCCTACGACTACCTGCCCAAGCTCGACGTGCCGACCTACGACGTCGTGCGCGGCTTCGAGCTCGCCAAGCAAGACAAGATGACCGGCTACGTCATCCAGGGCTTCAACCCGCTGCTGTCGTTCCCCAACCGGGGCAAGATGACGGAAGCCTTCTCTAAGATGAAGTTCGTCGTGGTCATGGATCCGCTCCAGACCGAGACGGCCCGCTTCTGGGAGAACCACGGCGAGTACAACGACGTCGATCCGTCGAAGATTCAGACGGAAGTCTTCGAGCTGCCGACGACGCTGTTCGCCGAGGAGGAGGGTTCGCTCTCGAACTCCTCGCGCTGGCTGCAATGGCATTGGCAGGCGCAGGAGCCGCCGGGCGAGTGCCGCTCGGACATCGAGATCATGGCGGAGATCCATCTGCGCATGAAGGCGATGTACGAGAAGGAGGGGGGTGCGTTCCCCGACCCGATCGTCAATCTCAAGTGGGACTACGCCATCGAGGAATCGCCGACCGCGATCGAGCTGGCGCGCGAGCTGAACGGCTACACGCTGGCCCCGATCCAGGATGCCGCGGGCAACACGATCCCCGCAGGCAAGCAGGTCGATGGGTTCGCGCAGCTCAAGGATGACGGCTCGACCGCGTGCGGCTGCTGGATCTACTCCGGCTGCTACACCGAGAAGGGCAACATCATGGCCCGCCGGGACAACACCGATCCCGGCAACCGCGGCATCGCGCCGAACTGGGCCTTCGCGTGGCCGGCCAACCGGCGCGTGCTCTACAACCGCGCCTCGTGCGACCCGGAAGGAAAGCCGTGGTCGGAGAAGAAGAAGCTCATCGAGTGGAACGGGAAGCAGTGGGTCGGCTTCGACGTGCCGGACTACGGCGCCACCGTTTCGCCCGACAAGGGCATGGGCCCGTTCATCCTGAACCAGGAGGGCGTCGCCCGGCTATGGACCCGCGGGCTCATGCGCGACGGGCCGTTCCCGACACACTACGAGCCGTTCGAGTCGCCGGTCGCCAACGTGGTCTTCCCTAAGATCAAGGGCGCACCCGCCGCCCGCATCTTCAAGGGGGATCTGGCCGACCTCGGCACCTCGGAGGAGTTCCCCTACGCGGCGACGAGCTACCGGCTCACCGAGCACTTCCACGGCTGGACCAAGCACTCGAAGATCAACGCGATCCTCCAGCCGGAGGCTTTCGTCGAGATCGGCGAGGTGCTGGCAAAAGAGAAGGGGATCGCCAAGGGCGACTGGGTGCGCGTCTGGTCGAAGCGCGGCTCGGTCAAGGCCAA
This sequence comes from Methylorubrum subtropicum, assembly GCF_038442325.1. Lineage (NCBI taxonomy): Bacteria > Pseudomonadati > Pseudomonadota > Alphaproteobacteria > Hyphomicrobiales > Methylobacteriaceae > Methylorubrum > Methylorubrum subtropicum. The sequence goes on along the minus strand of NZ_JBBXMW010000042.1, from coordinate 8,082 downwards.
GGCTGTCGTCACCAAGCGGATCAAGCCGCTGATCTGCGACGGCAAGCCGGTCCACGTCGTCGGGATGCCCCAGCACTGGGGCTTCATCGGCGAGACCAAGAAAGGATGGCATCCGAACTCGCTCACCCCCGTGGTCGGCGACTGCAATACTGAGGGCGATTATATCCTTTGCGAACCAAGGTCCATTCGTGGTATTTGCGGGCGGTCTCTGAGGGCGGCCTGGACTCCCAACGATGGAAGCGTTTGCAAAGATCGCCGAAGCAATGGCACAGCTTATCGGCGCCCTAGCATGGCCAACTGTGGCCGTGTTCTTTGCGTTTCGGTTTGGACAGCCAATCCGTGACTTTCTTACTAATCTCGGCGAGGGCAGCTTCAAAGTTCTTGGCGTTGAGGCATCTGGCAAGCGGCGCGGCGAAGCGCTGGCAGCTGTAGCGACGGCCACTGTCGCACAAATTGAAACAAGGTCTGCGGGAGGTCACGGGCCTCCGCTTTCAATTAAAGAGATCACTTCTTCGGTTTCTCAAGCCTTAGAGGCCGCAAACAATCTCATTACAGAAGACGTTATCAGATCGGCCAAAGGCAAGCATATTCTTTGGGTAGATGACCAGCCAGAAAATAATGTATATGAAAAAATAGCATTGAAGGCTCTGGCTTTCGCGTACTGGCAGCGCAGAGCACAGAAGAGGCACTCCAGATATTCCGGCATGCTAAGTTTGTTGATATTATCATTTCTGATATGCGCCGGCCTGATGGGGAAAGGGCCGGCATTGACCTTCTCAAGAGACTTTATGATAGCAACATATACAAGCCATATATAATATACTGCTCATCCAGCAGTCCCGAACAAAAAACTGACCTCAAAGCTAGAGGCGCCTTTGGTACGACCACCAATGCAAAAGAGCTGCTTGAGCTTGTATTGCAAGCGCTTAAATACAAGTCAGTTTTCGATTGATAGGCTACTTAACAGAGGTCATATTTTTCCCGACAACTTTTATGACCTCGATCAAACGCGCCTCTGAGGTCTCGTCGCACCCTGCTTCCCGCGCCAGTTCCTCGAACCGGCGACGCTGCTCCTCGGGCGTCAGCTTCTCGGCGCCGAGCTTGGCGGGCTTGGCCTTCGGCTTCGTCGCTGTGTCGGTCACTGGGCATCCCCTTCGGCAACAGAGCGGAGTAGGCCCCATAGGGCCTGATGTTCGGGGCCATCCCGTCCAGCGCCGAGGAACGTCGCGAGCGGGATATCCGTGACACTCCCGCCCGACGCCATGTTGGCTGTGTGGCACACGACAACGTGGCCGGTCGCCTCATCGGCCTTCAAGTGCCAGCAATCCCCGTTCGAACTTACGTACAGCTCTCGCATGTCGGCCTCCGTTGCGGGGAATGTAGGCCAAAAAGCCTTCCGCGCCACGCTGCCGCTTGTCCGGCGGATGGCTGAGCGACGGAGGTAGGGGCGGAGCCGTCGCGCCGCCTTGTTCTTCGCGTTGATAAGGCGCTAAGTTTGTGAGTTCGTGTGGAGAGCGCAACTTTCGATGCCGACCTCTTATCGCATCTATATTGATGATAGCGGCAATGTTGACCCCGGCGCGACGAACGATCCTAATCAGCGATATGGCTCAATTAGCGCAGTCATTCTTCCCACAATGTATATAGACGAAACATTCAATCCAAGTTTTTTACGCTTGATAGAAAAGCACTTTGGAACAAAACCTAACGGAAGCCCCCATAACGTCCACCGACGGCTGCTCAACTGCCCGCCCGATCATGGTCCCTTCTCAGTCTTAAAAGACGAAGCAAAAAGGGTTGCGTGGAACTCAGCCGCGCTATCGATGTCCAGCAAGGCTGAGTATACGCTTATAACAGCCTGCGTCGACAAGGTTGAATGGTATTGGCGCTACCCAACTTGGAGCGGCGATTTCTATCAAGTCCTAGTCACCGCCGTTCTGGAGCGCGCATATTATTTCCTGCACAACAGAGAGGGGATTGCCGAAGTAAACGTTGAAACTAAAAACCCCAGCAGAGACCAGAGGCTGAAAGATAGCTACAAGCAATCGCTAACCGACGGTGGATTTCAGCATATCTCCGCGCATAAGCTCAGATCAGTCTTCCAGTCTATAAATCTTAATATTCTTCATAAAGAAGACTGCGCATGTGGCCTGCAATTGGCGGATCTTATTGCGGCTCCGGCCTTGCAGCTAATAAGATTTCAGAATACCAATCGCCACCCAATTCAAAGCGAATTTGTCCGCGCGCTTTGTGCAATCTTAGAAGGTGAAAAATTCTACAGAGAAGGCAGTCGAGGGCCAGACGGCTTTGGGAAGCTTTGGCGCCCCCAGCGGTCTCGTAGAAGCTAAACGGCCCCCGAAACGGGGGCCGCCCAAGCAAGCTTGTCCCTCCACCCGCCGAGGCTGTGGATTGGGTAGATCATAGCGGAATGGGCCTGATTTTTCAAGCGCTCACGCTAGCGGCGCTTTGTCAAGCCAACGGTATGTAAGCCGCTTGCCAACCACACCGCGCAGCGCCCGCTCAACCCGCTCCACATCATCACAGCCGAGCTTCACCCGGTTGTTATACCGGAAGTCGAACTCGGCGAGGTAGCGATGAAGGTGCTGCTTACCGCAGTGCTGATAGACGCCCTTCATGCCGCGCTTGAAGACGGAAAAGTATCCCTCGACGGTGTTCGTGTGGACGATGCCGCGGACGTACTCCTTGGCCGAGTGAACCGTCATCTGGTGATCGGCGAAGGTGGCGCCGACCTTCGTGTAGATGCTCGACTCGTCGGTGTGGAGCGTGGCTTCCTTGACGATGTTCTCTTCGATGATGGGCCGGATCGTCTCGGGACGGAGATCGTCCACGACGACGGAGCGAACCTGACCGGAGTCGCGATCCACCAGGGACACGACCTTCATCTTATGATGGTAGGCGCGCTTCTTCTCCATGCCGGGCTCGCGGCCGATGAAGGTCTCGTCAGCCTCTACGATGCCAGAAGCCATGGGGTTGCCGTCGATGCCACCCATGGGGGCCAGAGCGCCGTCGCGCATGGCCTCGCGGATGCGATGCGTCAGGAACCACGCGGACTTGTAGGTGATGCCAAGCGCCCGGTGGATTTGATGGCTGCTCACGCCCTTCTTGGAGGCGCAGAGCAGGTAGACAGCCTGGAGCACCTTGTGGAGCGGAATGTGGGCGCTCTCGAAAACGGTGCCAACCTTAACCGTGAACTGCTTACGGCAAGCCTTCTCAGCGCACTTGCGGAGACCGAGGCGGGTCTTCCGCAGATCGTAGTGCTTACCCATGGAGCCGCAGTGCGGGCAGACCGGACCCTGCGGCCAAAGCATCTCTTCGACGAACGCGAAGGCGGCTTCCTCGCAGTGATAGTGGGACTTGGATAGGACGGACATGGGCGTAGGGCTCCGATGTCCGAAATCCTACATCAGGTACCATGGTGCGTAAAAGATATAATCGCCATACTGAGACGCCGGAATTTAAGGCGTGGCTCGTCAACATCGAGCGCACGACGCCGCCGGCCGACCGTGAACGGACTGCGTAGGGGGAGCATGACCGATGGCCGATTATAGCTCCCTCGACATCCGCCAGCGCTCCGCCTCGACCGAGACGGCGCCGGCGATCCGGCACCACGAAGAGGTCGCCAAGCTCATCGACGTCTCCAAGTGCATCGGCTGCAAGGCCTGCCAATCGGCGTGCGAGGAATGGAACGACCTGCGCGACGACGTCGGCATCAATGTCGGCGTCTACGACAACCCCCACGACCTCACCGCGAAGTCGTGGACCCTGATGCGGTTCGCCGAGTACGAGAACCCCGAGACCAACAACCTCGAATGGCTGATCCGCAAGGACGGCTGCATGCACTGCACCGATCCGGGGTGCCTCAAGGCCTGCCCGTCGCCGGGCGCGATCGTGCAGTATTCCAACGGCATCGTCGACTTCATCGAGGATCACTGCATCGGCTGCGGCTACTGCGTGAAGGGCTGCCCGTTCAACATCCCGCGCATCTCGAAGGCCGACAACAAGGCCTACAAGTGCACTCTCTGTTCCGACCGCGTCGCGGTTGGTCAGGCGCCGGCCTGCGCCAAGGCCTGCCCGACCGGCGCGATCATGTTCGGTACCAAGGACGCGATGATCGAGCAGGCGCACGATCGGGTCGAGGACTTGAAGTCCCGCGGATTCGATCAAGCCGGCCTGTACGATCCCAAGGGCGTGGGCGGCACGCACGTGATGTACGTGCTGCACCACAACGACAAGCCACACCTTTACAACGGCCTGCCGGACGACCCGAAGATCTCGCCGCTCGTCGCGTTCTGGAAGGGCGGTGCCAAGATGTTCGGTCTCGCCACCATGGGCTTCGCGGCAGTCGCGGGCTTCTTCCACTACGTCACCGCCGGTCCGAACGAGGTGGTGCCGGAGGAGGAGGAGGAGGCTATCGACCTGAAGGAAGGCCGCGAGCATCGGGGATCGCGCGACGACCGCCCCTCCGCGTGAACGAGCCGGGACGCGCTCACACCCTTGAGCGCGTCCCAAGTCCGAAGCGTCAGTCGAAGATGGCCCCATGACCATCCATCAGGATATTCGCGACGGCGAGTCCCGTCCGCTTCGGGAAGTGAAGCCCGAACCGCAGAAAGTGTTGTATGTCCCGCGCTACACCGGGCTGCAACGCGTGAACCACTGGATCACCGCGATCCTGTTCACGCTGCTGACGCTCTCCGGTTTGGCGATGTTCACACCCTACCTGTTCTCGCTCACCGGCCTGTTCGGTGGCGGACAGGCGACGCGGGCGATCCATCCGTGGTTCGGCGTGGCGCTGATGGTGAGCTTCGCGCTGCTGTTCCTGCGCTTCTGGCGCCTGAACCTGCCCAACCGCGACGACGTCGAGTGGTCGAAGCGCATCGGCGACGTGGTGACCAACCGCGAGGATCGGCTGCCCGAACTCGGCAAGTACAATGCCGGCCAGAAGGGCGTGTTCTGGGGCCAGACCGCGCTGATCTCGATCATGTTCGTCACCGGCCTCGTGATCTGGGACCAGTACTTCTACCCACTCACCACCATCGAGACGAAGCGCTGGGCGCTGCTCGCCCACTCGCTCGCCGCCGTCATCGCCATCGCGATCATCGTCGTGCATATCTATGCCGGCATCTGGGTGCGCGGCACCGGCCGGGCGATGATGCGCGGCACGGTCACCGGCGGTTGGGCCTATCGCCATCACCGCAAGTGGTTTCGCCAGATTGTCGGCGAGCGCCCGGTTAAGACCGGCTCGATCGACAAGCGTGGGCACTGACGACGCCAATCTGGAGCAGGTTTCTTGGCTCGTTTCTTCAAGCGTACGCCCGCGCCCTCCGGTGCGGGCGAATCTGCGTCTGAGGCCCCGCCGCGCAAGCCGCGGGAGATCCAGCCCGATCCCGACCGGATCGGCATTTCCGGCTCGGTCCCGTTCGTGCGCCTGCCCGACCCGTCGCGCCTGTTCGCCGACCGGGCGAAGCGATTCGCGGCGCTCGCGCCTGAGCATCCGCTCGGCGCCTATCTCGACTTCCTGGCCTGGATAGCGGGGGCGCAAGCCAAGGTGCAGGCCGAGCATTCGTTCAGGCCGACCTTGCCGGGCGACATGGCGCTGCGGCTGGAGCATGGGATGCCGGCGCTTCCGCGCAATGTCGTCACCGACGATCCCGCCTGCATCGCCTGCCTCGACGCGGTGCTCGCAGCGGTCGATCTCGACGGCGCCCCGGCGGCGACATCGGCTGCCCGCGACAGCTTGCGCGCCGCGACCCCGGAAGACCGGCTCGATCTCGTGGGCCAGATCTTCGAGGGCGCGATTCCCGTGGAGCGGATGGCCGAGTGCGTCTTCGTCGCCGCAGGCCTTCAGGTCTACCTTGCGGCCTGCGCCGCGGCGCTCGACGTCAAGGCCTTGAAGCCCGTCGCCGACGGCGTCTGCCCGGCCTGCGGTGGGGCGCCGACCGTGAGCCTGATCGTGAGCTGGACGCCCGCCGACAAGGCCCGCTACCTGTCCTGTTCGCAATGCGCGACGTTGTGGAACCACGTCCGCATCCGTTGCACCGCCTGCGGCTCGGGCGAAAGCGTCAGCTATTACGGCCTCGACGAGGTGTCGAAGGACGTTCAGGTCGAGACCTGCACGGCGTGCAACAGCTACCTCAAGCACCTGCATCAGCACCGCGACGCGGCCCTCGACCCGATCGCCGACGACGTCGCCTCCTATGGGCTCGACCTGAAGATCGCGGAAGAAGGGTTTCGCAAGGCCGGGCTGAACCTGCTCTTCGTGGGCTGACGCGCGCGTGCCGCCCGAACCGAAGGCCGTGCCGTCCCTCCTCATCGGCGTGATCGGCCATGTCGATCACGGCAAGACCGCACTGGTGCGGGCGCTGACCGGCACCGAGACCGACCGGCTGAAGGAGGAGAAGGCCCGCGGCGTCTCGATCGTGCCGGGCTTCGCCCTGCTGCGCCCAGTCGGCGGCGGCGAGATCGATCTGATCGACCTGCCCGGCCACGAGCGCTTCGTGCGCGCCATGGTCTCGGGTGCCACCGGCATGCGGGCGGTGCTCCTCGCCGTCGATGTCCGCGAGGGCATCAAGCCGCAGACGGTCGAGCATCTGGAGATAGCCCGCCTGATCGGCGTGCGCCGGGGCGTCGTCGCGCTGACGAAATGCGATCTCGCCGGGCCGGACGAGATCGCCGCCCGCGCCGCGGAGCTGCGGGCGGTGGTGGCGCGGACCGGGCTCACCGAAGTCGCCGTGGTGCCGACCTCCGTCGTGGCCGGCACCGGGCTGACGGAGTTGTCCGACGCACTCGCCGCGCTGCTGCGCGTCGCGCCTACGGCCACCGACGACGGCTTCCCCTATCTGCCGATCGACCGGGTGTTCGCCCGGCCGGGCTTCGGCACGGTCGTCACCGGGACGTTGCGCCGGGGCCGGCTCGCGGTCGGCGACCGGGTCGCCGTGACGCCGGGCGGCGCCATCGCCACGGTGCGCGGCCTGCAGATCCACGGCCGCCCGGTCCAGACCTCCGAACTCGGCCGCCGCACTGCGGTGGCGCTGCGCGGCGTCGAACTCGCCGACCTGCACCGGGGGCAGGCGCTCGCCACCCCCGACATGCTGGAGGCCTCGCGCTGGATCGACGTGAGCCTGTCCACGGTCGCGGGCGCCGCGCCGCTGCCGAGCGGCACCACCGCCCGCCTGCTTTACGGCACGGCCGAAATTGGCGTGCGCCTGCGCCTGCTCGACCGCGACGTCTTGGAGCCCGGCGAGACCGCCCCGGCGCAGCTCCAGGCGGAGGCCGACCTCGTCGTGCCGGCGCGCGAGCCGTTCATCCTGCGCAGCGACTCGCCGCCGGCCACCCTCGGCGGCGGGCGCGTGCTCGATCCGCTCTCGCGCCGTCGCCGCCGCAACGATCCGAGCGTGCTCGCCGAACTCGCGACCCTGACTGACGGTAAGCCGAAGGAGATTCTGACCGCGCGCCTCGCCCGAGAGGGCCCTGTGGGCGCGCGGCTTGCCGATCTCGCCCGGCTGGTCGGCATCGCGCCGGAGCGGGTCCGTCGCGGCCTCACCGAGATCGGCGCCCGCGAAGTCGGTGAGCGCTTCCTCGGCGGCCCGGCCTTCGCGAGCCTACGCAAGGCCCTGCTCTACGCCCTCGCGCGCCATCACCGCGATCACCCAATCGAACACGGTCTTCCTCTCGACCGGCTCGCGCGCGCCGCGAAGGCCGACGAGGCGGTTACCGCGGCGGCGCTCCGCGACCTCGTCGCCACCCGCGACGCGGCGCAAACCGGCCCGCTGTTCCGCCGCGGCGATTTCGACCCGGCCCGCAACGAGACTGAGCATGTCCGCGCATTGGAGGCCGTGTTCCGCAAGGGCGGCCTCACCCCGCCCGACGAGATCGAGGCGGTCGGCCGCGACATCCGTCGCCAGGCCGCGCTCAAATACCTGCTCGCCTCCGGCACGCTAGGCCGCGAACTCATAACGATTGGCACGGTTGCCCACGCTGATCGTTGGTCCTCCAGCCATGGAGGATCGTGAATGGCACGGTTTGATCTGACGGACGCGGAGTGGGCAGCGATCGAGCCGGTTC
>NZ_JBBXMW010000041.1:0-13988 GCF_038442325.1 Methylorubrum subtropicum | reverse complement strand
GCCATCCTGCGCCAGGACACCGCTAAGGGCTCCTTGCACACCAAGCGGCAACTGGCCGGATGGGACGACGACTTCCTCGCCGACCTCATCACCCAAATGCGATAGCCCTGCCACAAGGGGGAGGGGACGCGCTTGAGGCGAGCCGCGGCGCCGCATTGGAGGCGGTGAGCGTCGGCAAAAAAATCAGCCGGCGAGGCGGGCCGCCTCCAGCGTCAGGCCGAGGCCGACCGAGCCGAAGGTGTCGCCGTCCACCACCCGCGCGTCCGGCACGGTCGCGGTCAGCGCGGCGCGGACATGCGGCAGGCCGGTCGAGCCGCCGGTGAGGAACAGGGCGTCGATGCGCTCCGCCGAGAGCCCCGCCTGATCGAGGCAGCGGCCGATGCGCTCGGCCATGCGGCGGGCGAGATCGTCGGTGTGGGAGGCCAGCCGCGGGCGATCGACGCTGGCGACGAGCGCCGGCTCGACCCAGCCGAGATCGACGATGCCCTGGCCCTGGTCGGAGGTCGCGATCTTGGCACCCTCCACCGCCATGGCGAGGGAATGCCCGCGCTCGGCCTCGACCACCCGGCGCAGGCGCGTGACGAGTTCCGGCTGGGCTGCGTCGCGCACCACCTCGTCGATCTCCCGCAGGATCTTCGGGTTGTAGAGTCGGTTAATGCTCGACCAAGTGGCGAGGTCGTGGAAATAGGCGTTCGGCACGGCGAGGTCGCCTCGCTTCATCGGGCTGCCGAGGCCGAGCAGCGGCATCACCGCGCCGAGGCTGAGGGTGCGGTCGAAATCCGTGCCGCCGATGCGCACGCCGTCATTGGCCAGGATGTCGTCGGCCCGCTCCTCCCGGCGGTGCCGCTCGGGCGAGAGGCGGACGATGGAAAAATCCGAGGTGCCGCCGCCGATGTCGGCGATCAGGGCGATCTCCTCGGACTTCACCGTGCGCTCGTAATCGAGGGCGGCGGCGATGGGCTCGTACTGGAAGCGGACGTGGCGGAAGCCGATCGATTCGGCGATCTGGCGCAGGGTGTCCTCGGCCTTGCGGTCGGCGGCCGGGTCGTCGTCGACGAAGTGGACCGGGCGGCCGTGCACCACCGCGTCGAGGCCGATGCCCGTCTCGGCCTCGGCGCGGGCCTTCACCGCGGTGAGGTAGCGGGCGATCACGTCGCGGAAGCGGATGCGCTCGCGCCCGACCGGGGTCGATTCCTCGACGAGCGACGAGCCGAGCACGGATTTGAGCGCCCGCATCAACCGGCCGGGCGTGCCCTCGACATAGGCCTCAATCGCGGCGCGGCCGATCTCGGCCTCGCGGCCGGGGGCGAAGAAGATCGCGCTCGGCAGGGTGCGGTGCGCACCCTCCAGCGGCACCAGGGACGGGGCACCGTGCGTGCCGATGCCGAGGGTGGTGTTGGACGTGCCGAAATCGAGGCCGCAGGCCGCCATGGGATCGGGATCGCTTCTCGTCGTGCCGGGAGGGCGGCCCCGTTACGGTGCCGCGGCAGGGAGCGCAATCCAAAAGTCGGGCCGGGCGGGAATCGGGGCCGCGCGGGAGTCCCTCATAAACACACCGCCGTCATTCCGGGGCGCGAAGCGAACCCGGCCCCGAAGGGGCGCGCCGGAGGCGTCCTATCCACCCGTGATGCGCGGCTGTTGTCACCGCCGCGGCCAGTCGTGGATTCCGGGTTCCGCTGCGCGGCCCCGGAATGACGGTGGGGAGAGGCCGGCAGCGTCGGCTGCCGGCCCGCTCGTCGTTAGCCCGGCACCTTCCTGGCCGCCGGAGCTTTTGCGGGCGCGGCGTTCGCCACTTCGGCCGGACGCTCGGGCTCCTGCACCGCCCCGGAGAGGGCGATGGCGTGAAGCGCCAGCACGGGCACGAAGACGAGTGCCATCATCAGCGCCACGACGAGACCCGCCGGGCGGCTGCGCTTGTGGCGGGCCGCACGAGTGCGAACACGCCGGGTGGTTACGGTGGAGTCAGTCATGGCTCACCTCCGGTCGGACCAGCCGCCAAAGGCCGGTCGCGGGTGAGCCGGATCGAACGATCAGGCGCAGATCACGCGGGCGGCCAGAGACGGCGTGGTCGATCGACTACTGTCGTCGGGCATGGGGGTCGGTCGTTCCTATGGAGCCGCGCGGCGAGCACGCGGCGCATCGCACGGATAACGCGCCGATGCCCGAGTCGTTCGCCCCCGTCAAGCGCATGCGGGACACAAACGGCATTCCGATTGTGCAACGCGAACGGAACGTGCGCGGCGCGTTCGGCTCTGGTGCCGCATCGTCTTTTTCCGAAAGCCGGAGACCACCTTTCGGGACGATGCTCTATGGTGGGAGCATGGCTTCCTCTCCCATCACCTGGACGCAGAGCCGCTCCGGCGGCGTGCCGATGCAGCGCTACACCGGCCATGTCGGCCCGATCGAGGTCGGCCTCGTCGAGTACGACGGCTCGAACCGGCTGTGGACATGGTGGAGCCCGCTGGCAGAGGCCGCCTGGGGCCACGCGCAGGACGCCGAGGGCGCGCAGAAGGGTTTCGAGGCGTGGCTGCGCGGCTGGCTGGAGAATTTCCGGCCGTTCTTCGAGGGCGCCTGAGCCGGCTCAGGCCGCCTCGACCGCGGGCGCGGCGGCGTCGCGGCTGCGCCAGAGGTAGCGCGCGAGGATCGAGCGGTACGGCGCGAAGCGCGCGGCGACCGCGCTCGTGTCGTCCCGGCCCGTGAGCTTGCGCAGCACGCCCACCGCCGCGATGTCGCCCGCGGGCCAGATGTCGGGATCGAGGAAGTGGAAGATGCCGACCATGTCGGCGGTCCAGGGCCCGACGCCGCGGATGCCGCACAGGACGGCCGCGCGCTCCGCATGCGGCAGCAGACCGAGATCGGCCCCGAGCAGCCCGCGCGCTTCGGCCTCGCGCACGGCGTGGAGCGCCCGCACCTTGTTGGCCGAGACGCCGCAGCCGCGCAGCACGGTCTCGAACCCCGGCACGAACAGGTCGCGCGGGCTCGCCCCTTGCGCCTGCGCCGCAGCCTCGATCCGCGACCAGATCGCGAAGGCGGCCTTGGTCGAGAGCTGCTGGTTGACGATCTCGACGAACAGCCGCTCGGCGACGCTTCCATGGACCGGCGGGGCGACGGCGATCGGCCCGATGGCGGCGATGGCCGCGTGCAGCGGCCCGCTCGTCGCCTGCGCCTCGCTCAACAGCCGGTCGTAGATTTTGGGATCGAGCATCGCCGCCTCATCCAGGCTCTCTCCGAGCCTCGCCCGACAAACGCGCGAGCGGACGCCCGGATCGACGGAGGCAAATCCATCGGCCTGCCTCGGCCGGGACATGCAGGACTTCTTTCGCCGCAATCACCATCATTTGATAACATGCGGGGGCGTTCTGAGCACGCTCTCGACAAAACTCTCCAAATCCCAGCAAAGGTTACGAAGCCTCTGCGAAAACTGTCATTTCCCGTTAACGCCATAGGGTCGACAACAGAGCATCCACCGCGGTCCAGGGCACCGCCGGATCGCCGCACCGTCCCTTCCCATCGGTCATGAGCTGGTTTCTCGATCTCCGCCTGCTCGGAAAGCTGGCCCTGCCGGCGGCGCTGGCCGCCCTGGTCGCCCTCGGCATCGTCGTGATGGCGCGCGGCCACATCGCGACGCTCGCGGGCGTCACCCGCGACGTGGTAGACGTGCGCGGCGCCCGCGCCATCGGCGCGCTGCAGGTCGCCGCCGCCACCGACGAGGCGGTGATCGCCGAGAAGAACATCATCATCGAGACCGACGAGGCCGTGATAACGGCCCAGCACGAGCGCTTCCGGGCTTCGCGCCGCAAGGCCGAGACCGCGATGGACCGGCTCATCGAACTCGCCGACTCGCCCGAGCGGCGGGCGGTGCTGGTCGGCATCCGCGAACAGCTCGCCGCGGTGTTCGCCGCCGCCGAGCGATCCGTCGCGCTCGGGCTCAAGCATCGCCGCGAGGAGGCGGCGCACGTCTCCTACGACGAGGTGCGCCCGGCCCGGCTGAAGCTGAACCGAGCCATCGAGGGCCGGATCGAGGCCAACCTGCACGATCTCGGCGTGGCCCGCGACGCGGCGACCGACCTCGCGGCCTCGGCCGCGACGAGCATGACCGCGGTGGCGAGCGTCGGCCTCGTCCTCGCCTTCGGCCTGCTCGGGCTGATCGTGGTGGCGGGCGTAACCCGGCCGATGGGCCGGCTGGTCGCCGTGCTCCAGCGCATGGCGCAAGGCGCCATCGACGCCGACATCGCCGAGGCGCGCCGCGGCGACGAGATCGGCGCGGTCGGCCGCGCGGTCGAGGGCATCAAGGCGATGGTGGCGCAGAAGGCCGCCGAGCAGGCCGAGATCAAGCGCATCGCCGACGAGGCTGCCGCGACCGAGCGCCGACGCACCATGATCGAACTCGCCGACGGCTTCGAGCGCACCATCGGCAGCGTCGCCGGCATGGTCTCGGCGTCCGCCACCGAGTTGCAGGCCACCGCCGCCTCGATGACGGCGACCGCCACGCAGACCGCGGCGCAATCGACCGCGGTGGCGGCGGCCGCCGAAGAGGCGGCCTCCAATGTCGGCACGGTCGCGGCGGCGGCCGAAGAACTCGGCGCCTCGGTCCACGAGATCGCGCGGCAGGTCGGCAGCTCGGCGGAGATCGCGGGCGGCGCGGTGGGCGAGGCGGACCGAAGCGCGCTGCTCGTGACGGAGCTGAGCCAAGCCGCGTCCCGGATCGGCGACGTGGTCGGCCTGATCTCCTCCATCGCGGCGCAGACCAACCTCTTGGCCCTTAACGCGACCATCGAGGCGGCGCGGGCCGGCGAGGCGGGCCGCGGCTTCGCCGTGGTCGCGGCGGAGGTGAAGGAACTCGCCTCGCAGACCGCGCGGGCGACGGACGAGATCGCGGGCCAGATCACCCGCATCCAGGGCGCGACCGGTCAGGCGGTCTCGGCCATCGGCGGCATCACCGGCCGCATCCGCGAGATCGACGCGGTGACGACGACGATCGCGGCGGCCGTCGAGCAGCAGGGCGCAGCGACACAGGAGATCGTCCGCAACGTCAGCCAAGCCGCCCTCGGCGCGGGCGAGGTGACGAGCAACATCACCGGCGTCGCGGGCGCGGCGGAGGAGACCGGCGCGGCGGCGGCACAGGTGCTGGCCTCGGCCTCGGAGCTGTCGCGGCAGTCGGAACATTTGAACGCGGAGGTGAGCCGGTTTTTGGCTGGGGTGCGGGCGGCTTGAGGGGCGGAGCGTCCGCACGGAGGCTCACGGCCGGGGTGCCGGGACTTCGATCCGGCTTTCTCCCACCCAATCCCTCATCCTGAAGTGCGGAGCCGAAGGCGAAGCCTCGAAGGAGGGCTCCAGCGGATCGCGCGATCCCTGGAGCCCTCCTTCGAGGCCCGCTGCGCGGGCACCTCAGGATGAGGGGGAGGGGTGGGAAAGGGCGTTCAAACCGCCCCTTCGAACAACGCCAACGCCTGCTCCACCGCCAGCCGCCGGATTTCCTCCCGGCCGGGACCGCCGAAGCGGCGCTCAATGTGGCGCGTCGGAGCACCCTCGAGCGCCAGCGCGAAGTGGACCAGCCCGACCGGCTTGTCCGCCGAGCCGCCGCCGGGCCCGGCGATTCCGGTGATCGCGACCGCCGCATCCGCCAGCGAACGGCCGAGCGCCCCTTCCGCCATGGCGCGGGCCACCGGCTCGCTCACCGCGCCGTGGGCGGCGATGAGGGCGGCGGGGACGCCGACGAGATCGGTCTTGGCCTCGTTCGAGTAGGTGACGAAACCGCGATCCACCACCGCCGAGGAGCCCGGCACGGCGGTAAGCAGCCCGGCGACGAGGCCGCCGGTGCAGGATTCGGCCGTCGCGATTTTTTTCTTCGACGCCGCGTAGGCTCGCACCAAAGCCTCGGCGCGGGCGAGCAGGGCGGCGTCTTCGATCACGAGCGGCGCTCGGCGGTCTCGGTGCCGGTGTCTACCTCGACCTCGGGCAGGCGCACGGTGGCGGCGGCTTGCGCGGCCAGCCCCTCGGCGCGGCCGACGAAGCCAAGCTTCTCTGTCGTGGTCGCCTTGATCGAGACGGCGGTGAGCGGCACGCCCGCGATCTCGGCGATGCGCGCCCGGATCGCCTCGCGGTGCGCGCCGATGCGCGGGGCCTCGGCCAGCACGGTGATGTCGAGATGGTCGATCCGGCCGCCCTGGGCGCGGACCAGCCCGCAGGCATGGGCCAGGAACTGGTCGGAGGAGGCGCCGCGCCACTTCTCGTCGGAGGGCGGGAAATGGGTGCCGATGTCGCCGTCGGCGATGGCGCCGAGGAGCGCGTCGGTCAGCGCGTGAAGCGCCACGTCGCCGTCGGAATGGGCGAGCACGCCGCGGTCGGCGGGGATTTTGATGCCGCCGAGCCAGACATGGTCGCCCTCGGTGAAGGCGTGGACGTCGAAGCCGGTGCCGAGGCGGGTCACGTATGTCGTCATGGGGGCCTCAGATATCGCGGGCGCTTCTCCGGAGAAAGCCCGATCCGCCTCGATCAGGTCCGCGGCCTGGGTGATCTTGCGGTTTCGCGCATCGCCCTCGAACACCACGACCCCGAGCCCGGCCCATTCGGCGAGCGCCCCGTCGTCGGTGAAGCCGTCGCGGCCTTGCCCGACCGCCCGGCGGTGTGCGTCGAGCAGCGGGCCGAAGCGGAAGCTCTGCGGGGTCTGGACGGCCCGCAGATTCTCGCGGGCCGGCGTCTCATGGACGCGGCCGATGCCGGGCGAAATCTCTTCCACGAGCTTGATCGTGTCGGAGACGGCGACACCCGGCACCGCCGCGCCGTGCTCGGCCCCGGCCGCGACCGCGCGCAGAATCAGGGACTCGTCGACGAAGGGGCGGGCGGCGTCGTGCACCAGCACGAGGTCCGGGGCGCCCGCGCGGGCGAGGCCTTCGAGCCCGGCCGCCACCGATTGCTGGCGCGTCGCCCCGCCGGGCACCGGCTCGGCGAGTTTTTCGCGGTGGGCGGGCTCCAACTCGGCGACGCATTCACGGAAGAAGTCGGCAGCATCGGGGGCGATCACCGGCTGGATGCGGGCGATGCGCGGCGATTGCGCCAGGGCGGCGAGCGTCCGGGTCAGGACGGCGCGCCCGCCGACCCGGCGGTACTGCTTGGGCAGGTCGCCGCCGACGCGCAGCCCCTTGCCCGCCGCCACCACGACAGCGGCCACTTCGAGCCGCGCGGCGCTGTCGGACATGGTCGAGCCTCGATCGAATTCGGTTGGGGAAAGCCGGGAATGCAGGGGTCATATGCGTCGGAATGTCCGAAGGCAAACGCAGGCGGCGCTTGCGTCCGGCCGGGCTTTGGCTACTTATTGGGCAGAATGAAGCCTGACCATTATTTGAGCGCCCTGCGCTCCGAGGCCAGCCGGCGCACGAGTTCGCCGCCGGTCCTGCTCGCTCCGCTGTCGGGCGTCACCGACCTGCACATGCGCCGCATCGCCCAACGGCTCGGGGCCAGCGCCGTCGTCTCCGAGATGGTGGCGGCGGCCGAACTCGCCCGCGGCGATGCCGAATCGCAGGTGCGGGCGGAAGGGCAGGGCGTCAGCCCTCATGTGGTGCAACTCGCCGGTTGCGCGGAAAAACCGATGGCCGAGGCTGCCCGCATCGCGGTCGCGAACGGCGCCGACGCCATCGACATCAATATGGGCTGCCCGGCCAAGACCGTCACCGGGGGCGAATCCGGCTCGGCGCTGATGCGCGACCTCGACCACGCCGCGCGCCTGCTCGCCGCCGTGCGCGGGGCGGTCGACGTGCCGGTCACGGTGAAGATGCGGCTCGGCTGGGATCATTCGAGCCTCAACGCTCCGGAACTGGCGCGCCGCGCCGAGGCGCTCGGGCTGAACGGCGTCACCGTCCACGGCCGCACCCGGCAGCAGTTCTACAAGGGCCACGCCGACTGGTCGGCGATCCGCGCGGTGGTCGAGGCGACCGGCCTGCCGGTGATCGCCAACGGCGACGTGACGGGCCTGGAAGAAGCGCGCGCCTGCCTCGCGGCGTCGGGCGCGGCGGGCGTCATGGTCGGGCGCGCGGCGGTGGGCCGGCCCTGGCTCGTCGGCGCCATCGCCGCAGGGCTCGCCGGCCGCCCGGTCCTGCCCCTCTCCGCCGAGGCGCGGGCGGCGGCGGCAGCCGAGCATTACGAGGGGCTGATCGCGCTCTACGGGGCGGCGATGGGTGTGCGCCACGCCCGCAAGCATCTGGCGGCCTATGCCGACGCCGCCGGCCCCGGCGCGCTCAATCCGGCCGACCGGCGCCGCCTCGTCACCACCTCCGACCCCGCCGAGGCCCTGACCTTGCTTCGCAGGGCCTTCCTCGACCCGGCCGGCCTCGATCCGGCATCCGCGGGCACGACGATCGGCGAGGCCGCATGAGCCACACCATGAGTTTTTCCGGCGACGAGCCCGATCCCGCCGCCCTGCCGGCCGCCGCCGCCGTGCTCAACGCGCTGCCGCTGCCGGTGCTCACCATCGGGCCGGACGAGCGCATCCTGCGGGTCAACCACGCCGCCGAACTGTTCTTCGACGCTTCCGCCAAGGTGATGCTGCGGGGGCGCCTGCGCGACATCATCCCGTTCTCCTCGCCGATCATCGCGCTGGTGGCCGAAGTCCGCCGCCGCCGCTCCTCGGTCGCCGAGTACCGCGTCGAGCTGATCCAGCCGCGCTCCGGGCACGAGCGCAGCGTCGATGTCTTCGCCACGCCCCTGCGCGACGAGGACGACTCGGTGGTGCTGATGCTGCAGGAGCGCACCATCGCCGACAAGATGAACCGCCAGCTGACGCATCGCGGCGCGGCCCGCTCGATGGTGGCGCTGGGCGCGATGCTCGCCCACGAGATCAAGAACCCGCTCGCCGGCATCCGCGGCGCGGCGCAGCTCCTGGAGCAGGAGCGCGACGACGAGGACCGCGTCCTCACCCGGCTGATCTGCGACGAGTCCGACCGGATCGTGCGCATCGTCGAGCGGATGGAGCTGTTCGGCGAGGAGCGCCCGGTGGAGCGCGGCGCGGTCAACGTCCACGGCGTGCTCGATCAGGTGAAGCGCTCGGCGCAAAGCGGCTTTGCCCGTCACATCCGCTTCATCGAGAACTACGATCCCTCGCTGCCCCCCGTGCTCGGCAACCGCGATCAGTTGATCCAAGTGATCCTCAACCTCGTGAAGAACGCCGCCGAAGCCATCGGCACCGACACGGTGGAGGGCGAGATCACCCTGTCCACCGCCTTCCGCACGGGCCTGCGCCTGCAGGTGCCGGGCTCGCGCGAGCGCGTCAGCCTGCCGATCGAGGTGGCGGTGCGCGACAACGGGCCGGGCATCCCGCCGGACATGCTCTCCGACCTGTTCGATCCCTTCGTCACCACCAAAGCTCAAGGTTCCGGCCTCGGACTTGCATTGGTGGCCAAGATCGTCGGCGATCACGGGGGCATCGTCGAGTGCGATCCCGTTCCCCGCCGCACTGCCTTCCGTATCCTGCTTCCCATGTCGAGCGCCCGGGACGGGCGTGAGTCGGCCGCGGAGCGTTGAGTTCGAGAGTCATGCCCAACGGTCACATCATCGTCGCCGACGACGACGCCGCGATCCGCACCGTGCTCAACCAAGCGCTGTCGCGGGCGGGCTACGAGGTCCGCACCACCTCGAACTGCGCCACGCTCTGGCGCTGGGTGGCGCAAGGGGAGGGCGATCTCGTCATCACCGACGTGGTGATGCCCGACGAGAACGTGTTCGACCTGCTGCCGCGCATCAAGCGGGTGCGCCCCGAACTGCCGATCATCGTCATGAGCGCGCAGAACACCTTCATGACGGCGATCCGCGCCTCGGAGCGGGGCGCCTACGAGTATCTGCCCAAGCCCTTCGACCTGAAGGAACTCACCGCCATCGTCGGCCGCGCCCTGTCGCGCCCCCGCGGCACCGCGCCCGCCGGCGCCGGCCCGGAGAACGAGGACATCCCGCTCGTCGGCCGCTCGCCCGCCATGCAGGAGATCTACCGCGCGCTCGCGCGCCTGATGCCGACCGACCTCACCGTGATGATCACGGGCGAGTCCGGCACCGGCAAGGAGCTGGTGGCGCGCGCGCTCCACGATTACGGCCGCCGCCGCACCGGCCCGTTCGTCCCCGTCAACATGGCGGCGATCCCGCGCGACCTCATCGAATCCGAGCTGTTCGGCCACGAGAAGGGCGCCTTCACCGGCGCGCTGTCGCGCTCCGCCGGCCGGTTCGAGCAGGCCGAGGGCGGCACGCTGTTCCTCGACGAGATCGGCGACATGCCGATGGAGGCGCAGACCCGGCTGCTGCGCGTGCTTCAGCAGGGCGAATACACCACCGTCGGCGGGCGCGTGCCGATCAAGACCAACGTCCGCATCATCGCCGCCACCAACAAGGACCTGCGCGTCTCGATCCAGCAGGGAATTTTTCGCGAGGACCTGTTCTTTCGCCTCAACGTCGTGCCGCTACGCCTGCCCGCCTTGCGCGAGCGCGCCGAGGACGTGCCCGATCTGATCCGCCACTTCTTCGTGCTGGTCGAGCGCGAGGGCCTGACCCGCAAGACGCTCGACGGCGACGCCATGGAGCGGCTCAAGCGCTACCGCTGGCCCGGCAACGTGCGCGAACTGGAAAACCTCGTCCGGCGCTTGGCCGCCCTCTACCCGCAGGAGACCATCACCGGCCCGGTGATCGAGGCGGAACTGGACACCCTGCCGCTGGCCCAGCCCACCGCCGCCAACGGCGCGGCCCGCAAGAACGGCGCCTCCGACAACGAGACCCTATCGGGCGCCGTCGAGCGCCACCTCGCCGATTACTTCTCCGGCTACCGCGACACGCTGCCCCCGCCCGGCCTCTACCACCGCATCCTGCGGGAGATCGAAGGTCCGCTGATCGGCGCGGCGCTCGCCGCCACCCGCGGCAACCAGATCCGCGCCGCGGAACTGCTCGGCGTCAACCGCAACACGTTGCGCAAGAAGGTTCGCGATCTCGACTTGCAGGTGTTCCGCACATCCCGCTGATGGGAAGTATGATGCATGCCCGTCTCTAGGCTGGCTTCCATTGCGCCACGTCTCGATTGAGTCGGACGGCGGCGGGAAAGATGTGGATGAAGTTTAGGCCTTCTTAAAAATTACAAATGTAACAAGCTTGAGGACCGTCCCATCCCTAGGCCTGCCATGCTCTCCCTGACGAAACTCAGTACCCGCCTGCCCGCCGCGATGATCGGGCTGGCGCTCCTCAGCGCGACGGCGATGGGCGGTTTCAGCTGGTCGTCGGCCAAGGACGGCCTATACGACGCCGCCCGCGAGCGGCTCCAGCTCGCCGCGTCGCTGCGCAAGGACGGCGTCGAGCTGACCGCCGACCGCCTGCGCACCGATTTCGAGGTCGCGGCGGCCAACCCGCAGATCGCCTCGAACTTCACCGATCTGGTCGAGAACCTCGATCCGGGCAAACCCGACACCGACAAGCTGCTCCAGGCGATCCGCGACCTGCCGAGCGCCGACGCGCGGTTGGCCTTCGACGGCGCCGCCACCGGCACGATGTACGGCCGCCGCCACGCCAAGGTGCAGGAGGCCGCCCGCAAGGTCGTGGCCCATGACGGCTACGCCGACCTCCTGTTCGTCGATGAGAATGGCCGCGTCGTCTACACCACGCGCAAGGAGCAGGATTTTGCGAAATTCCTGAGCGAGCCGTCGCTCGAGAACACCGGCCTCGCCCGCCTCGTTGGACGGCTGAAGGCGAGCGAGCCGGACGCGGTACTGTTCGAGGATTTTTCCGCCTATCCGGTGGGGGAGGGGCCGTCCGCCTTCATCGGCCGCCCGGTGACGAAGCGGGCCAACGTCGCCATGGGCACCGCCCAGGCCGCCGAGCGGGTCGGCTTCATCGTCATGCGGGTCACGCCGGCCCTGTTCGACCGCTCGCTGATGAAGCGCGACGGCCTCGGCCAGACCGGGCAGGTCGTCGCCGCCGGCCCGGACGGGCTCCTGCGCAGCACGCCGCTGAGCGGCGGGATCAAGGCCGGCGCGCCGCTCTCCGCCATCGGCATCGAGAAGGCGCAGATCGCGCAAAGGAACAGTCAAGGGCACAGCTTCGACTTCGACGGCCCGGACGGCCGCACCATGGCGGCGGTCGCCTCGGTCTCGGTTCTCGGCGCACCGTGGAGCGTCGTCGCCGAACAGAGCGAGGCCGAGGCCGTCGCCGCCGTCCGCTCGCTGTCGGTGACGCTCGCCGTGATCGGCCTGATCGTCCTGCTCGGCACCGCCGGGATCGGCCTGTGGCTCGCCCGCTCGATCGTGCGCCCGCTCGGCGCCCTGACGCGTGCGCTCGAACGGCTCGCCGCCCGCCAGAGCGTGGACGAGGTGCCCGGCAGCCGCCGCGCCGACGAAATCGGCGACATCGCCCGCGCCGTCGTGACGATCCGCGACGTGTCGCTGGAGGACGCGGCGCAGCAGCTCCAGACCACCGAGGCCCAGCGCCTGCGCGAGGAGCAGGCCCGGCGCGCCATGCTGCGCGACCTCGCCGGCCGGTTCGAATCCACCGTCGGCGGCATCGTCGAGCGCCTGTCCGGCGCGGTCGGCGCGCTTCAGGCCTCATCCGGCATCATGCGCGGCACCGTCGAGGACACCTCGCGCCGCTCCACCAGCGCGGCGAGCGCCGCCCACCAGACCGCGGGCAACGTCAACGCGGTGGCCTCGGCAGCAGAGGAACTCGGCGCCACTGTCGAGGAGATCGGCCGCCAGGTCGAGCAGGCCGCGGGTCTCTCGGCCCGGGCCGTCGAGGGGGCGGTCAGCACCGAGCAGACCATGACGGCGCTGGCCACCGCCGCCTCGCGCATCGGCGACATCGTCGATCTGGTCTCGACCATCGCCAGCCAGACCAACCTTCTGGCGCTCAACGCCACCATTGAGGCCGCCAGAGCCGGGGAGGCGGGCCGCGGCTTCGCGGTGGTCGCGGCGGAAGTGAAGGAACTCGCCGGACAGACCACCCGGGCGACGAGCGAGATCGCCCAGCAGGTCGG
Source organism: Methylorubrum subtropicum (assembly GCF_038442325.1). Lineage (NCBI taxonomy): Bacteria > Pseudomonadati > Pseudomonadota > Alphaproteobacteria > Hyphomicrobiales > Methylobacteriaceae > Methylorubrum > Methylorubrum subtropicum. The sequence goes on along the minus strand of NZ_JBBXMW010000041.1, from coordinate 1,000 downwards.
CGCGATCCAGGCGGCGACGCAAGGCACCTCGCAGGCGATCCGGATGATCACCGGGGAGATCGAGGCGATCAACCGCGTCACCAACAGCATCGCCGCCGCGGTGGAGGAACAGGGCGCCACGACCCAGGAGATCGTCCGCTCCATGGTCCAGGCCTCGACTGGGACGAGCGAGATGACCGCCGACATCGTCGCCGTGGCCCAGGCCGCCGACGAGGCCGGCCACGCCGCCTCCAGCGTCGCCGGCGCCTCCGACCAGCTCGCGGCGCAATCGCGGCAACTCCGCAGCGAAGTCGAGACGTTCCTGGCCAACGTCCGCGCCGCCTGACGCGGCACGCACCTTCCGACGACGGACCATCTCGCGCGAGCGCTCGGGCCATCGGCCGGGGCGCTCACGCGCCACGGGTCGGCTGGCCGGAATCCCAAACGGCCATACCCTCCCCACCGACCGCCCCTCCGCTTCGCCAGGAAGGCCCTTGGCAGGCTCCCGCGAACTTTTCTCGATTTTCCGATTGACGAGGGCATAAGGGCCCCGTAGAAGCACCTCACCGACGGGGCGCCGCGGCCCACCACTTGGGCGGCGGGATGAACTGAAGGTCACCGGGACTGATTGAGCGGCACGGCTGATCCGGGCGACTGGATCGGACGATCGCTGTCTTTCGTGTCTTCGATGTGTCGATCGGATGACGGTTGACAGGACGGTTCGCCGGCTCTAGACGCCACGGACCGCTCGGGCGGGCTTCCCGGCAACGACTTACGGTCGATGCGTGAACGGGACCGCCACGGACTTATCGCTGAAGACGGGCTGATCGGGCCGGGCAACCGGGACGATGGCGCGTCGGCAGCAGGAGGTTACACCTCGGGTGTAGGCTTCTTCGCTCTTTGACAAGTTGATATCGAGAAAGAGAAACGCGGGCGGCTTGTTCATGTCCTTGCGGGTTCGGTCGAGAGATCGAGCCGTGAGAGTATGACGCTGGACCGACGTTTCGGAAAGCTCACCGGT